>DUQE01000061.1 GCA_012837925.1 Bacillota bacterium
ATGTAGGGGCTCGTCAAATGGATCGAGTGAAAGAGTCCTTCTACAAGGCCCTAGCCTTGACCATTCTTATTGGAGTGGCCGGAGCTGCCGTTCTCGTCATATTCGATCAGCCCATTATCCACTTCTTCATGCAATCTCGGGACGACCCCTCCGTCATCGAACTGTCGCTCACGTACTTGTTCTACGTTTCGCTCTCGATGCCACTGATGGGCATATTCAGTGTATTTACAGGACTATACCAAGGAACGGGAAACACGAAGTACTCCATGAGCATGGAAATTGGGAGGCTGTGGTTTGTCAGACTTCCTATGATCCTGTTTTTCAAGCACTTGACCAGCTGGGGTTCAACGGGAATCTGGTTCTCCATGAGCTTCAGCAACCTCATCGTTTGCCTATATGGCTATTGGATCTTCCTCAGAAAAGGATGGCAGCGAAGTGTTCTCGATCTCGAAACGACGAGTCAAGAAGAGGTCCTCAATGTAGCCAACTAAGTAGAAAGCCACTGGCGGCAACCCAGTGGCTTCTTTTATTCTATTAATAGTGCCCGAGCATCCCTGCCCGCATGGCCTTCCTTTCACAAGCCTTGTAGACTCCGTAGCCCAGGGCCAGGTGGCCTACGCCAATCAGATACATGACGGCCACGTTCGACAGCCCCAGTTCCATAATGTTCTGTCCACCGACCATGATGCGGGAGATCAAGGACGCTCCGTAACTACAAGGCAGAAGTCGCATCCACGCAACACGCTGGGCGGGAACGGCAACTAAAGCAATCAGAAGAAACTGTACCATCTGGGTATAACTGTCGATCCTTTTGAGAACCAGGGTTACCCCACCAATGGCAAAACCTATCCCCACGCTACCCAGCAATGTCCCAACTACCACCGGGGTCAAGGACAGCAGGTCGACATTCAAAGAAATCCCTGTCGTCAATAGGGCCGCAGTTAACATAACGGCAATCAAGATCAAATTGACGAAGAATCCGGCAATCACCTTGGAACTCATTACCCAACCTAATCCGTGTACGGACATATACAGTTGCTCTAGCGTCCCTTCCTGCGCCTCAGTACGCAAAGTGTAGGCAACATCTTGGTATGTGACCAGCATGAAGAGCCAAATCACATACCCCACCACTAAACTCTCGACAGTGTCACCAGCCACGCCTGACAGTGCATTGAACCCGCGATATCCTCCAATGAGGAGTAGAAAAATCACATAGAGCGTGATCATACCACCTAGACTGTTTATCAGGTAACGTCGGAAAAGAATGAACTCCTTCTTGAAGAATGCGTTAAGTAGAATCAGCTTCTTAGGCACTCTGGACCCTCCCTTCCACGATCTCCAGAAACACCCTTTCCAGGTTATTCTGTTCTTGGTCAATTGACTCGATCACGGAGTTGTCTGATCCAAGGATTCCAAGGATAGTATAGAGCATCTGGGCGTCCTCTAGGCGAACACTCATCACTGTCCGTTCCGAACTCTCTTCTTCAACAACGACTTCTTCCATAGACGTGAACGCTTCGCGCTGCTCAGGGCTTAGTTCTCCTTGGACTGCGATCCTGTA
>DUQE01000062.1 GCA_012837925.1 Bacillota bacterium
GCAACCATGGACTGGATGGCGCAAGAGCGTGAGCGGGGAATCACCATCACCTCTGCTGCGACCACCTGTCACTGGAAGGGTCATAGAATTAACATTATTGACACGCCCGGGCACGTGGACTTTACTGTGGAAGTTGAGCGTTCCTTGCGGGTGCTAGACGGGGCAGTAGCAGTGTTTTGCTCTGTCGGCGGGGTAGAGCCGCAGTCTGAGACTGTTTGGCGGCAGGCAGATAAGTATCATGTACCTCGCTTGGCCTATATCAACAAGATGGATCGAGTGGGAGCAGACTTTCAGCGAGGCTTAGATATGATTTCTGAGCGTCTGGGAGCCAATCCCGTAGCAATCCAATGGCCGATTGGCTCGGAAGATACCTTCCGGGGCATTGTGGACTTGGTTGAGATGAAGGCCCATCTGTATGTGGATGATCTCGGTACTTCTGAGGAAAGAGAGATTCCTGAGGAGATTCTCGATGTAGTTGAAGATGCACGTCAGCGCCTGATTGAGAAAGTTGCTGAGAGCGATGAAGAGCTCACAGAGAAGTATCTTGAAGGTATTGAAATTACACCTGAAGAGATCAAAGTTGCTTTGCGTAAGGCTTGCATTCGCGTGGATCTGATTCCTGTGCTATGTGGTTCGTCGTTTAAGAATAAGGGAGTCCAGCTTCTGCTGGATGCTGTAGTTGATTATCTACCGTCGCCAAGTGATTTACCACCAGTTGTGGGAACAAATCCGGATACCGGTGCGACCGAAGAACGTGGGTTAAATGACAAGGAGCCTTTTGCTGGATTAGCGTTCAAGATTATGGCGGATCCGTATGTAGGAAAACTTGCATTTTTCCGGGTCTACTCAGGAGTGCTGAACTCCGGTAGTTATGTTCTCAATGTGAGCACAGGCAAGCGCGAACGGGTAGGAAGAATTTTGCTAATGCATGCCAATCATCGGGAAGAAGTCAGTCAGGTCTATTCTGGAGACATTGCCGCTATAGTAGGCTTGCGAGATACCTCGACCGGTGACAGTTTGGCCGATGAGAAGAAGCCCATTTTGTTGGAATCGTTAGAGTTTCCTGAGCCAGTTATTAACCTGGCCGTCGAACCTAAATCCAAGGCCGATCAAGATAAGCTGGGAGCTGGCTTGCAGCGCTTAGCCGAAGAGGATCCGACCTTCAAGGTTTACACCGACGATGAAACAGGGCAGACCATTATTGCCGGTATGGGCGAACTTCATTTGGAGATCATTGTAGATCGCTTGTTGCGTGAGTTTAAGGTTGAAGCCAACATTGGTAAGCCGCAAGTTGCTTATCGTGAAACCATCACGAAGGCAGTCAGAGCTGAGGGTAAATTTGTACGCCAGAGTGGTGGACGTGGACAATACGGACACGTGGTGTTGGAAGTTGAACCGAATGAACTCGGCGCAGGATTCGAGTTTGAGAACAAGATTGTCGGTGGAGTAGTGCCTAGGGAATATATTGGTCCCGTAGAGGCAGGTATTAAGGAGGCAATGCTGACCGGTGTTGTGGCCGGATTCCCCATGGTCGATGTGAAGGTGGCCATTGTGGACGGTTCTTACCACGAAGTGGACTCATCGGAGTTAGCATTTAAGATTGCCGGTTCTATCGGTTTCAAAGAAGCCTGTAAGAAGGCTGAACCAGTGCTCTTAGAGCCGATGATGCGGTTGGAGGTTGTAACGCCTGATGATTTCATGGGCGACGTAATGGGTGACATTAACTCACGTCGTGGCAAGATCGAAGGCATGGAGCAAAGGGGTAACACGCAAGTTGTCAGAGGTTATGTACCACTGAGCGAAATGTTTGGATATGCCACTTCTATACGCTCCCTGACTCAAGGCAGAGCACAACACACCATGAGTTTTGCATATTACGAGCCAGTGCCTCGTAATTTGGCCGAAGAAATCAAAAGTTCGGTTGGCATGTAGAATAAATTTCATTTCCTGAAAACAAGGAGGAAGAAAAATGGCAAAGCAAAAGTTTGAAAGAACCAAACCCCACGTGAACGTGGGTACTGTAGGTCACGTTGACCACGGTAAGACAACAACAACTGCGGCAATCACCATGCTTTTGGGCCGTGGAAAAGAGGGCATGATTAAGAAGTTTGACGAAATCGACAACGCCCCAGAAGAGAAAGAACGCGGAATTACCATTAATACATCGCACGTAGAGTACGAGACTGAGCATCGTCACTACGCACACGTAGACTGCCCAGGTCACGCCGACTACGTTAAGAACATGATTACTGGTGCAGCTCAAATGGACGGAGCCATTTTGGTTGTTTCCGCCGCTGATGGTCCTATGCCTCAGACCCGTGAGCACATCCTCTTGGCCCGCCAAGTTGGTGTACCAGCCATCGTAGTATGGTTGAACAAGGCTGACATGGTTGACGACGAAGAACTTTTGGAACTTGTTGAAATGGAAGTTCGCGAACTTCTCAGCGAGTACGAGTTCCCTGGCGACGAGATTCCTGTAGTAGCCGGTAGCGGTCTCAAGGTTATCGAAGAGCTCACCGCTGGCGAACCTGGGGAATGGTCTGCAAAGCTTCAAAAGCTCATGGATGCAGTGGATGAGTACATCCCAACCCCTGCCCGTGAAGTAGACAAACCTTTCTTGATGCCAGTTGAAGACGTATTCACGATTACCGGTCGTGGTACAGTTGCCACCGGTCGTGTAGAGCGCGGCGTTATCAAGGTTGGTGACGAAGTAGCCATCGTCGGTTTGACTGAAGAGACCAGAAAGACCGTTGCCACAGGCGTAGAGATGTTCCGTAAGCTGTTGGATCAAGCTCAAGCCGGTGACAACGTAGGTATCCTGCTTCGCGGTGTAGACCGTGACTCCATCGAACGTGGTCAAGTGTTGGCAAAGCCCAACTCCATTACACCACACACGAAGTTCGAGTGCGAAGTTTACGTTCTGTCGAAGGAAGAAGGCGGACGCCATACCCCATTCTTTGATGGCTATCGTCCACAGTTCTACTTCAGAACCACAGACGTAACCGGTGTTATGAAGCTTGAAGAGGGCACCGAAATGATTATGCCTGGCGACAACACCAACTTGACCGCTGAGCTCATTACTCCAATCGCCATGGAAGAAGGATTGCGTTTTGCAGTTCGCGAAGGTGGCCGTACTGTTGGAGCAGGTGTTGTAACCAAGATTCTTGCCTAAGCATAGGCATAAGGCTAGTGTTAAGCGGACGGGAAAAGTAGTCTGATTACTTTTCCCATCCGACTGTCTGAATGAAATAGCGATGACGTGGAAGGTTGCGAGTAATTGAATTGCTCGCCCCCAGAGTCTAGATACCTCCACCATTTCAATTACTCGCGGCAGTTTGTTTCACAAACTGCATGCAGAGGGGAGGAACTTCCTAGCTGGGTTATGGGGCAATCTGGTGAATGTAGACATTCACTACTCGGGAATTTCCACAGAGTATGTTCGTCTATCGAGCGAAAGGATTGATTATTCTTGGCTAAGCAAAAAGTCCGTATCAGGTTAAAGGCTTTTGATCACAAGATCCTGGACAGTTCTGCAGAGAAGATTGTTGATACTGCAAAAAGGACAGGAGCAACGGTTTCGGGACCCATCCCCTTACCTACTGACAAGAACATTTTTACCGTTTTACGCTCTGTCCACGTCCATAAAGATTCGCGTGAACAGTTCGAAATGAGAACGCATAAGCGTCTAATTGATATTTTGGATCCCAATCCAAAGACGGTGGATGCGTTGATGCGCTTAGATTTACCTGCTGGTGTTGATATTGAGATTAAGATTCAAGATTAATCGGGTACCGGTGGGAGCAATATTAGGGGGTGCGAAAGATGGCCAAAGGTATTCTAGGTAAAAAATTGGGAATGAC
>DUQE01000063.1 GCA_012837925.1 Bacillota bacterium
GGGTAAGAACATTGGTTTTGCCTTGACTGGTAGTCATTGCACGTATGAGGAAATCTGGCCGCAAGTGAAAAGGCTAAGAGAAGAAGGAGCTGAGGTTTACCCAATTGCATCAACGTCCGTCGTCGAGTCTACAACGCGTTTTGGTGTTGGTGCTGAGAACATCGCCTATTTTGCCGAACTGGCGGGGAGACCGGTAATCACCACAATTGTCGATGCAGAACCACTGGGTCCATCCAAAATACTTGATTGTTTGGTCGTTGCTCCATGTACAGGCAACACGTTAGCGAAACTGGCTAACGCCATTACCGATACGGCTGTTCTAATGGCTGCCAAGACACAATTAAGGAACGGGAGACCCTTGGTGTTGGCGATTTCCACCAACGATGCTTTGGGTTTGAATGCAAAGAATCTAGGGGTGCTGTTGAGTGTTCAGGGGGTCTACTTCGTACCCTTTGGTCAAGACAATCCCGAAGCCAAGCCTAGATCACTGGTCGCCGATATGGAATTGATTATACCTACCATAGATAGCGCATTACAAAACAGACAGCTACAACCTGTTCTAATGGAAAGAAAGCTTAGAGCAGTCCGATAGCGCGAGGAGGGATTTGAATGAAGGATTTACATGTTGCAATATTGGGTGCTACAGGGATGGTTGGCCAAGAATTACTCGATGTCTTGGTGGAAAGAAAGTTCCCGATGAACAACCTCACGCTTTTATCCTCAGCGCGTTCCGCTGGGAGCAGGGTATTGGTTGGAGGAAAAGAGTACGCAGTAGAGCAAGCGACTCCTGAGGCTTTTAAGGGAGTAGACGTGGCGTTTTTTGCTGCGGGTGGCCAGGTCAGCCAGGAGTGGGTGACGCCTGCTGTTGAGGCTGGGGCGTTAGTTATTGATAATACGAGTGCCTTTCGTTTAAGGGATGATGTTCCGCTGATTATCCCAGAGGTGAATCCGGAAGAGATCGCAAACCATAAGGGGATTATTGCCAACCCCAACTGTTCCACCATCATCATGGCCATTGTACTAAAGCCGATTTTGGATACGGTCGGCATCAAGCGCGTGGTAGTCTCGACGTACCAGGCCGTATCAGGAGCCGGCGGAAGAGGCATGGATGAACTACGTCGTCAGACCGAGGACTATGTGGCCGGGCGAGAACTTGAAGCAGCCATTCTTCCGGTGGCAAGCGCCGAGCGCCATTATCCCATAGCTTTTAACGCTATTCCACAGATCGATGTTTTTGAGGAAGATGATTATACCAAGGAAGAGTGGAAGATGGTAAGGGAGACGCAAAAACTCTTTAAGGACCCGAACCTAAAGATCTCTCCCACGGCCATCAGAATTCCAGTCATGCGTTCACATAGTGAGAGTATCAATGTAGAGACTATTGATCCCCTTTCACCGGACGAATGTCGAGAGCTACTCAGAAAAGCTCCTGGAGTCGAAGTCATCGACAACGTTCGGGAACAAGAGTATCCCATGCCTCTGTATGTTTCCGGGAAAGACCCGATTTTCGTAGGTCGTATTCGACGGGATCGCACCATACCGAACGGTCTAAATCTCTGGGTCGTTGGCGACCAGATTCGAAAAGGAGCTGCCTTGAACGCCGTGCAAATTGCTGAGAAAGCAAACGAAATGGGTGCCTTTACGAAGAGGTGAGGTGTGGGTGAATGAGAGTTGTTGTACAGAAGTTCGGAGGTAGCTCGCTTGCGACCCCTGAGATGCGTTCAGAGGCCCTGCAAAGGGTTAACGAAGCAGTGGAATCCGGACTTCACCCAGTTGTTGTAGTGTCTGCCATGGGGCGTGAAGGTGACCCATATGCAACCGATACACTCCTGAACTTGATCTATGGTACGCATCCGAATGCCGATGATTCCAATGTAGATTTACTCCTGTCTTGTGGCGAGATTATCTCGGCCAGCGTTTTTGCTGAGGGGTTACGCTCTATGGGCTTGCCTGCCACGGCGTTAACAGGCTGGCAGTGTGGAATTACAACCGATGATGTACACTTAGGTGCAAGGGTTACTGGGGTCGAGAGCGAAAGGCTGTGGGAGTTGATAGGTGCAGGCACGATACCTGTGGTAGCGGGTTTTCAAGGGGTGACAGAGACGGGTAAGGTGACGACACTAGGGCGCGGAGGTAGCGACACTACCGCTGCAGTACTGGGTGTGGTTCTTAAGGCTGAACGCGTGGAGATTTTTACAGATGTGGACGGCATCAAGACAGCCGATCCCAGGCTCATTCCTGATGCTCCTACGCTAAAGGTCATGTCGTACCGGGAAGTCGTTGAAATGGGTCATATGGGGGCTAAAGTGTTGCATCCCAGGGCTGCAGAGATTACCATGGAAGAAGGCATTCCTCTGCAGATTCGCTCGGTCGTACACTCCAAGGGGGGTACGATGGTCGGGCGTGGAAAGACTAAGTTCGGTGGCGAAAAGGTTGCAGATCGTGTAGTGACGGGTATTGCCAACCTCGGAAAACGTGCACAAGTGAAAATCGAAGGTGCAGATGATTTTCACAGTTCGGGACTGGCAACGAAGGTTTTTCAGTTGTTGGCCGATGCAGGGGTAAGTGTAGATTTGATCTACCTGTCTCCCGATCTTATTGCTTTCATCATCGATCAAGCGAAGGTGGACACGGCACGTCGCGTTTTGACGCCATTGGGGTTAAGTGTTAAGATCGAACTAGGTTTTGCTAAAGTCTCGGTGGTTGGGGCTGGAATGCATGGTGTCCCTGGGGTAATGGCCCGAGTGGTGAACTGTCTCGAGGCCGAAGGGATTCCCATTTATCAAACAACAGACTCCCACGCCAACATTTCCTGTTTAGTGCTGGAAGAACACGTGCCACGAGCTGTACAGGCATTGTACAGGGGATTCCAACTTGATCGTATTTAGGAGGTTCAGCTCATGAAGTCAGGTCAACTTTTCACAGCAATGATTACGCCAATGAACAAGGATTACTCGGTAGACTATAGGGCAGCAGTGGACCTAGCAAGGCGCTTAGGTGAGAATGGGTCGGATGGCGTGGTACTAAGCGGTACTACTGGCGAGAGTCCAACACTGAGCTTTGATGAAAAGGTGAAGCTGTTTTCGGAGGTCACCGATGCCCTGGGCGGTGAGGTTGAGATCATTGCCGGCACGGGCTCCAACAGTACCGAGGATACCATCGCTCTTACCAAGGCTGCCGAGAACGCCGGGGTTGATGGGATCATGCTCGTCACACCGTATTACAACAAACCATCGCAACGTGGACTCTACGAGCACTTTAAGGCTGTGGCTCAACAGACGTCGCTACCTATCATGGTCTATAACGTTCCGGGTCGAACCAGTGTCAACATCCTTCCTGAGACGGTAGCACAGCTGGCCAAGATCGATAACATCGTAGCCATAAAAGAGGCAAGTGGTAATCTCGAACAAGTCAGTGTCTTGAAGACTCTTGTACCAGAAGATTTCCTGATTTATTCCGGTGATGATGCACTCACACTTCCCATTCTGGCGGTTGGTGGTGCTGGCGTGGTGAGCGTCGTCAGTCATCTTGTGGGGCGGGAGATCAAGGCTATGATTAATGCCTATGGTCTTGGCAAGAATGAGGAGGCTATGGAAATTCATCTGCAGCTGATGCCACTCTTCAAGGCCATGTTCTTGACGACTAATCCCGTACCCGTGAAGCGAGCCTTGGAGTTCATGGGGTTTGAGACCGGGCCATTGCGACTTCCTTTGGTCGATCTTACGGAAGAGGAGACCCAGACCATTAAGGAAGTTCTTTCCCGCATGGGCTTGGGCTCGTAGACGAGAACAAATACGATGTTGCCCCCTATCTGGTGAAATGCCGAGAGGGGGTTTTTTCTTTTTGGGCCATTTGATAATTTGCTCCACAGTGTGTATAATATAAGAATGCATGACTTGTTCGGTTTAGTGAAATGCGACCACCCAATGGGCGGAAGTGGTGGTCACCCTCTATGCTTAATCAAAGAAGTCATAGTAAATTGGAGGTGTTTTATACTGCATGATAGATAAAAATCAAATACGGATACTGCCCTTAGGCGGTCTTGGCGAAATCGGCAAGAACATGACTGTGGTAGAGATCGGCGGGGATCTGGCCATAGTCGATGCCGGTGTGATGTTTCCGGAGGACGACATGCCAGGCGTTGACTTGGTGATTCCGGACATCACATACTTAGTGGAGAACGCCAGCCGCGTTAAGGGTATTTTCTTGACGCATGGACACGAAGATCATATTGGCGGTGTGCCATATGTGCTGCGTCAACTCAATGTGCCTGTCTATGGTACAAAGTTAACTCTAGCACTCCTTCGAGTCAAGCTGATTGAACATGGCCTTGAGCGCAGTACCGATTTGCGGGAAATTAAGGCTGGCGATCGGACGAAGGTTGGGAACATAGATATCCAGTTCATCCACGTTAATCATAGTATCGCGGATGTTGTGGCCCTAGCTTTCCACACTCCCTTAGGGGCCATTGTATATTGTAGTGACTTTAAATTTGATCAGACTCCCTATGATGGTAAGGTCGCTGATTTGCATGCCTTTGCCAATTTGGGTCAACAGGGAGTTCTCTGTCTACTTTCCGACTCGACCAATGCCGAACGCCCTGGCTATACCGCTTCGGAGAAAACGATCGGAGAAACCTTTCGCCGCCTGTTTAGTAATGCCGAAGGAAGAATTCTTGTTGCTACC
>DUQE01000064.1 GCA_012837925.1 Bacillota bacterium
CGGCGATTAGTATGACGATGAGTATAACAATGATCTGACCCATGCGATTCTTCCCTGCTTTCTCACAATGATAAGCGCACCTAGTACTAGGAGCTGCAACATCAACCTAGTTCGTTGCATTGGTGATTATACCCTCTTATTATGATGGCAGTGGATAGTACGACAAAAGGACGCTCAGCGTTTTGTGCTGAGCGTCCTTTTCGGTTTTATGATCAACATCTAAGAATACTAGACTCTAAACTGCTCTACCAGTTCTTGTAGTTGTGCTGCCATGTTAGCGAGATGTGTTGCAGTGGCTCCAATTTCTTCAATGGAAGCCGATTGCTGTTGACTGGTGGCCGCAATCTCTTCGCCTCCCGCGGTAAGCTGTTGGTTCGAGGCGGCCAAGGAGCGAATACCTTCGACCAGTTCATCCATCGTGGAACGAATACTCTCAAAGACGACTCCGGTGTCCTGCGCGGCTTTGGTACCTTGTTCCACCCGTCCCACGTTTTCGTTGGCCTGGGCCACTGTTTGTTGCATGACGTGCCGGATTTCGCTGATGACAGCGGAAATCTCCTGGGCTGCTTTAGCCGACTCTTCTGCGAGATCGCGGACCTCACCGGCGACGACAGAGAATCCCCGCCCATGTTCTCCAGCTCTTGCGGCCTCGATGGCCGCATTTAGGGCCAAGAGATTGGTCTGATCTGCGATGGCTGTTATCACACCTACAATGGTCTGAATCTGTTCGGACTGTTTTTCTAGGCGCTGAATTTCTTGGCCTAAACCATTCATGCTTTGGTTAATGTCGCCCATGATACCCATCGTATGGGTTATCTGTTGAGCGCCTTTGCCGGTTTGACCCTCAGCGCTTTGGGCTAAGACGACCAAATCCTGGCTGCGATCACTCATGGCTTGTAAGGTCGAGGCGAACTGGTTTGTAGTCGCCGCGACTTCGGTTACGGAGGCACCTAGTTCTTCTACTGTAGAAGACAGGGTGGCAGAGTGTTCGGCTGTCTGATCAGTGGAGTCTTTCACCGAACCTACCATCTGCTGAAGCTTTTCGATGAAGGTGTTTAGGTTGGCTGCTAGATTCCCCAGTTCGTCTGACGTGTTAACGGGGATGCGCTGCGTTAAGTCGCCATCACCGTGGGAGAGATCTTCAACACGAGCCACCGTGTACCGGAGGTTTCTGCAAATAGAGCGCACGGTAAGTCCACCAAGGAACACGGCAATGAGCAAAGCCAGGGATCCAATGGCCACGATCGCAACGGTAGATTGAGTGGCCACTTGTCCAGCGGACGTTTCGAGTTGGGCGATATCGCCTTCGAGCAGGCCACCGATGTGCACAAATCCAGCACGAACTTGGTCAAGGATGGGCATAGTCTCGTTCACAAAGAGGGTGTAGGCATCGTTCCATGCTTGCGTGGAATAGTTCGCTCCCCTCAAACGGTCACTAATGGTGCGGGCTGTACTATGCAATTCTTCGTGTGGTTTTTCAATGTCACGAAACGCCTTCCTGATCTCAGGCGAGAGTTCAGCAAACTCTGGTGTGGTGATGAAATGATAATACCACTGACCAAAACCACAGAGTGTATGATCGAGTGCTCCCGTGAAGCTACTTTGGGTCACCAGACTCGCTGACAAAGCCAGAGCCCAATCAAGGTGGGCGACTTCCTGTCTGGTCAATGTGTCGCCAAGCCGTAAGGCAGAAATGGCACTATCCTTGTGCTCCACAACATTATTCATGTTATACCAACCAAAGTACCCTAAGACCAACAAAAGTGCTGTTAAAATGCCAATGACTCCATACAAACGAGTGGATATTCGTAACCTACTCAGCATCGTATGCCCTCCCTTCTCACTCTGTGTAGTGACTATGTACTTGTCCCAAGACGATTGACAAAATATACTAAGTTCGACACTTAGGCTCATCCAAAATAGCATATATGGAACGAGTTGGCAAGTACTAAATTTCATATTTTAAGAAAATTTAAAGAAGTCGCAAAGTCCCATCCTGAGCAGGTTTTCCCATGATCGAAAAAGGCCTGTTTGCAACGCAAAGCAGACCAATACGTGATCGGGTTCACCTAATCCTCAACCCACTCCAGCCAAATCCCTGTTTCGAAGCCTCCCCTCTGCTCTCGTTTCTTTCTTTTGCGTTCTATGATCTCCTCAAAGGACGAGCCCAGATGCGAGGCAAGACCATCGATTACCTCTAAGATGTCAGCCAATTCTTCCAAGTCTCTTCCACTTTCTATAAACTCCTGCAATTCTTCGGAGAGCTTGGCTTGGAGTCCTAAGAGTAATTCGTCTCCACTGACCGTGGAAAAGCGGCATTTCTTTCCCTTCGCTTGAATAATCTCGGGGATGCGATCCCGTACTAGTTTGTCATAGGTGGCGATGATGATACCCCTCTCATTCTCTGTTCTTGTATAATCTTGTGACTTTCAACCGCTCCCGATACCGGAGTATGTCGTCAATATGTTCAAGTAATGCAGGCGATTGCTTTTGGACGATAGCAGGAGCTAGGCGGAGATTTTTGTTGATCTGATCGTACTGGAAAAACGGGGAACTCTTGTCCAAAAACTTGATAGGATTATTCTCTGCCAAGCGTGTCCACTTCTCCAAGGGCCACTCTCTATAATCCCGACTGGATTTATCCTGCATGTCCACATGAAATCGCTGGTCTTCGTAATAGTGCTGCAGGTTTCCCCCGATTTCGGCGCTTGATACAAAGGCTTGTAGTTGTCCCCCACGTATAAAGGATCGAATGGTGGGAATCTTGTAGAGTTTGGTCATCGAAGTCTTCTCCAGATTCAGGAGGAACTCTTCAACATCGGTGTTCAGCCAGCCCTCTTCTTCCGAGGTCAGCTCCCCGAGATCGGCCAGGAAACGAAGATAACCTTGATGAGGCGCCAGGTGCCGAGGTCTCAGATACTCTCGGGAAGAAATGTCGCTCCCCACATGGATGTCAAGGCGCAATGGCCTTCGCTTCAGGTCGGATTTTAGGCAGAAGTAATCCACTTTCATCCGTTCAGGCAAGGGGTCATGCTTACGCATTTCTTCAAAAACATCCAATAGGCGCATGTCGAAGTTGACGGTACAGCCCTCAGCTACCGATTCGGAGAGGTCACGTATTTTGTAGACGTGTTCTCCTTGTTCCTGGGGATTTCTGCCCGTCAAGATTAATGGAATTAGGTGGGCTCTCTTATAGTTGCCGATGAAATCGAGAACAGTCAAAGATTCTTTAGCATCAGACTTACGCAGACCACGCCCTAGTTGCTGCAGAAAGACTGTGTAGGACTCGGTTGGGCGCAAAAACATGACGAGATCGACTTCGGGGATGTCCACACCTTCGTTGAACTGGTCTACCGAGAAAATTACCTCAACATCGCCGTTCCGTAGAGCCTCTACTGCTGCTTTCCTTTCCATCACAAAGGGACCTTGCCCACTGTGTACTGCAACCGCAGGAACACTACTCTGGCGAAACATCTCAGTCATGTAGTTCGCATGCCTGATTCCACTACAAAACGCTAAGGCCCTCTTGGATTTGTACTCCCGATATCGCTTAAGGATCAAATCCGCTCGGGATGTTACGGAAAGAGCCTTTTCCAGTTGTTCTGTGACATAGCGCCCATTCGACATGGCGATGTTCGTGTAATCGGTCGTATCATCATAGATTCCGTAGTAGTGGAATGGGACCAAGTAGTCCTTATTGATTGCCTCTTGGAGGTTAATCTCATAAACAACATTGTCTTCGCAGAACTGAAATATGTCCTGATTGTCCATGCGAAAAGGGGTCGCTGTCAACCCCAGCATGAAGCGGGGTTTGAAGTAGTTTACGATTCTTTGATAACTCTGGGCAGCAACATGATGATACTCATCGATGACGATGTAGTCAAAATAGTCTTGTGTAAAAAACGAGGGCTGCAGATATTGCTCTTGCGAGAGCGTCTGCACAGAAGCGAAGACAATCTCCGCATCTGTCCTCTTC
>DUQE01000003.1 GCA_012837925.1 Bacillota bacterium
GGTGAGGAATGGTTTTGATCAAGATATCTGCTGCGGTCTTAGGGGCAACCTTTCCAGGAAGTGATAAGGCATGGATTGCCAGAATTCCGAGTTCCTCTGCTGCAGCAAAATCTGTGCCACCGGGACCCGAAGCAATATCCACAATCACCGTCTCCGGATCAAGGTTCCTGAGATAGGAGCGGGGCAGAACCATCGCTGGAATGGTATTGAAAATGAGCTGAAAGTCAACCTTAGACGACATGGCCGCCAGTGGCAAGGGTTCACAGCTGAGTGCAACGGCTCGAGCCAGGTCCATAGCCGATCGCGATCCCACCGTTACCACTGCCCCCAAACCCTTGAGCACCTGAACCAGTGTGGTTCCACAGCGTCCTAGACCCAAAACCAGGCAACGAGACCCGTGGATGGTATGGGGAGTGTTCTGCATCGCCACCTGAATGGCGCCTTCAGCAGTGGGTATGGAGTTCAACACGGCAATTTCGTCAATCTCGGCCATCTCAACAAGGGTCAGTCCATACTGGGTGGCCAATCCTCGAATAAGCGGTTTCGCCACACCAATCAATAAGGGGGTCTTGTGGGGCAGCAAAGGAATTAAGTGAGCTAATTGAATGGGCTCCCCTCTGTTTATCATATTCGCTGTGATCTGTCCCTCAGCGTCGGTATTGCTCATGGGAGCAATAACCGCTCTAACACCGCGAATAGCGTCAATTGGTTCTTCAAAGTGTAGTGCCTTTTTTAAGGAGCCTGTCTTGGGAAAGCCAACTAGATGCAGATCAACCCCAAGGTCGACCAAAGCCTGAGCCAGACCAACTTCGCGCTGGTCACACCCCAGCATCGCTACTGGTACACTCTCAAGTTGACTAGCCATGACAAACCCTCCTCACCGAAACTCATTAGTACTATATGTCGGCGAAAAGAATGTGTTCTAGTCCAATAACGACTCCTTTGATTTCAGAGATCCTCCTGATGGCCAACAAAACCCCAGGCATGAAGCTCTCGCGATTATTTGAGTCGTGTCGTATGGTCAACGTCTGTCCTGGTAGTCCCAGGATAACCTCCTGATGAGCAACCAAGCCTGGTAGCCTAACGCTGTGAATAGGAATATCCTTGTTCGACACTTCCTGCATTAGTGTTCGTGTCCGCAAGGCGGTTCCTGAGGGGGCATCAAGTTTTTGTGCATGATGATATTCAATGATTTCGGCCTGTTCAAAGAAATTCATAGCTTCCTGTGCATACTTCATCATTAGGACGGCACCTATCGCAAAATTGGGAGCAATAATCGCCCTCCAATTTTCTTGCAAGGCCCTAACCTGCCACTCCTGTAGCTCGGCGGCACTTAAGCCTGTAGTTCCGATTACCATGGGCACATCGAATGCTAAACATGTCTCCATACTAGGCCCTACAGCGTGCGGAGTAGTAAAGTCAACAACGACGTCGACTGGGATTGCCTCCAATGCTTCCTTGAGGTTCGTGAACGTCTTGACACCTGTAAGTAGACCTCGACCAGCGGGATCAATGCCACCAACGAGGTGTAAGTCCGAAGAGCTCTGCACCGTCCTGCATACTTCACTTCCCATTCTTCCAGCCGCTCCGTTAACCAGAACTCGCATGTGCTTCCCCTCCTTAACCATTGCAGTCCATTCGGCAAGTCATTGGGACATTCCTGCAAAGGTAGAAACAAGAAAAAAGGCCACCTTGGTTGGCAGCCTCTTCCAGACTAGTCTAATTGCTACTTTCTCCTCCGCCATGGGACTCTACGTCTTTCGCCCCGTTTTGCCGAAGGATTGAGCTAGCATCGTTGACCTTGTCTTCACTTGTCTCAATTACCGCTAGTATACCGCCTTGTTTCAAGTACTGCTCATACTGGCGTCCCCGTTCCTCGGGGATTCCGAGGTCGATGAGACCTCCGGCTACCCCTCCTGTAACAGCTCCAGATAACACTCCAGCCAGCGGACCCGCCGCCACAATCGGACCAATTCCCGGTATGGCCAAGGCCCCAACTCCAGCCAAAAGCCCCGCTACTCCTCCTAAAGCTCCACCCCATGTGGTTCCATCTGCAATAGAGTCTGTGCCGCCAAAGTCCGAACCAGTCTCCATGTCGCCCGACATGTTCTGACCTTTGCTCGTTGCGCTGTCTTTAGCCAGGATGGATATTTCATTATCCTGGAATCCCTTATTTCTCAAAGCTTTTACTGCGTTCTCGGCAGTACTGATATCACGAAAGACACCAATGACAGTTGACAAGAGAATTCCCCCTTTCGTTTCTTACAGCTAGCTTACCCAAAAAAAGGGGGCTTATTCCACCTTGGTCTCTCCTCAATTTTCTTCATTACATCAGCGTAATCTTGTGCCGTCGTCAGGTCAACGATGATCAAATCACGACCGATCTTCTTGATGCCTCTCCATGGGATCACGATGAGTTTGGGTCTAAACCATCGATGACCATAGGGGATCACGATGGATTCAACCTCGCCGCTTCGCAGGTTGATAATCAGATCTGTATGGTCCACCACTCCTAGGCGAATTCCCTCGTCAATACAGATGATCTCCTTACCAGACAGCTCTGAATAGCGCATAGCCTCACCCACCTCAGCTCAACATATGTAGAACGCACTACGACTAGAACTTCCATCGCCATGATATGCGAAAGCTGCTTGGATTGTTAAAGCCCGCACTCATGTTTCCGCGATCATACTCTCCTATCTCCAACTGAAGGTGGGTGTTGTGCTCGTCCAAGCTGTGCTCTACGAGAACGGAATAGTGGGAGCGTACGTTCTGAAAGTCATATTTTCCAATCAAACGCCACCGCAAGTTACCGGCAAATTTGTACTCAAGGCGAGCAATGGTACGAAGTGCATCCACTCGAAAACTGAACAGACTGTCGCCTAGGGCGAGGTCGGTGCGCAGGGTACTGTTAATGGGATCCATCTGAAAAAGAGTATCCCCTAACGAGTAACGCATGACGAAGGCCGGAGTTGGCTGAATGCGCCACTCCACACTGGTATTCTTGTCTCCCACGTCAAGTTTCCACACCAACCTGTCATATTCTCTTGTCCTCTCAATGTCTGTGTGGCGTCGAAGTGTAAGGCCAAGTTCTATCCCTTTGTACTTGGAGGATACGTCTAATTGCCATCCTTGACGATTAGGAGTAAACTGGTTTGTCTTCGCCAACGGACTCAGAAACCCAGGATCAACCCTCTGGGCCACTAGACGACCATTGAAGACCTTTCCGTTATGGCTTAAATCTAAGACTACTCCTTCCATCAAGTCAGCCCTGGAATCTGTTTGCCACCCTCCTGCAACTACAGCTTTGAGCGTCCCGAATGTCGCACCAGCTTGAAGTACCCCAGCTGTCCCGCTTTCGCTAAATCCTGCGAAGTGCATCTGCAGACCTGTCAAGGAAAGAGCACCTATATCGAAAACACTCTCTACAAAAAACGCATCCACAACGTCCAGATTCTTGAATGGCACGCTACGCAAATATCCTAGGTAGATCTGCCTGGTTTGCAGAGAAGCGAAGGTTGTGTCCTCCATGAACTGGTTATGGCGGATCAACCGAAAGATATCGGACGATGTAAAGTGGTTCTGATTGCGATTAATGACGAGTCTGAATTGCTTCGCGATTGGTAACGCGACCTGCCACCACGTCGTCATCTGGGCACGGGAAGGCTCGGTAAGCTTCAGATCGCCTTCAAGACCCCACTTTGCCTCACACTGCAGTAGCTTCTTTTCTAATCCCAACCGCACAGTGCACGTAGTGCCTCCAGTTCCTGCTTCTGCTGCAAACTCTCCATCATACTGCATTGCATGCGTACTGCCAGGAGAGATGAGGAGCAAAACAAGGACAAAAAAAACCCCGCGCATGTACAAAAAAGAACATCTCCTTTGGACATCTCCCTGGGCGCGGAGTATTTTGATTATATCATAATTTACTGCTTTTTCCAAGCATACCCTTCGCGATCGGTAGCCCCCTCTTGACGAGCAAAGTTCTCCCTGTTCTTCAGCACGTAAGCTTCATACAGTTCATCTGGCCCTATGCCCGCTTTTAGACACATGCTCACAAAGAAGTGCAAGACATCGACAATTTCCTCTTTCAACCGCTCATGGTCGATATCCTTAGGGTCCTTCCACCACTTAAAGTTCACTTCATCGAGAATCTCGCTCAGTTCGGACAGGATTGCTAAGACTTCTTTCTGAATCCAAACGTCAGGAGGATAATCAAGACCTCGATGTTCAACAACGGCCTCATCGAACTTCTGTTGGAGGCGAAAAATCTCCCTTAACATATCTCTTGACATAGCGAATCCTCCTTGATCAAATGTCGCGGTCCGAGCCCTACCCAACTCCAGTCCTGGGGATTGTATACCACGCTCGCCAACTTCATCACCTCTTCATAGGTTACCTTTTCAAGGCGTTTCATCGTTTCCTCAGGAGTGACGATACCACCTTCGTCCATTTCTCCCTTAACTAAGCGAGTCATGCGGTTACTTGTGCTCTCCATTGACAGCACTAAGCTACCCTTCATCTGGCTCTTTGCTCGTTCCAGCATCTCCGGTGTTATCAACTGTGGTATACCGTCTAACACATCACGAAGCACGTCCCACACCTGGGCCCACTGCTGCGGATTAAAACCGGCATAGACTCCGTACGCACCAACGTCGTCATAAAGCGAGGTAAATGAATAGGAGTTATAAACCAAGCCACGCTCCTCGCGCAGCTCCTGAAACAAGAGAGAACTGACGCCTCCACCAATCATGGTATCCAAGAGACTTAGTGCGTAGCGCCGTTCGTCGTGGCGACACGGAGCGGGACCACCTACGCAAAGATGAACCTGTTCGATATCCTTGTCCTGAAAGAGCCCCTGGCCTGACCTGGTAACCGCCTTGTCTAACACGGGTCTCAGCCCTCCGGGTAAAGAATCAAAGGCTTTGGCAAAGCTCTCCACAACCTTGTCATGACTAATATTGCCGGCACTTGCGATCACAAGGCGATCTGCCGTGTAATGCCGAGCCATGTAGTCCCTAATCATCTCCGACGTAAAACCACTGATTGACGATGTCGAACCAATGATGTTTCGTCCAAGAGGATCCGTAGGCCACAGGGTCTCCGAAAACAGATCATGGACTAACTCTTCTGGGGTGTCTTCGTACATGCGCAGTTCTTCGAGAACCACATTTCTCTCCTTAGCTACATCGACTGGAGAAAACAAAGAGCGAAGCAGCATCTGTTGCAGTAGCTCACATGCTGTCTCGTAGTGTTCGTCCAAGACCTTGAAGTAATAACAGGTTTGCTCCTTGCTGGTGAAGGCATTGAGATAGCCTCCGCGCTGGTCCATGATCTCTGCAATATCTCTAGCCGAATACTTCTCCGTTCCCTTGAACATCATGTGCTCAATAAAATGGGAAAGACCCCATTCGCTCGGTTGCTCATGGCGGCTACCAACCTCAAACCAAGCTCCAAGGGTCACCGAGCGCAAAAAAGGTAAGTATTCGGTGATAATCCTCACTCCGTTGGGTAACACAGTGCGTTGATACATTCTATCCTCCCGTACGATTGGACAGATCAGCCAAACCGTACTTTTCTTTCCACTGATTTTTCCATATGCATATGATACCATAGATTCATCAGACCAGAAAGGGGGATCCGCATGAATCAAGGTATCATCGCAGCTCTGTTATCAATCTTATTCTACCTTACCAACCTCTTGGGAGGAGGACAAAGCCAACCAATTCAACCTATGGATCCTCCTTTGACGCAGCAATCGTACGTTGTCCTGGGCCAGACAGGGAAAGTCACGGCCGATCGAGTTACAGTTCGCCGAAGCCCGGCCGTCGACGGAATCCCGCTTGGAACTGTTACGAGGAACACGACGATCACGGTGTTAGACAAAATGGAGAGCTGGTACAAGATTCGTCCGCGCATCGGTACAGAGGGCTGGGTGCCCGATTACGCTGTTTCGATCGAAGAGGTACAGCGCGAGGACCCGAAGAAGGTGATCCTCGGGTTCTATCCGGGAGGAGAAATGGCCTACGATAGTCTCCTGGAAAACAGTGAGACGCTCACAAGTATCGCTCCCCTCGGCTGGAAGTTGGATAGCTATGGCGGCCTCGTCACTGACTTTGACCCGGAAGAGATGGGACGCAGTTTGTTTTTTGCTGGAAATCAAGAGATGGTTACCTATGCCACTGTCGAAATTGCAGCCAACCCATCACGCCTCCTAGCAACGGAAAATTTGAAGGTAAACAGTATAAACAGGATCATAGCCACACTAGAGGAGTGGGGTCTCAAAGGAGTGTTAGTCGACATAACCTATGTCCCTAAGGAAGAGCAAGTCCAACTCTTTGAGTACCTGAGAACTCTAAGGGCGAGACTACGGGAGGAAGGGTTCAAGACCTTGATAGGTCTGCCTTGGGATGATTCCATTGACTACGAAGCAGCCAGTCATGTCGCGGACTACATCGTCCTGGGAACAGCCAGACCAAGTCAGTCTGAGCCTGGCCCAGTAGCATCAATTCGCCACGTAGAGGACATGCTCGAGAAGACCATTGCCCAGGTGCCTACAGAAAGGATTATTCTTGCCTTATCTCCAGGTGGCCTACACTGGTCGCGCTCGGATCTAGCGACTCCCCTCTCACACAAGGAGGTCCTGGAACTCGCCGCGCGAGAAGGAGCGAGTGTCAGGTGGGATACAGAGTCCAAGACACCATACTTCGGGTATGGTGCGGGTCGAGAGGTTTGGTTTGAAAACCGCTACAGCATGAAGTATAAGTTGGATCTAGTAGACCAGTACAATCTGGGTGGCATGGCCTTGCGCAATCTCGGGCAAGAGGACTCCGATATCTGGTCAAGGCTTTAGGTTAGTCACTAAGTAGTTCGGTCACGGTAACGCACTGAAATCCACTCCGGGAGAGATAATCCAGGATAACTGGTAGTGCCTCTAGCGTTGGTTGGGTGGGGTGCATCAGGATGAGGGCGCCGTTGACCACTTTGCTCTTGATCCGATCGATAATCACAGTAGGAGCAGGGCGTTGCCAGTCTACCGTATCTACGGTCCACAACACGGTCTTATACCCCAACTCCGCCGCCACCGCCACTGTCTGCTGGTTAAAGTCCCCTGACGGGGGCGCAAAAACCTGTGGCTTTTGCCCGGTGGCCTCTAAAATCAGATCTTCTCCTTCTTGAATGAGCCGAGCGGTTTCGCTACGGCTCATCTCACTGGGTGAACCGTGCCAACCTCCATGATTGCCAACTTCATGGCCATCCTGTGCAATCTTCTTGGCGAGATCGGGTGAAGCCTTAGCCCAGCGTCCTGTGGGAAACCACGTCGCACTAACACCATGATGGGCAAATACGTCCAGCATTCCGGGAATGAACTCATCACCCCAGTCCACATTGATCATCAACGCCACCCTCGGCTCACTCGTGGGCCCCCTATAAATGGGTTGAAAGTGCGCTGTGGTGATGGAAGGTAAGATAAGAACGGTGACCAGATCTACCGATGCTTGGGCCGGTGCATCGAGCAGAGCCTTAACGGTACTCTGCACGTCAACGAGCTGCCCGATAACCTCCGCTGTGATTTCACCCGTCTGCCAGTTACAACTAGCATTACTGGCCTCAACATACGATGTCTCTGCTAGGCTCGCGACAACATCGTAGAGTTCATGCTCCAAGAGTCCCTCTACTAATTGCCCCTCTAAGGTTACACCACTCTTGACACCATACAACGTCCGTTGCACCTTTCTGTATATTCCAGGTCCCAAAAGGCCCAAAGCGACTACCAACAAAACGGTTACAACCAACATGATGCCCTTTCTTGTGATGATCACACTTACCTACCTCCTTTGCCAGGATGCTGCGTTCCAGCATGATCGATGTAATAGTCACCCTTGTGCAGGAGGCTAGATATCGGAACGATCTCATATCCTTTGGCCAGCAGATCTGGAATTAGACGACGAATAGCCCCAGGGGTACCTGGAGCGGCATTATGAAAAAGGACGATGGAGCCTGGCTCAATCTGATCCATGACTCGATCGTAGATCTGATTGCTGGTGAGGTTTTTCCAGTCAAGCGAGTCCACTGACCACTGGATCGTATGGTACCCCAGAGCCGATGCAACAGAGATCACTTGGTTATTGTACTCCCCGAAAGGAGGGCGAAAGAGCGTCGTGCGTTGGCCAGTCAAGTCCTGAATCAAGTCATTATTTTTCTGTAGTTCGTAGCCAATACCTTGCTCATTTAGGGTATTCATATGAGGATGCGAATAACTATGATTCCCTATCTCATGACCAGCCGCCGCGATCTTGACTACATAATCCGGATGTTTGTCTACCCAGTACCCCGCCAGGAAAAACGTTGTCGTGATACCGTGACTCTTGAGAATGTCTAAGATTTCATCCGTCAACTCGGTCCCCCAAGTAGCGTCAAAAGATATTGCCACCCTATTGGCCGACGTCTTGACTTTATAAATCGGTACAAGACGTCCCCTGGCCGTCACGGCTACAATGAGCGGTTCTCTCACCTGCGGCACAAGGCTCACAAATGCCAACAGCAGAACTGCGAACACGTACCACCACTTTACCCGGACAACGAACACACGCATAACATCACCCCTGCGTAATCTTATTACCTACAGGGTGAAGTTATGATTGCCAATCTTCTTTATCACTGGCTTCGTTGCCCAATAATCGGCTGCTTGCGTTGTCGAGGGATTGTAAAAGAATAGAGCACCACCCGTAGGGTCCTCGCCTCGCAAAGCCCTACTCACGGCTTCGGCGCACGTATCACCTACGGTCTTTGGTAGAGCGTTTTGCTCAATGGGAGTAAACTGCCCTGGTTGGTGGATAACATCCCACACAGTGTTTGGGAACCTGCTACTCTGTACTCGATTAAGGACGACAGCCGCTACCGCAATTTGCCCCTCCAAGGACTCGCCACGCGCCTCGGCGGAAACCAAGCGAATGAGAAGTTCTCTCTCCTTAGAGCTTATGTCAACGATGGTCCCTTCTAAGCGAGTAGCGTTTGGTTGGACATGTGAAGGTAGACGCAACTGCGTCCCAACCTGCATTTTGGTCGGATCTTTAATTTTGTTTAAGTCAGCCAGTTCTTTCCATGAGATGCCGTGAGCCACCGAGATGTCGTACAGCGTATCACCTGGCTGTACCGTATAGGTAGGATGCGAGCTCGCTCTCCCGATAGAAAAAAACAAGAGCAGAGCACCTAAAACCAAAAGTATGTTGCGCATGATCCCTCTCCCCGTTGATCTGATGGTTCGTTATTCCACAATTCCTTGGTTTTTCCTTCAGCGACCGAGTTGATCGATAAACCGTAAGAATCGGTTCGACTCAATGACCCGTGAGAACGAAACCTTTTCAGACAAGGCGTTTACGAGAATCAAAGCGCTAGCCAAGACAATTCTTCCATAAAGAGGTAAGGAAAGGACGCAGGCTAGACCCAGGACCGCACCTAAGGGGTTTGAACCTGCATCTCCCATCATGGCCACCCGCCTTAAGTCCCAGGGCAAGAATCCTGCCACGGCCCAGAGCATACCAAAGAGTGGACCTAGGGCTCGTGGCTTCAAGAGATAGACAAGACCACCTAGGATCAAGAAAAACTTGGCCGCACGTCCTGGACGAAGATCCAATAGATTTACGAAGTTGGCCATCAAAGCAATAATAATCCCATTGAGTAAAGTCTGCCAGACACTGGAACTGATGGATGAGGCGATGGCTGTGGAAACAAGTACTCCACCCCATGCCTTCAGAGTCCCTGTAGAGAGACGACCTCCGGTAAGGTGCCCCCGAAATCCCTTCCTGGTAGCTTCTCCACAGAGATCATCGATGATTCCAAGTACGGCAACGAAGAGAAGTAATGCGCTGAAATGTGGCGCATAGGGATCGATCCGCAAACGTGCCACAATCACCAGACCCCCCGTCAAGACAAACGCAAGGCCAAGCGCAGTGGGAACGTCCTCGCCCAAGTAGTTCTTGTGCACCTCACTCTTAAAAATCGGTAACAACAGCGGTACAGACACATAGGAAAGCACTCCAGAAACTACCCACCAAATCACCGATGCCACCCCTTCTTCCAGCAATGCCTCAATGCCAAAAGGACCTGCACTAACTGACGTCCTCGATGGCGCATCCCCCGCAGACCTCGACCGAGTGCACGATGCTTCATCGCCACAGGGATCTCCAGTACTCGAAATCCGTGATGCAGTGCACCAACCGTTAAAGCGACCTCCACGCCAAAGCCCGGCGCAAACTCCCCAACCTGTTCTAGAACTTCGACCTTAATGGCGCGCTGCCCCGATAGTGGACTGGTCACCTTCTTGCCCGTCAAGAATCGGACACCCATCGATGCTAAGAAGCGTGCCACCCCGAATCCCATCTTGGTTCCAGAAGCGCTCTGCTGCGAACCAAACTGGGCTACGGTCATGTCGGCCTCATCGCGGAGAACGGGTTGGAGAAGGTCGTGGGCCAGTCTCGCAGTAGAACCGAGATCGGCGTCTAGCAGGAGGTAGACATCCCCAGCGACCTTTTGTCGCCCGTAGTTCAACGCACCGCCCTTGCCACTGTTTCTTTCCATGCGAAGGACGGATAGCTTGCACTCCAGATGGCAATTGGAAGCCACGGAGTACGTACTATCAGTTGAACCATCGTCAACGACTACAATTTCGCTTACGGACACTAGCGAGTCCACGGCACTCAACGTTTCTGCAATGTGCTCTTCCTCGTTATACGCTGGAATCAAGACTACAACTCGCATGGAAATAGTCCTTGAGCACCCATTTGACGACCAAAGTGCCCTTCGCTGCCTCTAGCCAATCCTACTAGGAAGGCCAGTTGACCCATAGCAGTATCTATGCTGTCGATCTTTAGGCTCTTTGGGAGATCGCTGAGTGCAGGTTCGTTTGACGTATCCCAAACAAAGGCCAAACGTGCTCCGCTAGTGGCTAGCTCGTTCCACAACTCCTGCAACTCCGCCACAAGGGTATCACCAGACAATGAAAACACAAAGGTAATCTCCTCTGGTAGGTCTGTACCTACCGCTGTCTCCAGCAATGCTGGTTGCACTGTTTGCACTTCAGCTCCAGCCAACTGAAGAGCTGTGCCCAAAAAGGAGATGTCCATCTGACCATCATCTACCAAGACCACCGTCTTTGCAGTCAACAAATCCTTTGATACAGCATCTAGGAACTGAGCCCAGGCCATTCGGGCTACCTCCAACTCCTCCTCGACCTCGGCAAGGCTCGCTTGACTTTTTCGAAACCTTTCCTCCAGTTCCGTAATAACTCTCGCTTGCTCGTCGACTAAGACATGGTCAGGAAACAGAGCTCCCCCTATGAGAATCCCCAGGATCAAGCTGAAGAAAACGGCCATTAAAGAAGCCACGTGATAGCGAAAACCAAAGTTCATCTACAGCCACCCCGCAATGAGACGCAATTGTAGCCATAAAAGATGCAGGTAGTGTCGCCAGGGTGATGCCATACCCATGAAAAGGAGTATGGGAATGAGTGCAGCTAGAATCACCGGCACGACACTGATAAGCCCACTCGGTCTATAGAGCTCACTGACTCTCTTGGCGTCCAGGAGTATGGGTCCAATCTTCAACCTAGTCAGAAACGTGGAAGCCATGCCTGGTCGCCCCTTTTCAAGAAAGTCGATCATGTTGGAGTGTGATCCGACCAAGATAATGAGGTCCGCTCCATGATCATGTGCAAGCAAAAGCCCCAGATCTTCGCTTGTACCAGGTGCCGGTACGATGTGGAAAGGGACTCCCAGGTTTTCTAGACGTTCCTGACTGCAACAACGCCCGTCAGGATACGCATGCGCGATGAGCTGGGCACCGGACCGCAGGGCAGAATCACTAACACTGTCCATGTCACCGATGATGATGTGGGGTCTGTAACCGGTGGCTAGTAGGGCGTCAGCTCCACCGTCAACTCCCACCAAGATAGGCTTCGTTTCTTGAATGTAGGCCCCAAGGACTCGGAGGTCTTCCCTGTATCCAATCCCCCGCACCACTACTACTACGGTCTTTCCACGCAAGTCGTATTTTAGCTCAGGAAAAGCGATGTCACCTAAAATCACTCCTTTTTCTTTGATTGCGTAGTCAAGGGTATTTGTGACAAACCGATCGAGTTCGCTCGGGAGATTGAGTTTGGCCACTCGTTGCCTTTCTCTGATACTATAGTCCGTAACGACTGTGCCCACCGCCACCACCTCACCCCCTCGCAAGACCTTGCGTCCACTGATTTCCACAGTATCGCCATCCTGAAGGATACTAAAAATCTCCTCTCCCACATTATCAAGGAGTGGAACCTTATGTTCTAGAAGCAACTGGGGACCAAGATTGGGGTACCGACACGTCAGAGAACAACGGGCATTGATGACAGCTAATGCACCAGCCTCGATGAGCCCTGCAGCACCTATGGCATCGAGGTCCTCGTGCGAGATAACCGCAATTTCCTTCGGTTGTAACAGTGTAGCCAGTTCCTTTGTGCGCCTTCCCAACCTCACTTTGCCCTCCATACACTACCCTCCAGGCATAGGAAAAGAGACGGGGGTCACCGTCTCTCTTAGTATGCCTTGTTCTCCGTACATTTAGCCATTGCGGACAGCGAGCTTCACCAACTCAACCATCCTGGCAATGAACGCAGAATTCGTTGGTTTACCCTTACTCTCCCTGACATAGGGGAAGAGGTTGTAGAGTTGTTCCACATTTCCCTTCTCCCACGTCACATCAAGCGCGTAACGCATGGCACGTTCCACCTGCGAACCATTTACTTCAAACCTCTGACCAATCGCTGGATACAGGATCTGAGTAACGGAATTGAGCCAGGATGAATGCACGCACGCCAACCAGATCCCCTCCATGAGGTACCGATAGCCTTTGTAATGCGGTGGGACGCCCATCTGCTCAAAGTAACCTGTGCAGATCTCATGGACCTGTCGACGCGTCACTTCTTCACGAGGTGGATCTGCGGGCTTTGTTGTTAATTGCCTGATCCGCGTTTCCAACACAAACAAGTCTACGGGTCGCTGGACAAAGTAGTCTGCTCCTAAGCGAGCTGTTTTCATCAATTCGTGTTCTGAAGGGGCCTCCATCGACAACAAGATGACCTTCACCTTATCGGATGTAAACCTCTTTCTAATCTCCTGAAGAACGGCCAGACCCCTCTGCGGCTGCAAACCCATACCCAACAAAACCACGTTGGGCATGTCTTCATCAAAAGCCTTCCGGAGTTTGGCATGCTCCCGCGTTCCCTCGTAATCAATGTCCACGAGGCGACGAAAGTACACCTTCAAGGCATCAATA
>DUQE01000065.1 GCA_012837925.1 Bacillota bacterium
ATTTCTTGGAGCCGCTTGTGGAACAAAGGCACGAGTTTGTCATTGTAGAATAGGCGATAAGGTTTTTCCGCCGATGGCTAAATGGAGGTATCAAGACTGTGTGAGACACTTAGTGCTTGGTATCAATGGACCTTTTATCTTCATCGCACACATGGTAACATGGGTTATAGGCTAGGTATAACCGACGCGACAAAGGAGAGCGATAGTATTGACTGAGAGTTTAGAAAAGGTATACGGATATGTATGGGACAGCTATTCTGACGATTCTACCAAAGAGTCAATGGACTTTTCTGAGGGTTATAAGGACTTTGTCTCCACATGCAAGACGGAACGCGAATGCATCACGGAGTTCATTCGTATTGCTGAAGAACAGGGATTTGTAGGACTTGACGCCCTCCTGGACAAGGGGCACCAGGTAAAGTCAGGGGATAAGATCTACGCTGTGACAGCCCAAAAGGCACTGGTTCTCTTTGTCATCGGCCGTGAACCATTAGAAAATGGCCTGAGGATTGTCGGCGCGCATGTAGATTCTCCCAGGCTAGATTTGAAACAGAATCCATTATACGAAGACTCTGGCCTAGCCATGCTGAAAACACATTATTACGGCGGAATCAAGAAGTATCAATGGGTGACCACGCCCCTCGCTATTCACGGGGTCGTTGTCAAGAAAGATGGTACCGTCGTCAATGTCGTGATTGGTGAAGAGGATAATGACCCGGTTGTGGGCGTATCGGATCTCTTGATCCACCTCTCCAAGGATCAGATGGACAAGAAAATGTCCCAGGCCATTGAAGGGGAAGACCTAAACATCACCGTAGGCAGCATTCCCCTTGGCGACAAAGAGGATAAAGATCGAGTGAAGAAGAACATCCTCAAACTTTTGAACGACAAATATGGAATCACGGAAGAAGACTTTGTCTCTGCAGAGCTCGAGGCCGTACCTGCGGGTAAAGCTCGAGACTATGGTTTTGATCAGAGCATGGTCATGGCCTATGGACATGATGATAGAGTCTGTGCCTACACCGCTTTTCGGGCCATCCTTGATGTCAAGGATCCC
This sequence comes from Bacillota bacterium, assembly GCA_012837925.1. Taxonomy (GTDB): domain Bacteria; phylum Bacillota; class Limnochordia; order Darwinibacteriales; family Darwinibacteriaceae; genus UBA5420. The sequence continues at coordinate 1,058 of DUQE01000065.1, forward strand.
AAGAAGACCTGCGTGGCGTTGATGGTGGACAAAGAAGAAATCGGCAGTGTTGGTGCAACCGGTATGACATCAAAGTTCTTCGAAAACGCCATGGCTGAAGTGATGAACTTGACCGGTGATTATAGCGAACTCAAGCTGAGAAGATGTCTTGCCAAGTCAAAAATGCTATCAGCCGATGTGAGTGCCGCTTACGATCCGAATTTCCCATCCGTAACGGAGGCCAAGAACTCTGCTTACCTTGGCAAAGGCCTCTCCTTCAATAAGTACACCGGTGTGAGGGGCAAAGGGGGCAGTAATGATGCCAACGCCGAGTTTTTAGCAGAAATGCGCGAGCTGATGGACAAGCACAATGTGACCTGGCAAACTGCGGAACTCGGCAAAGTCGACCAAGGAGGCGGGGGCACCATTGCTTACATTCTCGCAGAGTATGGTATGGATGTCGTAGACTGCGGAGTCCCAGTCCATAACATGCATGCTCCCTGGGAAGTCGCCAGCAAAGCTGACATTTATGAGGCCATGCGTGGCTACCGCGCCTTTTTCCAAGACGCCTAGGGTTAGGCCCGAGGCAAATATAGGCGTGAAATGAATTACTGAGCACCCCCATAGCGGGGGTGCTATTTTCTTGCCCACAGGATGGGGGAGACTTACTTAGTGTCATTGCCCGCCAGCTTCCCTTGTACTCGAATTTTCTGTTGACTCCAGATTTAGGCAGGAATAAACTGGGAACGAAAAGATGTGGATTATGATGGGAGGGTAGAGGACAAGCCCATGGAAAAGGAGAGGAACCATAGAATATCCATATTCGGGGAGTTTACTGATCGTGCTATGGAAGACGAGTTTTTGGCAGAGAGCCTCAGTGGTTCAGCACGTATGACGGCATACATTGCCATTATCTTCGCGTTCATCCTGGTACTTTTCCTCGTTTACAGCTACTTCACTGAGGGAAGTACTCCTCGGTTTGCCAGAACCACACCCATTAGGTTGGCGTTCATTGTGATCTCCATGGCCGTTTTTATTATCGCGAAGAGCACTACGAACCATCACCATCTCAGACGTACAATAACGGTGTATCAAGCGACGATGGGCATTATCTACCTTCTGACACTGAAGCAGTACGACTCGCTCACCTACCTGAGTGTCTTAGGCCTCATGGTCATTAGTCTGGCGATGTTTCTCCTGCCGAATAGAATCGCGGCTTCCCAGATTACCACTCTCGTCTTCAGTATTTTGTGTCTTGCGGAACTGAGCCGGAAACTAGAAGGGCTGCAGACCCATGAGCTCTTTAGGATTGTTGCGTATCTGGGCATATTGCTTATCTACTGCAATGTGAACTACTTTTGGGCAGAGAAAACGAAAAGAGAGACGTTCATCGCTCATGGAGAACTCTTGGATCTATCCTCCAAGGATCCTTTGACAGGTATCTTTAACAGAAAGAGATTCGATGATGTTATGGAAGAGTGGATGCATGTTTCCAAGAAAAAGGGCAGACCCCTTTCCTTGATTCTATTTGACATTGACGATTTTAAGGGGATAAACGATAGCTATGGGCATATTGTGGGTGATGACGTGTTGAAAGACATTGCTGCCACCGTAAGCAAATCCATTCGAGATACGGACGTGTTCGCCAGATGGGGCGGAGATGAGTTCGTGATTCTTCTTCCTGACACAGATCTTCGGCAAGCAGAGGAGATGGCTGCATGGGTTGGGGCCTGTATTGCGCACAGTTCACCCGATGTCCTGCGAGCTATCGCTTGTAGCTTCGGTGTAGCAGAGTATGCGGCGAGCGATACGAAGCAGTCTTTGCTGCGTAGGGTGGATGATCTACTCCTTCGGGCTAAACATAGGCGCAAACATGAAGGTCATCCGAGCCAATCGCAGCTGCCAAAGATTCAATGATGCTGGCTATCGATTTTGGACGGCTTTTTCAAGATGACCATTCATTTTCTTGAAAAGGTCCGAGCCGATATACTTCGTCTCCCTCTTGATAATGGGCTTCTAAGAATGGTAGAGGACGCACAGCAAATGGGGGAGTTGAAAACCTTTCCTCTGGTATTGGACTTGTATTCCGAGGAAATGTTTGATGCCGTTTTTTTTGCAGGTCCGCATCGTCTTGATGCGGACTTCTTTGCTTCTTCTGTAGAGCAGAGACTATCGCACGGCTTGCTTTTTGAATACCATGGTGATATCATGGAGATAATATAGAATATAGAGATTATAGGGATTATGTGGGAAATATGAATTGCCGGGAGGTGTTCGCTTGAAATACGCGGAGGATCAAAGAACCGAGCTGAAAGTAAGAGTCAACGCTGATTTCAAAAAAGAAGTCGTTGCCTTGGCCAACAGTGAGGGTGGCGAGATTTACGTCGGCGTTGCCAACGATGGCACCGTAATTGGAGTCGATGATAGAGAACAAGAAATGGAACGAATCGGACATATGATCCGCGACGGAATTAAGCCTGATCTAGTTCCTTACACCACCATTGAGGGCTTAGAGGATGGGGGAAGGGAACTTATCCGTGTTGTCGTTTCGCGTGGGCCAAAGAGACCTTATCATCTGTCTGACAAAGGTCTTAAGCCTTCCGGTGTTTTTGTCCGTCACGGTGTATCTTCTGTTTCAGCCACGGATGACGCAATTAGACAAATGATTAAGGAAAGTGATGGAACTGCGTTTGACAAAATGCGGTCTCTAAACCAGGATCTGACCTTTACCTATGCCACAGATTACTTTTCCGATCGAGGCATTCCGTTTGAGGCTAACAATCGGCGCACATTGGGGATCATGAACACGGACGGTTATTACACAAACGCTGGTTTCCTACTATCCGATCAATGCGAACACGTCATTCGCTGCGCGGTTTACGAGGGAACAGGTAAGGCCAACTTCAAGACTCGGCGCGAATTCACGGGCTCGATTCTAAAACAGATTGACGACACCTACGAGTTCCTAGAGCTGAACAACAACCTGCGTTCTACCTACGATGGACTTAGACGAGTTGATTATTCAGACTACCCGATGGACGCTATGCGTGAAGCGTTACTTAACGCCGTAGTGCATCGAGACTACGATTATTCGGGCAGTATTATCATCAATATTTTTGACAACCGAATGGAGTTCATATCCTTGGGTGGACTCGTTAAAGGGCTTACCCTGACAGATATTTTTGCTGGTGTGTCGCAACCAAGAAACATCGTCATTGCCAACATCTTCTATAGGTTGGAGTTGATCGAGGGCTACGGTACCGGCATACAGAAGATCATGGAGAGTTACGCCGACAGTGCACCCAAGCCCGTAATCGCACCCGGTCCAGCCTCCTTTGTAGTGACGTTGCCCAATCGTAACCAGCATGAACAAGTGGAGTATGACCCCTCACTGACCAGGGAAGAAAACGTTCTTCGACTGTTGTCCAAAAAGAAAGAGATTACACGGAGAGATGTAGAGTACTTCTTGCGTTGCTCTTCCTTTCCCGCAGGTGAAGCCCTTGCGAATCTAGTGAGGGAAGACAAGATCGTCAGGGTTGGCGCCGGACGAGGAACCAAGTATACGCAAAAGAAGCGCTAGGAGCCATACATCACCGATAAGTCCGTGTAGGATTGGTTTCTAAAAAAATCACAACACGATTGGGGAAAAGTAGAACCACCAATGGCTTAGAATGAAGGTAGGGAGGTGCAGGGAATGAAAAAAACTGCCCGCGTACTACTTTCGTAGTGCCAGGTCAAGGAAGGTATGAGATTGTGGACTTCACCCTGGTCCTTAGCTATGACGATGGAAGAACACGGACAGTGGCCTTTAGTCTTGCTTCCGGAAACCAACCTGAAGAAAGCCCGGTATGGATATTTGTATATCGTGGACGCTTATCCCTGATAGAGTAAGTGTGCGCATCCCTTGGGTACGGGGGCGGAGACAATCACGTGCGTGCCTTAGGAAATCAATTTGGATCTGGCAGTGAATTGCGGTTGATCTAACGCAATATGTGCAGTAAAATATATATTAAGAATACCACATGTAGTACTTGCGGGGAAATAGGGGTAAATCGGTGGGGTCGGTACCTACAGCCCTGCTTTTCTCTTTTTTATCCGGAAAGGAGATTTTTCAATCATGCATAGTGCAATTGTCCAGACTCCGAAGCAGATTGTTAAGCGAGACGGCACGTTAGTTCCGTTTGACTACTTTAAGATTCGACAAGCCATCGCCAAGGCTAATGCTACGGTTCCCAGTGAGACTTTATCAGACGACGAACTCGATCGCCTCACTGCTGAGGTGGTGGCCAGCCTTGATGCCAACTCCCAGCCAGGTGTTGAAGATATCCAGGATGTGGTCGAGCTTGTACTGATGGAGAATGGCATTTCCCAAACGGCCAAGGCGTACATCCTCTATCGATCAGAACATGCTAAGATGCGGGAGCGGAAGAGTGCGCTGATGGAGACCTTTAAGAGGTTGTCGTTTACGGATGCCTCATCCACTGACATCAAGCGCGAAAATGCCAACATCGACGGAAACACATCGATGGGGATGATGTTAAAGTATGGTTCCGAAGCATCCAAGGCCTTCATTGACCATTATGTCCTGCCCGAAGACATGGCAAAAGCTCATGCTGAAGGCGATATTCACATTCATGACAAGGACTTCTATCTGCTGACGGAGACCTGCTGCCAAATCGATCTGCAGAAGTTGTTTGAGAATGGGTTCTCCACGGGTCACGGTTTTTTGCGCGAACCCCAGAGTATTGAAAGCTACGCTGCGTTGGCATGTATTGCTCTGCAGGCGAACCAGAACGAAATGCATGGCGGTCAGTCGATCCCCAATTTCGAAAACGTGATGGCCGAGGGTGTCCACAAAACCTGCCACAAACATATCAAAGACGTGATCGAAGAGCACCAGCTTCTTTCGGGAGATAAGCAGCTGTCGCCTGAATTGGTGGAGCATCTGTTGACATTCAACTACGACGACCTGGTTGAAGCGCTGCGGAAGATAGATTTGGGCGATGTCGATTCGAAGGACTGGCCAGAAGCGCTCTTGAAACTTGTGCGCAGACGTGTGGAACGATCTACATATCAGGCTATGCAATCTTTGATTCATAATCTTAATACGATGCATTCCAGAGCGGGTGCGCAAGTTCCCTTCACGTCCATAAACTACGGTACAGGTACATCCCATGCGGCGAGACTTGTGATGAGACAAGTGCTGCAGGCCACAGAGGATGGCCTGGGTGATGGGGAAACAGCGATTTTCCCTGTGCAGATTTTTAAGGTCAAAGATGGGATTAACAGCCAAGAGGGAGATCCCAACTACGATCTCTTCCAGCAGGCAGTTCGCGTTTCTGCGAAGAGGCTCTTTCCCAACTTCAGTTTTTTGGACGCTCCGTTTAACCTGCAGTATTACCGCGAAGGTGACGACAACACCGAGGTGGCGTATATGGGATGCCGCACCCGAGTGATGGCGAATATCTACGACCCCAACCAAGAAGTCACGAAAGGGCGGGGCAATCTGAGCTTTAGTTCGATCAACCTGCCGCGCCTAGGCATTGAGGCACGGGGATCCATTGACAAGTTCTTTGCACTTTTGGACAAGAAGATGGATCTGGTTTTCCGTCAACTCCGCCACCGTTTTGAGATTCAAAAACGCAAGACGGTACTCAACTACCCATTCTTAATGGGGCAGGGGATCTGGATTGACTCGGATACGCTGGATAAACATGAAGAGGTTGAACGAGTGTTGCGGCACGGAACGCTTTCGGTAGGATTCATTGGTCTGGCGGAGACTTTGGTGGCGTTAACCGGGAAACATCACGGTGAGTGTGCCGAGAGCCAGGCTTTAGGTCTCAAGATTGTGCAACACATGCGGGAACGCTGCGATATGCGGGCCCAGGAAGAGCAATTGAATTATACGCTTTTGGCGACTCCAGCGGAGGGGCTGTCTGGGCGTTTTGTCAAAATCGACAGGGAACGTTACGGGATGATGAAGAACATCACGGACCACGAGTACTACACGAACTCCTTCCACATTCCCGTTTACTACAAAATCTCGGCCCATGCGAAGATCGATTTAGAGGCACCGTATCATGCCTTTACGAACGCCGGCCACATCACCTATATCGAGCTCGACGGAGACCCGA
>DUQE01000004.1 GCA_012837925.1 Bacillota bacterium
AGTTCACCTTGCGTATTGAGCGAGGCTATCAGCACTTCGTTGGGACTTTTAATGCCACATTTTTCTAGCTCTGTGCGCAGCCAGGCTTCAGTGAGTTGGGACTTCCTCAGTTCGGACGACATCACTTGACCATCCATGATCAAGACAAGGGGCAGGCCTTCATAAGTGGTCTCGAGTTTCATGTCAGCAGGGGTGACGGTTCGTTTTTGTGACTTGAGGAGTACGCTCAGCTCGCCACTGGTTTCCAAAATCGCGAACTCCACATCGGCGAGACTAAAGATAGACTTCAGTCTCAATTGCTCCAAAAGCTCGTCTAGGTTGTAACGAGCTTTGCGCATTTCTTTCTCTTGAATCACACCGTTGGCAATAATCAGGCTGTAACGTCCATCTAAGAAGGAACGGAAGCTTATCGATCGCAGGCTAAGGACGCTGAAGGTGACTTGGATGAAAAGCAGGGTAGTGATGGCGATAATGCCGTTGATGAGAGGTATGTTTCGATCTTGCATGGGTATGACTGCAAGTTCAGCTATCATGATGGCGATAACAAGCTCAAACGGTTCGAGTTGAGCAATTTGTCGTTTGCCCATGAGACGCATGGTGATGACGACCAGAATGTATAGTAGCACAGTACGTGCTAAGGTAATGAGCATGGTCAACCCTCCTGCTGTAATTATGTCCCCAGTCCCATTTTTGGATACCTAGGATTCAAAGGCTATTCGTAGTATAATAGAAGAGTGCTTATCTTATTTTCTAAAGGAGTACCAATTCGATGAAACGATTCTATCTCAAAACAATGGGTTGTCAGATGAACGACCACGACTCAGAAGTGATCACGGGCATCTTGCTGTCATTAGGCTATCAGTCAACAGACAGTGTTGATGAGGCCGATTTGATTCTGTACAATACATGTTGCGTTCGTGAGAACCCTGAAAGAAAGGTTTACGGCCACATCGCGGCTTTCAAACGATTGAAGGAGAAAAACCCCGAACTGATTATCGGCATCTGTGGTTGTATGCCTCAGCAAAAACAGGAGCGACAACAGATGCTCCAGAGACTTCCCCACGTGGATCTCATTTTCGGTACCCATAACATTCATCGTCTGCCTGAGCTCTTAGAACGGGCAGCCAGTGGTGAGCGGATAGTTGAGGTGTGGGAAGAAGGGCAGTATGATGAGGGACAGGATTATCGCGATGACTTGCCTGTTCAACGGAGCGATGGACTGAAAGCATTTGTCAACATCATCTATGGATGTACGAACTTCTGCACGTATTGCATTGTTCCTTACACCAGGGGGAAAGAGCATAGCCGTACCCCTGCGAAGATTAGAGAAGATGTCGTAGGACTTGTTGCTGACGGGTACAAGGAGGTTACGCTTCTTGGGCAGAATGTAAATGCGTATGGCAAGGATCTAACCGAAGATGCATCCTTTAGCGCACTCTTAGAGGACTTGAACTCTATTAACGGCCTAGAGCGCATACGGTTTACTACGAGTCATCCCCGTGACATGGGCCCAGACCTCATCAAAGCTCTGGCCACACTCGACAAAGTCTGTGAGCATTTACACCTCCCGGTGCAGGCTGGGAGTTCAAGCCTCTTAAAGCGCATGAACCGCGGGTACACCCGAGAGTACTATCTTGATCTCGTAAAGCAAGTTAGGAAGGCGATACCAGGAATCAGTCTTACGACCGATCTCATTGTTGGATTTCCTGGTGAAACAGAGCAAGACTTCCAAGAAACGCTTAGTCTAGTTCAGGAAGTGGGGTTTGATTCTGCGTTTACGTTCATTTATTCGCCTCGCGAGGGAACCCCTGCAGCACGTATGCCTGACCAGATTCCCGAAGAGCTGAAGAAGGAGCGCATTTATAAACTGATTGAGCTGCAAAACACAATTAGCGAGAACCACATGCGTCGTCTCTTAGGCACCAACCAAGAGTTACTGGTGGAGGGTCGTTCAAAGGACGGACTCATTGGACGGACTCGCACCAATCGCCAGGTTCATTTTGAAGGTCCTGATGATTTGCTGGGTTCCCTGGTTTCCGTTGAGATTACAGAAGCGAGTACGTGGAGTCTCCGAGGACGAATTCTGTAAAGGGGTAGAGTGAGCTGTGAAACTGACACCGATGATGCAACAGTATTATGAGCTGAAAGAGCAATACCCAGACAGTATTCTTTTCTTTCGTCTAGGTGATTTTTATGAGATGTTTGGAGACGATGCAAAAGTGGCATCGAAGGTGTTGGAGATTGCCTTAACCTCAAGGGAAGCAGGGCCACAGGGTCGCGTACCGATGTGCGGTGTCCCGCACCATGCTGCGGAGTCATATTTGGAGAAGCTGGTACGAAACGGTTATCGCGTTGCTTTGTGTGAGCAACTTGAGGATCCCAGACAAGCCAAAGGCGTAGTGAAACGTGATGTAGTACGCGTGATCACGCCTGGAACGTTTATTGAGGGGGCGTTGGATGCCGAGGAGAACCAGTTCTTGGTGGCTGTTGGCTGGGATTCGAAATCCGTGGGGTTGGCCTCCCTCGATATGTCCACGGGTGAGTTCCTTACCGTCGCTGTAGGGACTTGGACGAGCGTAGAAAACGAACTCCGGAGAATTAGGCCTGCTGAGATTGTCGTAACGTCTGACTGGCCTGCGTTGGATACCTTAGAGACCTTAGCGCGTGACCTAGCCGCCGTAGTAACTAAAACGGGGGATAAGCAAAGCAGTCTAGCTGCGGCGAGCCAAGTGCTTCTCAACCACTTTGAGACCGCATCGCTAACGCCTTTTGGACTCTCTCGTTCCGTAGAAATCCAGGCTGCCGCTCTGGCGCTAGACTATGTTCAACAGACCCAACGTTCGGTCTTAAGTCACATTCGAGCTGTCAAAAGCTACAAGCTGGATCAGTATCTGCAAATTGACAGTCATAGCCGAGACAATCTTGAGTTGACCAAGACGATTCGTGATGGGAAGAAATCGGGTTCACTCCTGGGTATCTTAGACTACACAGTAACAGGAATGGGCGCCAGACTCTTGCGGTCCTTTCTCGAAAAGCCGCTGCTCCATCGCGCAGAAATCGAAGAGAGACATGATGCCGTCGAGTATCTCTTGGAGAGGACAGCTCTGCGTCTGGACCTACGCGAAATGCTCGGTGATGTCTATGATCTAGAGCGACTCTTGGGACGACTCGTCACCGGAAACGGAAACGCCCGCGACCTGAGTGCGCTGGCGAAATCACTAGCTTCAATTCCGGCTGTACAAGCCTTACTTGCAGGCGAGTTGACTCCGCTTTTGGACTCCCTAAAAGGGAAACTCAATCCCCTCACAGATTTTGTGGAAGAAGTACAACGGGCAATTGTAGATGAACCAGCTATCACACTTCGTGATGGCAACCTTATACGAGATGGCTACAATGCCGAGCTTGATAAGCTGCGGCAAGCTCGTAGCGGAGGGAAGGATTGGATACGGGACCTCGAAGCGGTTGAACGGGAACGAACAGGCATCAAGTCCCTCAAGGTAGGGTTTAATCGAGTTTTTGGCTATTATATCGAAGTGACGAATGCCAATGCCCACTTGGTTCCAGAACACTACCAGCGCAAGCAAACCTTGGCCAATGCGGAACGGTACATTACGCCCGAACTTAAGGAGCAAGAAGCCTTGGTCTTGGGCGCAGATGAACGCATTAAGGAACTTGAATATGAGCTGTTCATTGAGTTGCGCAAGCAGGTCCAGGACCATGTGGAGGCCATCCAGGAAAATGCCCATATCTTAGCCTGTCTTGACGTCTTTCAAGGCTTGGCGGAAGCTGCGGTCAAACACAATCTGGCTCGTCCAACGATGTCTGACGACACGGCTCTTGAGATTATCCAAGGGCGTCATCCCGTGATTGAAGCCTTGGAGGGACGGTTCGTTCCCAATGACGTGTTCTTCGATGCGGATCAGCAAATCATTTTACTTACTGGACCCAACATGGCGGGTAAGAGTACCTATTTGAGGCAAGTGGCTTTACTCGTCATTATGGCGCAGATGGGCAGCTTCATTTCAGCCCAAGAAGCTACCATTGGGCTAGTTGACCGTATTTTTACGCGAATTGGTGCCAGTGATGACTTAAGTACGGGACAAAGTACGTTCATGGTGGAGTGTTCCGAAACAGCGGAGCTCTTGCTCAATGCGACGGAACGCTCACTGATTATCCTCGATGAACTGGGACGCGGGACGAGTACCTATGACGGTATGGCCATTGCCCAGGCGGTCATTGAGCACATTCATGCCAAAGTAAAGGCGCGAACGCTGTTCTCCACGCATTTCCACGAGCTGACCAAGCTTGAGTACAGCCTAAAGAAGCTTGTGAGCTATCGCGTGGAAGTAGAGGAGAAAGACGGTGAGATTTACTTCTTGCATCGCGTTTCGCGGGGAAGTACCGATCGCAGTTACGGCATTAATGTAGCGCGTATGGCTGGAATGCCTCGCTCGGTGATCAAACGGTCTCTGAATCTACTTGAAGAACTTGAGACCAGTGGCAATGGTCCACGGCAACTCGATTTGTTTAAGACTCTCGACTACGATACGTCGATGCTGGAAGACCCACCTGAAGTTGCAGCCGCCAGTGAACTCGAGAAAGAGCTCCTAGAGCTGGACCTCAATAGTCTTACGCCTTTAGAAGCACTGCAAATTTTAGCTGTTTGGCAGCAGAAAGCAGCGAAGGAGGATGGCCATGGCACAGATTAGAGTATTACCTCCAGAGGTTGCGCACAAAATAGCTGCAGGCGAAGTTATTGAACGGCCGGCTTCGGTGGTAAAAGAGCTTGTGGAGAACTCTGTTGACGCGGGCGCAACGCAGATCACTGTGGAGTTTGAAAACGGAGGACTAGACTATATACGAGTCCAAGATAATGGATCGGGTATTGCGAGAGACGAACTCGAACTGGCCTTCCAGCCCCACGCCACCAGCAAGATAGAAAGGGCCGAGGACCTGTTTGCCCTCCATACCCTAGGTTTTCGTGGTGAAGCTCTCCCGAGTATCGCTAGCATTGCGAAGGTTACTCTGGTGTCGCGCCCGACTGATCAAGAGAATGGATACAAGATTAGGCAAGACAATGGGAAGTGGGTAGTGGAGCCCACGGGTACGCCTGCAGGAACAACCGTAGAGGTACGTGAGCTTTTCTACAATGTGCCCGCCCGCCTGAAATTTCTCAAATCGCCATCAGCAGAGAGGCGGCAACTGCTTGAGGTCTGTACGAGGTTGTCTCTGGCTCATCCGCATGTTTCCTTCCGGGTGATGGCCGAAGGGAAGAATGTTCTGGCCACACCTGGCAATGGAAGACTCCTCGATGCCATTTTGCTCGTCCATGGCAACAATGTAGAGCGGGAACTGGTCAAATTCCAGACCAGTTTCGCATGGGGGCAAGTGCAGGGATATTTGGGATCGGCGCGCCTGGCGAAGGGTAATCGTAGTGGACAAATCTTTGTAATGAATGGACGGGTCATACAGAATCAAACCATGCGAGTCGCCTTAGAAAAGGCGTATGATGGCTTATTGCCGAGCCGGAATTTTCCGTGGGCGGTGCTGACGATTGAGCTCAATCCAGAACTGGTAGACTGTAATGTGCATCCAGCCAAATCTGAGGTGCGCTTTGCACAAGACCAGACGATGTTTTCTGATCTCCTCCATGCTGTTAGGTCTGCTCTGGCTAAGGAGAACCTGGCTCCATCTCTGCAGAAAACCGAGGATAGCAGTGGAAAGATGTCGTCGGGAAAACCCCCTTTAGGGGTACAGGCACAGCTTACGTGGCGACCAGAGACATGGGAGCAGATGGACGAGATACTCAAGAGTTATGGCATGAAACGGGGCGTTGTGAAGAACCCCAACGATGATTTTGTCATCAGAGAGAGTCCCGCGGTGCTCGAAACCGAAACACCTTCTCCCAATGAAGAAGTCCGTCATTCGTTACGAACGGGGAGGATCATAGGGCAGCTTCATCAGAGCTATATCTTGTTGGAAGTGCCTCAGGGACTCTGGATCTTAGATCAGCACATCGTCCATGAACGAATCCTCCTCGAGGAGCTCGAAAAATCATGGCAGACGTCCACCATTCATGTCCAGGAAATCCTGCCTCAGCACCTGGAATTTACGGCGAGCGAAGCCGTCTTGGTTGAAGAGGCCATAGATCTCTTGTCCGAGTTTGGTTTGGAACTAGAGCATTTTGGCAACAATAGTTTTCTTCTAAGAGCAGTGCCAAGCTCTTTGGCTCAAAGTGGAGGCAACTGGAAAGAAGAGATATTGGAAATTGCGGCCACATCGGAGAAGACCACGACTCGGAAAGAACAAGCTCTGATAACTCTGGCCTGTAAAGGTGCCATTAAAGCTGGTGAGTACCTCGATGAGAGGGAGGCGCGTGCCCTCTTGGATCGCCTTGCTGTAACAAACAATCCCTTTACCTGCCCCCATGGCAGGCCAATCATTATCCGGCTTGAGAATCAGGAACTACTGCGACGCTTTGGTCGCACTTAGGAGTGAAGGTGCTTGGTGCAACAACACGTTTTAGTCATCCTCGGTCCCACTGCTGTGGGCAAGACGAGTCTTAGCCTCGAGTTGGCAGAAGAACTTCGCGCTGAGATTATTTCTGCTGACTCGATGCAGGTTTACCGTGGTATGGATATTGGAACTGCAAAGGCAAGTCCCGCGGAAAGGCAACGAGTGGTGCACCATCTTCTTGATGTTGTAGATCCTGATCAACCCTTCAATGTAGCAGACTATGTAAGGTTGGCTGAAGAAGTACTCGATCGTCTCAGAGGAAAAGGTAAGGTACCGCTTCTGACGGGAGGAACAGGCCTATACATAGACGCTCTCTTGAAGGGGTTCTTGTTTCCTGACACTTCTGCAGATGAGACGATTCGCGCTGAACTACAAGCCCAAGGAGATCGGGAGCCTGCCAGTCTACATCAAAAGCTAGCCGAGGTAGATCCGGTAAGTGCCAAGCGTTTACATCCTAACGATTTGCGCAGAATTATCCGAGCCCTGGAAGTGTATTACCGAACCGGTGAACCGATTAGTTCTCTTCAGAAGAAGAGGGAAGAAACGCAAAGCCCCTATAAACCTCTCTATATAGGTCTTTATCGCGACAGGCAGGAACTTTATGAGAGAGTGAATCAACGGGTTGATCAAATGGTTCAAGAAGGACTGATTGAAGAAGTGGAGGGGTTACTTCGGGCCTATCCCGAACAACCCACGGCCTTACAGGCACTCGGCTACAAGGAGATCGTGCTTTACTTGCAGGGCAAATTGACCCTCGCCGAGGCGGTCGATCTCTTGAAGAGAGACACGAGGCGCTATGCAAAACGTCAACTCTCATGGTTCAAACGAAATGACCAGATCCATTGGCTCAACCGCTCCGAACTGCCCGAGGAGGAGATCAAACGGAGAATTTACTCCCTGTGGGCCTCGGAGTACTAGGAACCTTCCTAGCCCCATGTGCGTAAGATGTCTAATGGGGCAGGAGGTGTGCGTCTATGAAGTCTCAATCGGTATTTCAAGGGTTAGAGGCAAGCCAGAAGGTGCAGCTTCAGAAGTTACAGGAACAACTAGATTCCTTGATTGGACTGCAATCCGTTAAGAAAGTGATCGGTGAGATTCAAGCATTTGCCTTGATTCAAAAGTACAGGGAGCTGATGCAGCTGACCTGCGAACCTATGGTCCTACATACCATCTTCACGGGGAATCCAGGTACGGGAAAAACAACAGTGGCTCGAATCTTTAGCCAGATGCTCAAAGAAGTGGGAATCCTGCAGAAGGGACATACGGTGGAGGTAGAACGGGCCGACTTGGTAGCGCAGTACATTGGACAAACGGCTCAGAAGACGCGAGAAGTGCTGAGGCAAGCCGCTGGAGGCCTATTGTTCATTGATGAGGCGTATTCCCTAGCTCGAGGTGGGGAGCGAGACTTCGGCAAGGAAGCCATAGACACTTTGGTCAAGGCCATGGAGGATAATCGCGATAGTCTTGTCGTCATTCTAGCGGGTTATCCTCGACCGATGGAAGACTTTTTAGCAACGAATCCCGGACTACGATCTCGATTTCCCGTTACAATATCCTTTCCGGATTACTCTGACATAGAGCTCTATAAGATCGCCCTAGCGATGTTTGAACAAAGAGAGTATACATTAACCGCTCATGCACAACAGGAGCTGGTTAGAGAAATTAGAAGACTGCGAAACGGTGATGCGGCAACATTTGGAAACGCTCGAGCAGTACGCAACCTGGTGGAACAAGTCGTTCGGCGCCAGGCAGTGCGTCTCGCCAGAAAAAGCCATATCACAAAAGGAGAACTCACAGTCATTACGCCCATTGATTTCCGATGAATCTGTGGATGGGAGGAGGATTTGCGCCCATCCGTAACGAAAATTGAAAAACTATGTACCATCAGGAGGATTGTCCCAGTGTACTCAATTGCTTATGAGTTTGAAACGGAAGAAGAAATGCAGCGTGTTGCGGACCAACTCTGGAACAAACACGGCATTACAGGAGAATTTGAAATGTACAAGACCGGTAACGGTCGTTTTCGTTTGCATATCTATTCGGAGAAGCAAATTAAGGATAGCGTTCTAGATAAACTACCAGGAAAGAATGTTCAGGTGAAGGGCAGCTATGGGGTTCCAGCACCCACCGAGGTACTAAGTGAAGATGATTAGTAGAGCCAAAGATGCAATACGCCCCTATCTGACTCCTGTCGAAGAGACAGCCCTTGCCAATCAGGAGAAGGTACTCAAGGCGTTTCATGCAGCGAGAGTGGGCAGTCATTGTTTTAGCGATTCAACAGGTTATGCCTATTCTGATCAGGGGCGCGAGACTATTGAAGAGGTGTATGCCCATGTATTTCGAGCTGAAGCTGCTTTGGTGAGGCCCCAGATTGCATCTGGTA
>DUQE01000066.1 GCA_012837925.1 Bacillota bacterium
CAGCCCACAACTCGCGCAGCTCTTGCCTGGCTTCCTTAGTCACACGAATCAGCTCCTTCCCTCTGATGACTTCATTATCTCATCAGCGGAGAGGAGCTAGAAGGTACGGCTGGTTTGACGCTTACAGTTTTTCTAAGTCTAGTAGTAGTCTTCATAAGTCGTGACGCATCCTTTTTGGGTGCGAAAAGAGGCTGCTTTTTGCCACTCCCAAAACTCAAATTTACACTAATCTGGAAGTAGCTCCTAACCTCTTCGCCCCTGCGTTTTGGATCTGTCGTCGTTCCTATATCAAGAGGTAGGTGTGTAAGCGAGTCTGTCGAGTGTACGGTTCATTTGCGGTTTGGCGGGACACCCACCCTCGTATTTCGAATCTGCCTGCTGCAAGCAGAACGGTCTGTACCGCAAAGGTATTAGGCGGGGTGGTTGGGAGAAGTAGATCCAAAACTCTCCTACCAACTGAAAGTACAAAGAGACGCTAGAAATTGTGAAATGGAGCATAAGAATGAAAAAGACAGCATTTGCAATCATGATTATCACCGTAGCCTCCAAGATACTTGGCTTTGGACGTGAAGTTATTCTGTCGTATTTCTATGGGGCATCAACTGTTTCAGATGCGTATCTAATATCACTGACTATTCCTGGCGTCATTTTCTCTTTCATACGTACCGGAATCACCACAGGGTTTATTCCCATGTATAGTCGGATAAACCATGAACGCGGACCTATAGCTGCAAATCGTTTCACTAGCAATTTGACTAGCGCGATCCTTATATTCTGTACACTTACTATTGCTATCGGTCTGGTTTTCACAAGACCCTTGGTCCGTATTTTCGCTTCAGGGTTTAGCAAGCAGGCGTTGGAGCTAGCTGTTAGCTTTACCCGCGTTAGCATCTTCGCAATCTATTTTTCTGGTCTTGTCGGTTTGTTTGGCGGGTACTTAAGCCTGCACAAAAGTTATCTTGTCCCGAATCTGATCGGGTTCCCAATGAACATTATCATAATACTTTCTCTCATAATCAGTGGGCGGACAACTATCTATGTTTTGCTGCTAGGCACGCTTATCGCCAGGGCGTCGGAGCTTTTCCTCATGGTTCCGTTTGTTCGAAAAAAGAAGTATCGATTCGAGCCAGTTTTGGATTTGAGGGATGATAACCTAAGATTGATGGTTAGTACTGCTCTACCGGTGATCATTGGCACATCTGTTAATCAGATTAATGTGTTGGTAGATAGAACCCTGGCTTCTGGCATTGCTGTTGGTGGAATCTCTGCTCTCAACTATGCTGACCGTCTCAATGGATTTGTACAGGGCTTGTTTGTCGCGTCTATTTCTAGTGTAATGTATCCTATGATATCGAAAATGGCGTCGGAGCACAACATCAATGGACTCAAGGCTACGCTATCAGAAGCCATAGGCATGATGAGCCTCATGGTAGTTCCAGCGACCGTAGGTGCCGTTGTTTTTGCGGAGCCCATAGTCAGATTGCTGTTTGAACGCGGTGCTTTCACACAGGATGCTGTAGTTATGACAAGTAGTGCTCTCAAGTTTTATTCTGTTGGTATGGTAGCTTTTGGTATGAGAGAGATCTTGTCTAGAGCTTTTTATGCTATGCAGGACACAAGAACGCCTATGGTAAATGGAACTATCGCGGTGGCGATCAACATTGTCCTGAATATAATTCTGTCACAATTTCTCGGGTTAGCGGGACTGGCATTGGCAACTAGTGTCGCGGGAATGGTGGGAGCGATTCTGCTTCTTGTTTCACTGAGAAGGATAATCGGAGGATTCGAACTACGCGAAACGGTTCTTTCTTTTGGAAAGATTAGTGCCGCGGCCGTCTTAATGGGCCTACTATCCATGGTCGTTTACCGCCATTGGTACGTGGCTTTAGGGCCTAACCTATCGTTATTGTCTGCCATCGGTGTAGGCGCCCTGTGTTACTTTCTTCTTACGTACTTGTTCCGTGTTCCTGTAGTAGAGCGAACCGTAGCAGCTGTAAGAAATCGTTTAGGAGCCGGAGGTCTTAATGATCAGGACATTCTGTGAGGTACGGGCATGCTCGCAGAAGGCAGGTTCGGTAATTGTCAATGGCCACATGAGAACGCCCATTTGGGGGTGCGAACGAAAATTGGATTTGAAGATTCAGGAGATTATCCGTTTACTCGTATGAAGAACGCATCAAGGCAGTGAAACTGTACATCAAGTATGATGGATGTATTGCGGATACCATCAGAGAGCTAGGATGTCCTAGGCCAAGTGTGCTGGTACTTGGTACAAGGAGTAGGGAGTGCGGACGTTTTTTTTGGACTGAGTTATGCTATTAGACCAAGACTTTTTCTATAAACAACTTGCTCCCAGTGCCATCTTGATTCGTTCCGTGTTGAACCAGCGAATGTACATGTCAAGCTCACCAATGAACTCGTCCA
>DUQE01000067.1 GCA_012837925.1 Bacillota bacterium
ACACCACGAGAGAGGCCACCACATTGGTTCCCTGCAGATTCGAGATATCAAAGGCTTCAATGCGCTCTGGCGGTTCGGGAAGCCCCGTCAGTTCCTGCAGATCTTGCAGTGCTCGCTCCATAGCCTTCTGCTTAAAGGTGTCGCGCGTGCGCGTTTCATCCAAGACAATCTGGGCATTCTTCATCACTAGATCGAGGAACTGCTTTTTGGCGCCGCGCTGCGGAGTGCGTAGATACACGCGCTGCCCTTTCAGCGATCCCAACCAGTTCTCCAAAACCTCCGGTTCAGCCAGGGAAACGGGTGTCAGTACCTCCCGTGGTACGTATGAAGCTTCTTCGTAGTACTGCTGCAAGAAGGCACGAAGAATTTCGTCTCCCTCTTCTTCCGCGGAACATTCGAGCAAGAAGTGATCACGTCCAATAAGCTTGCCGGACCGCACAAAGAAAACCTGCACACAGGCTAGTTCACCATGGCGTGCGTAACCCACGTAGTCCTGATCCTCCGCCTGTTGTACCACGATCTTCTGCTTCTCCAAAAGTGTCTGTAAGCCCCGAATCTGGTTGCGAAAACGTGCCGCCTTCTCGTACTCCAACTTGTCGGAAGCTTCCTGCATCTTGCGCGTCAGATCCGGGATGAGGCGATCAATGCGCCCCTCCAAGAACATGAGCACTTCGTTGATCATCTCACCGTACTTTTCCTTGCTGATCAGACCCGCACATGGAGCTAGGCAACGCCCAATATGGTAGTTCAGGCAAGGCCTGTCTTGAGCACCCTCTTCAATGTTCTTGCTGCAGGTGCGAAGGGGGAAGAGTGTTCGCAAGAACGAGAGCGTCTTCTTGACAGCCGTGACATCTGTATAGGGTCCAAAATAACGAGCACCATCGTTCAGGCGCTTTCGCACCATGAGCACGCGGGGAAATGTCTCCTGAACCGTCACTTTGATGTAAGGATAGGTCTTGTCATCCTTCAAACGCACATTGTAACGCGGTGTGTGCTTCTTTATCAGGTTGTTCTCGAGGATCAACGCTTCCAACTCGGAGTCGGTAACGATGTACTCAAGGTCTGCAATGTTTTCCACCAGAACCTGAACCTTGAGGGCATGGTTAGCCGACTTTTGGAAGTAGGATCGCACACGATTCCGCAAGTTGATGGCCTTGCCAACGTAAATGACTTCACCGGCCTCATTGAGCATGAGATAAACCCCCGGTGCAGTCGGCAAGGCGGCGAGTTTGTGCTCAAGACTCATCAGCTTCACCCCCTAGTTCTGCAAGCGCTGATCACTCAAGACTTTTTTTAAGAATTGTCCAGTGTAGGACTGGGTAACCTGGGCTACCTCTTCAGGAGTACCCTTGGCCACCACCGTTCCGCCTCCCTGACCGCCTTCGGGTCCAAGATCTATTACGTAGTCTGCCGTCTTGATCACATCCAGGTTGTGCTCGATAACTACCACAGTATCACCGGCGTCCACCAGACGCTCGAGGACTGTGAGTAGTTTTCGAATGTCTTCAAAATGTAGGCCGGTTGTAGGCTCATCCAACAGATACAGGGTCTTGCCGTTACTCCGACGGCTGAGCTCGGTGGCCAGTTTCACCCTCTGTGCCTCGCCTCCCGAGAGTTCTGTAGCCGGTTGTCCAAGTTTGATATACCCCAAGCCCACATCGTAGAGTGTTTGCATGCGTCTGTGGATCTTCGGAATGTTCTGGAAGAACTCCACGGCTTCTTCCACCTGCATATCTAAGACATCAGCAATGGACTTGCCCTTGTACTTTACCTCGAGCGTCTCACGCCCATACCGCTTACCCTTACATACCTCGCAAGGTACGTAGACGTCAGCCAGGAAGTGCATCTCGATCTTGAGAATACCGTCACCCTTACAGGCCTCACAACGTCCACCTTTGACATTAAAACTGAAACGACCCTTTCCGTAGCCGCGCATCTTGGCCTCATTGGTCATGGCAAACAAGTCGCGGATAGCATCGAACGCCCCGGTATAGGTAGCGGGGTTCGATCTTGGTGTACGCCCAATGGGTGACTGATCGATTTCTATCACCTTATCAATGAACTCCAAGCCCTCAATGGAATCGTGTTCCCCGGGCTTTAGGCGAGAACGATACATTTCTTGGCTCAGTCTCTTGTAGAGAATGTCGTTGATTAATGTGCTCTTTCCAGAGCCCGACACACCCGTGACGGCCACGAATACACCCAGTGGAATCTGCACATCCACGTTCTTGAGATTATGCTCTTTGGCACCTCGGATCGTCAGCCAATTACCGTTTGGCTTACGACGTTTGCGAGGAACCCGAATCATTCGATCCCCTTTTAAATACTGCCCTGTGATCGAGTTGGGTGTTGCACAAATATCCTCCCAGCGCCCTTGGGCCACCACTTCTCCGCCGTGCGTACCGGCACCGGGCCCCATATCAATAATCCAATCAGCCGCAGCCATGGTTTCTTCATCATGCTCGACAACGATCAGTGTATTCCCCAAATCTCGCAGTTCCTTCAGGGACTCCAAGAGCTTTCCGTTATCGCGTTGATGAAGACCAATACTTGGCTCATCAAGGATGTACAATACACCGGTAAGTCTCGAACCCACCTGCGTAGCCAGGCGAATGCGCTGTGCCTCGCCTCCTGAGAGGGTGGACGAAGCGCGACTGAGGGCCAAATAGTCCAGTCCCACGTTCACTAGGAAAGACAATCGCTCACGGATCTCTTTGACGATCTGTCGGGCAATCATCATCTCTCTTGGAGTTAACTCGAGAGCTTCAAAGAAGTCGAGACACTCTCGAATCGAGAACTCCGTCACTTCCATGATATTCCTGCCCCCGACCGTTACTCCAAGAACCTCTGGCCGCAGGCGTTTTCCATGGCACTCGTTACAGGTACGAATGCTCATATACTGCTCCACATCTTGCCGTACCCAATCCGATTCGCTTTCCTGGTAGCGACGCTGCAATGATAAGATAAGGCCGTCGAACGGTGCTTCATACTCTCGTTCGCGTCCAGCAGTATTCGTGTAATCGAAACTGAGAAGCTCATCCCCAAGTCCGTGAACCAAGATGTTCAGTGCGTCACTTGACAGCTCTCGCAAGGGAACCGTCTGTTCAATGCCATACTTCTCGCAAACGCTGTCCAAAATGGAGTTTCTCCAGCGGCTCTTGCTATTACGCCAAGGGACAAGACCCCCCTCTTCGATGGAGAGATCCAGATCCAAGAGCAGATCGGGATCGATCTCGTGCTTTGTCCCCAAACCTTCGCAGCCAGGGCAAGCACCAAAAGGACTGTTAAACGAGAACATGCGAGGCGCCAGTTCGTCCATGGATATGCCGCAGTCAATGCAGGAGAATTTCTCGCTGAACATGAGTTCCTCTCCCCCAATGACATCAACAAAGACGATGCCCTCTCCATGCTTGAGCGCCATCTGCACCGAGTCACTGATCCGCCCAGCTAGGTCGGGACGAACGGCGATACGATCGACCACGATCTCAATCGTGTGCTTCTTGTTTTTGTCTAGGGCCGGCACATCACTGACCTCGTGGAGCTCTCCATCCACTCGAATCCGGATGAAGCCCTCCTTGGCTATTGTTTCAATTACCTTCTTGTGTTCACCCTTTCGCCCCCGTACCACAGGTGCCAACACTTGAATACGTGAACCTTCTGGGAGACTGAGAATCTGATCGACAATCTGCTCCACCGTCTGTTGCGTAATAGGCTTCCCGCAACTTGGACAGTGGGGCCTGCCAACCCTGGCAAAGAGCAAGCGCAAATAGTCGTAAATCTCGGTCACGGTACCCACCGTGGATCGGGGATTACGACTTGTCGTTTTCTGATCAATGGAAATAGCTGGTGAGAGCCCTTCAATCAGGTCAACGTCGGGCTTATCCATCTGTCCGAGAAACTGCCTGGCATAGGCCGATAGCGATTCAACATAACGCCTTTGCCCTTCGGCGTAGATAGTATCAAAGGCCAGGGACGACTTGCCTGACCCCGATAAACCTGTAACAACCACCAGCTTGTTTCTGGGAATTTCTACATCTATATCCTTCAAATTGTGCTGTCGAGCACCCTTTATGACTAGCTTATCCTTCAAACTGACAACCCCATTTCGATCCGTATCTCCTTGACCTCGTCACGCAGTTCGGCCGCACGCTCGAAATTGAGCTCTTGGGCCGCTCGATACATTTCTTCTTCCATTTCTTGAATCAAAGCTATAACCTCTGTTAGCGAACCCTTTCTGCGCACGTCATAACTGGCCTTCTCTTCCGCTACCTGTTCTTCAGGAAGTTCCTGAGCAATATCCTTGATGGCCTTTTGAATGCTCGCCGGTGTGATTCCCATACGCTCATTGTACTCCAATTGGATCTTTCGGCGGCGGTTGGTTTCATCGATGGCATACTTCATAGAATCGGTTATGCGGTCCGCATACATAATTACTTTTCCTTCCACATTTCGAGCGGCACGTCCAATGGTCTGCACGAGCGATGTCGATGAACGCAAAAATCCTTCTTGGTCTGCATCAAGAATAGCAACAAGTGACACTTCTGGCAGATCCAAACCCTCACGCAGAAGGTTGATACCTACCAGAACATCAAAGACTCCTTGGCGCAGTTCCCTTAAGATCTCAATACGTTCGAGGGTATCCACATCCGAGTGGAGGTAGCGTACCTTCAAACCGACCTCAGTAAAGTACTGGGTAAGATCTTCCGCCATGCGCTTGGTGAGAGTGGTGACGAGCACCCGCTCCTTCCTCTTTAAGACAAGACCTATCTCGTCGATGAGATCGTCAATCTGCCCCTTTACTGGCCTTACCACTACCTCAGGATCCACAAGACCGGTAGGTCGAATCACTTGCTCCACCACTTGCTCTGAACGTTCCAACTCATAGGGACCGGGCGTAGCGGATACGTAGATAACCTGGTTCATATGTGCTTCAAACTCCGTGAACTGCAGGGGGCGGTTGTCCAGAGCTGAAGGGAGACGAAACCCGTACTCCACCAAGTTCTCTTTTCTGGAGCGGTCTCCAAAGTACATGGCTCGTACCTGAGGTATCGTAACATGGGCTTCGTCAACAACCAAGAGATAATCCTTGGGAAAATAGTCCAGGAGCGTGGCCGGGGTTTCACCTGGTCCACGACCACTCAACGGTGCCGAGTAGTTCTCCACTCCTGTGCAATAGCCGAGTTCGGCGAGCATCTCCAGATCGTAACGCGTCCGTTGCTCGAGGCGTTGTGCTTCGAGTAGTTTGTCTTGACTGCGTAGCACCTTCAAACGGTCCTCCAGTTCGGCTTCTATGGCTGGCAAGGCTCTCTTGAGTTTTTCTTCAGGCGTGATAAAGTGGGAAGCAGGATATATGGTAATCTCGTCGCATTGTTCCAAGACTTCGCCTGTAATCGGATCAATTTCTTGAATACGTTCTATTTCATCACCGAACATCTCGATCCGGATCAATGTTTCGCTACCCACAGGGTTGATCTCAATAACATCACCGCGAACCCTAAAGGTACCACGTGTAAAGCCAACATCATTGCGATTGTATTGGATCCCCACGAGACGACGCAAAATATGATCTCGATCCCGGAACTCACCGTTTTTCAGCGAGAAAGTCATCCCCGAATAGTCTTCCGGAGAACCCAAGCCATAGATACACGAAACACTG
>DUQE01000068.1 GCA_012837925.1 Bacillota bacterium
ACCTGAAGCGCTTGCTCCTGGAGCTGGAAAATGTTACACTGGCTCCAAACTTACTCGCTTAGAAAGAGGTTCTTTTCATGTCTAGGTTTACATTTGGTTTTGATATCGATGGGGTTCTCACGAACGACGATGATGGAGACTACAGCATTTGGCTGAGAGAAGCCGCAGACTACTTCGGCGAACCACTGCCCCAAAAACGTGCTTATTATATAGAAGACGCTTTTAACAAGAGTACCGAAGAGGTTCAGGGTTTCTTTAGCGCTCGTATGGAGTCCATTCTTGACCGGGTACCCATCAGGGAACATGCTGCAGATACCCTCCGGAATCTCCTTGAGGGCGGTCATACAGTTCATCTGATCACCGCAAGAGATGAGAAAATTCGCCAAACAACCGAAAGGTGGCTCAAGCGCCACGACGTTCCCTACCATACGCTTTTCATGAGCCCAACGAACGGATCGTACTCAAAAGGTACCCTCTGTAAAGAACTCCAAGTAGGGTTTTTCGTCGATGACAAAGTGGAAAACGTGCTGGACACATCCGGTAAGGGCATTTACACCCTCCTCTTCCATGCTTCCCACAATCTTGAACATCAAACCTCGCTGCCCCTCGTGAAAAACTGGCTCGAGGTCCAGGAACACATTGACAAGTTTCTAAGAAACGCTGCGCTCTAGCTCTTTCTGGCAGAGCTCGTAGAAGTTGCACCAAGGGCAAAGACCACGTTCTTCGGTCAAGGTAAAGTTCTCTTTTGACTTTGGAATGTTCTCCGCCGCATCGATTAAGAGCTCGCGCATGGTCTCTATGCTCTCTCGAGCCCTCGACTCCACATCGGCCAAATCATCCTGTGTAAAGCGCATTTCTGTGAATGTCTGCAAACTAAGATACTCGAGGCGTGCCTCGATTTTCTCTGCAGGCACACTGTGTTTGTTGTGGACATAAAGAGCATAAAGGGCAACCTGATCCCGGTTGTCCTCGACCTCCTCACCGGTTTTCCAATCCACTATTCTCCACGTGCCATCCACTGTTCTGTACAATAAGTCAGGTACGGCAAATACAGGGGTTTCGTCGATGGTGAACGTGTCAAACTGCTCGGCGGAGACAAGGGTTCCCCCGCCGCGGGACAACTCTTCCCAAATGGTCGACGCCACGAGAGCCCGGGATACCTGTGTAATGCGCTCATTGATCCTGGCCAGCGTAGCGTCGCTCACCTCCATTTGGTAGTAAAACTCCTGAAGCATGTCCACACGATTAGGACGCCTTACAAACAAGTCACCGTCATCTCGGGACGATTTCCAAACCCTCCTCAGATGCCTGCGAATCTCTTCCTCAATTACGTCTGCATCAGGAAGAGTCCGCCCTTCCATCACGCGCTCCACCATCTGATGCGCACTCTTATGTAAAGCATCTCCCAAGACCAGATAGAGATTGGTCAGCTTCTTCAGACGATACGCCAGTGCTGCTTCGGCCGAGGCCGTAGACTCCCAACCGTTGTGCGAACCGTAGTAGTTGTAGTAGTAACGTCGTGGACAACCGGCCAAGGTCTGGTGCCGCGAGAACGACCAAGACCACTGTGGATACTCTCGTCTTACATAACCACCCATTCCTACATACCCCTTTCTTGCACCAACCTCGCCAGGTCATGTCCACCGGGAGCTTGGAACACTCTGAGATCAAACTCGGATACAATGGCCAAGATATGATCGAAGACATCGGCGGCCACTCCTTCATGATTGACCCAGCCCACATCTTTCGTAAAAGCATAGACCTCCATGGGCAAACCATTGGGCGTAGGCGGGAGCTGCCGCACAATCATTATCAGATCCTGGTTGATGGCGGGATGCGATCGCAAATACGCGATCAAATAGGCCCTAAAGGTCCCCAGATTGGTTAGATGGCGTCCATTAACCACAGACTGGTCAATCTTGTGTACGCGATTGTGTTCCTCAATTTCCTTGATCTTGTTAGTAAGATAGTCCTGGAGCAACTCAATGTTGCTCAGATAATCCAGGAGCTCTTGGTCTAAGAAGCGAACACTCGTCTGATCAATCAGGATCGAGCGCTTGATCCTCCGGCCACCACCCTCGAACATACCACGCCAGTTTACAAAGGAATCCTGGGCCAACTTATGTGTGGGAACAGTGGTGATGGAACGATCCCAGTTTCGCACCTTAATGTAATGCAACGCCACCTCAACGACGTCGCCATCGGCTCCAAACTTGGGTGCCTCAATCCAGTCGCCTACACGTACTTGGTCGTTTAGGGTGAGCTGTATGCCAGAAAAGAAGGCCAGAATCGTGTCTTGGAAGACCAAGATCAACACCGCACTCAAAGCACCAAGT
This sequence comes from Bacillota bacterium, assembly GCA_012837925.1. Taxonomy (GTDB): domain Bacteria; phylum Bacillota; class Limnochordia; order Darwinibacteriales; family Darwinibacteriaceae; genus UBA5420. The sequence continues at coordinate 2,337 of DUQE01000068.1, forward strand.
CCGCCAATCAGTGCCCAGGGAGACTGGCCCAAAAGTAAGGAGAAGGCGGCTGTGCCTGCAAAAATCCACAGTGCAATCTGCAGAATTTGCACAAAACCCTTGATTGGCATACGAGCCGATATAGGAAAGGTGTTATAAATCCTAAGTCCCGCCTTCGTCAAACGATCCAGTGTCAAGGCAACTACGAGAATGACGACCACCTTCAAAAGTTGCGTGGATGGCTCTCCTATAACCTGCAAGAAGGGTACGACTCGAAACATAATTACGCCGGGTATAATCAGAGAAAGCGTCCGAAAGACCCCCGCATCAATGATATAATCATCCCATTGGGTAGGTGTCTTGCGAAAAAGACGATACAACCACTTAAGCAAGTATGTCTTGACGACGCGATACGCTAAGGCGCTAATCGCCAATGCAAAAAGCAGAATCAGGATATCGCGAACGACGGGAATTTCAAGAAACTGCATGTCAACCTCCTAGATTTTCGCCCACAGTTTCGGGGCTACATTTCTTGTCAAAAACCAGGCTAGGCCCCCCAGGATCCCTGTCACCAAGAGAAGTTCCAAGGGAATGAGCCACAACGTAGCCGTCCTGGCATTCAGGAAGAATAGAGCGCCTAGTAAGAAAGCTATAACCATGGTGCCAAACATACCAACAATAGAGTTGAAGTTGGACTTTACCGCCTTGATGGGGTTAATCCAATTCAACATGGGGCGACTCAGATCCAGTATGACAAGGAGGTATGCTACGACGCTGGACAAAAGTAGACCAAAGACGATGCCGAAACCAACCTCCAAGACTCCCCACCCGAAAAGGTAGGACAGGGGCAGCAACCCTAGCACACAACCGACGGTATTTACAACCTGGGCAGCCGCCACTCTCGGGCGGATGATTTGGCCAATGGAGAGAGGAAGAGTGCGCACAATCCACAAATAGCGACCTTCTCTGGAGAATGTGGTAGACGGAATCATAGACATTGCTATCATCACCATGAAGAAAAGCGAGATACCTCCCATGACTAGCAGCGGATCCATTTCCCCAAAATTGAGCTGTTCAAAGGGATTCCCCTCAAGATTCTGCCCGAAGAGGGGCAGCAAGGCCATAACTGGCAGAAGAACATATCCAATCAGCCCATTTAGGGCAAAGTTGGGGTCCCGGACAAAGAGCTTTCGCTCCGTACTGAGCAAAGTCAAAAAAGCACCTCGCTCAACGTGCTCCAAGACGACCTTTTTGCGCCTTTTGCCTCCCCTACTTCCCTCGAGGCCGGCTATAACTCCCTGCAAAAACACCTTTTCACCAAGAACATACAAGACAATAAGCCCCAAAGCGCTACTAGCCACTAAGTAGAGAAGATTGATCCACCCTTGCGAGGTGTGCGCGTACGCCATGGCTTGAGCAGCCCAAACGCTCGGTGGAAAGACCCGCCCAACAGCCTTAACCAAACCATCAGCCTGGCTCAAGAGTTGCTCAAGTAATACACTCGGATCGTCTGTTCCGACGTTTTGCTGCAGCCAATACGTGCCACCAAAGACGATGACGAGCAGCAAGATGCCACCGATTAGCGTTAGTTTATCTCGGTATCGACTGAGATTCACAAGCCGCATGAGCACAACCGACAGGGCGCTCGCGATCACCAAGGGAATCACGGGTAGCACAAGAAAGACGACAAACGCACTTACCACATAGCCAACTCCGACTCTGGCCAACAGCCCATAACGAATCCCAATGGGAAGCAGGAACAGAGCGTTGAGGATATACTGCCCTGTTACGATCACACCGAGTTTCGCAAGGAGAATCTCCCAGGATCGTAAAGGCCACGCCAGCAAAATCGACAGATCGTTGCTGAAATAAAAGGTGGAGAGTACATTAAAGAACCCGAAGAAAAGCCCCAGGACCGAAACAATCAAGGTACCGCTAATGAGAGCTAGATGGGGCTGCCCGAAGGCCAATCCCCCCAAGAAAAGTTGTTCTGTCAGCATCCAGGCAAACCATACGGCCAAGACCAAGAGCCAACCCATAGATGCAACGATAACGAGTGGTTCCCAGAGGCGCTGCTTCTTCTTAATGTAGTAGTACTTTCCAGCTGACAGGCCATAATGCGTATTGAGCATGGCCGAATAAAGGCTGATCACCCTACTCTTCATAAGAACCACCTTCATCTGTCAGTTCTAGGAAGAGTTTTTCTAGGCTGGACCCGTCTCTATCTCTACCCGTACGCAGTTCTTCCATGGTTCCGCAGGCGATCAACTCTCCCTGCTTGATAATACCCACCCTATTGCAGAGCTGTTCCGCTACTTCTAGTACATGGGTCGAAAAGAAGACCGTATTGCCTTGTTTCACGTGCTCGCGCATGATCTCTTTAAACAAATGCGATGACTTGGGGTCCAAACCGACCATGGGCTCATCGAGAATGAAAAGTGCCGGTGCATGGAGTAACGCACCAGTTAGAGCTAGTTTCTGTTGCATCCCTCTGGAAAAACTCTGGATAAGATCGCCGACAGCTTCGGTTAACTGAAACATCTCCAGGTAGTGTGCGAGCCGTTTTGAACGAGTTGGCCCATCAACCCCATACACGTCTCCAATTAGATTAAGGTATTCTAGACCTGTAAGGCGCGGATACAAGTCGGGCTTGTCTGGAACATAACCCATGGAACGTTTCGCTGCGATGGGGTCTAAAGTCAAATCATGACCATTGACCAAAACCTTTCCCTGATCTGCCTTCAAGAGGCCAACAATCATCTTGATTGTCGTTGTCTTACCGGCCCCGTTGGGGCCAAGAAATCCAAAAATCTCTCCCGGTCTGACCTCTAAGTCTAGATCTCGTACTGCGTAAGTACTTGCACCCTTGTAGCGTTTTGACACACCTTGAAGTCGAATCATCCCAGTATCCCCTTTACCTGTGGAGTTCTGCCATCTATATCCTATTCTCTCTTGAAAACTCCATCCCTCCTGAAAATCCAGGTATCACCCAAAAGGTTAAAACCAATCACCGTTACCGCAATGAACAAACCCGGGGCCAGAAGAACCCAGGGAGCAAGCCCTGCATAACCCTGGGCTTCGCGAAGCATGCGTCCCCAACTTGGCGTCGGCGGCTGTATGCCTACGCCCAAATAGCTCAAGGACGCCTCCACCAGGATGGCACCAGCCAAGCTCACAGTGAACTGGACCAAGAGGGAATCGACTACGTTGGGAATTACGTGACGTACCACGATGCGCGCGTCCGTAGCCCCCAAGGCTCGCGCGGCTTCCACATAGGAACGCTTTTTGATGCTGAGCACCTGACTCCTAGTCAAACGCAAGAAGTTGGGAATATTACCGATAGCAACAGCCCATAGGATAACCGGCACTCCCGGTTGCCAGATGGTGGCAAAAAGGAGAGCCAAGAGGATACTAGGAAAAGCCTGCAAAGCTGTACTGATCCGCATAAACAGCTCCTCCACCAAACCTCCCCGAAATCCGGCCCACAGACCGAGGGTGACACCGAGTAGGGATCCCAGGGCAACGGCACCGACGCCTACAGCAAGAGAGACGCGGCTCCCTACTAGGATTCGACTAAAGACGTCGCGCCCGAAATGGTCTGTTCCTAAGAGATGGCTTTGACCTGGAGGGGCAAATCGTTCCATAACGGACACTTCATTTGGATCATAGGGTGTATAAAAGTAACCCAGGATGGTAAGAGCAAAAACAAGACCGATAATGACAATACCCCATTTGCGCGTATCCATGCCTTCCCTCCTATTCATAGCGAATTCTCGGATCCAATAGACCAAGGCACAAATCGAAGGCAAGGTCAAAAAGGAGGATCAAGAACACAATCACCATCACCACCGCTTGAACCAAGGGTAGGTCCCTCTGAAACACTCCAGTTAGCAGAAGCTGTCCTACACCGGGTAGTCCAAACACTTGCTCCACCACGATGGTACCGGCAAAAAGTTGTGCGAACTGAAGTCCAGCGACCGTGACGACAGCCAGAGAGCCGTTTCGAAGCGCATGCTTGAAGAAGATGGCGCGACTAGAAACCCCTTTGGCCCGAGCTGTCCGAATGTAGTCTTGCCGCAGAGCATCGGCCATGCCCACACGCATGAAACGGCTCAGAATCGCCGCTCGGGGAAGTGCAAGGGTTAACGTTGGCAACAGGAAACTTGCGTAACTAGAGTTCCCTCCTGCTGGAAGAAGTCGCATATTGACGGCGAAAACCTGGATCAACAAGAGGCCTACCCAAAACTGGGGAAGGCCTAAGCCCGCTTGGGTCAGAACAGAGATCAAGCGGGCACTGTACGTCTTGGGTCTGGCCGCCATGAACATCCCCGCGGGGGTGGCCACAAGTAACGCCGCCCCGACCGAAAGAAAGGCCAACAGGATGGAAAGTGGAAAAGCACGTGCTACTAAGTCACGAACAGGCATGGAATAGCGCCATGAGTTTCCCCACTGTCCTTTGAGAAAATCTGCAAACCAGCCGAAATAACGCTGCAATACAGGTTTATCTAAGTTCATTTCCACCCGTACCCTGGCATAAATCTCCGGCGTTGCCTCCGTGCCCAACATCAATAGGGCTGGATCACCCGGAAGGATCTGAATGACGAAGAAGGTTAAGATACTCACTAAGATGGCCGTGAGTACAAATCCCCCCGTTTTCTGCAAGAGATACCTTTTCATACCGCCATCAAACCCTTCTTACCGATAGAGACTCGCCACATCCACGACATAGGTTGGATAACTCCTCCACCCTTGGATTCCCTTCGTCATAGCTGCAAGCTGTGGTGGATCCATGACAAAAACGCCAGGAAGCTCTTCTGCCAAGATCTTTTGTGCCTCAAGATACACAGCCCGACGATCGCTACCGACTGTTCTCAGGCCAAGAGCAATGAGCTCATCGTACCGCTCATTGGAGAAGTTGAAGAAGTTGCGACTGTTGTTCGTTGTGTAGCGAACAAGGATGGCGTGGGGATCAAGACGACCGGCCAATCCGATCACCGATACGTCATAATCACGCTGGGTGTACACCCTTTCAAGCCAAGTACCCCATTCCACGATCTGCAGATCGACTTGAACTCCAAGGGCTTTCCATTGCTGGGCGACCAACTCCCCTGCCTGCACATGGAGTGGATAGTTAGCTGGCAGTGTCAAGGTTAGCTTCAGATTCTCGTGCCCTGCTTCTGTCAAGAGTTCCCGCGCCCTTTGCGGATCATAGGGATTCACCTCATGCAGCGCATCGTTGTAGAAATTCGCCATGCTCGGGCTCAAAGCGCTATCAAGAAGCGTCCCGTGGCCCCAGGCCGCACCATAAAGAATAGCCAAACGATCGACACCGAGGGCTAGCGCCTTGCGTACCCGCCAATCGTTAAAGGGTTCCCGGGCATTGTTGATCGAGAAAACTTGCACCAGGTTCATTGGCGCTGACAGGACTTCCAGGTTCGGATCGTTTTCCACCTGATGAAGTACGGTCATCTCCAGGCGGGGTATGAGATTAACTCGGCCAGCCTTGAGATTAAGAACCATGCTGTTCTCGTCGGGAATGATCAGGAAGTTCGCTTGTTCAAAATAGGGCTTCTCCCCAGACCAATACTGGTCAAAACGCCGGAGTTCTAGCTCTTGGTTGGGCAACCATTCCTGCAAATAGTAGGGACCTGTGCCCACAGGGTTACGCGCCAAGTCCGCAGCGTGGGCCGGATAAATCGAAGCGTAAACCTCAGAGAGAGTGTAGATAAAGGCACCATTGGGCTCATAGAGTTCGATCTCCACACCCTTCTCGATGGACCTTACATCACGGATCATGCTCAGCTCTCCGGCCCTGACCGCTACTTCAGGGTCGCGAGCTCGGTTGAGAGCATGAACAACATCGTCAGCTGTAACTTGTGTACCATCATGGAACACGGCACCATCCCTGAGATAGAAGGTGTAGATGGTATTCGAATCATTGACCGTCCAGTGCCTCGCCAACGCTCCTACAACCTCTCCTTCTGGTGTAGCCTTCACGAGACCCTCATAGATGTTAAAGGCAACTTCACTTGTTGCTGCCGCAACGGTCTTTACGGGGTCAAAGCTATCGGGGTCTTGAGGAATGGCGATATTCAAGACCTGCCCATGAGCCAGGCCGCCAAGTGCAAAAATCATAAAGACAACGACTATAACGGAAACACTGCTTCGTCTCATCGTACTTCCTCCTTCCGTGTCATCAAACCAAATCGCAAAACATCGAGGACCTTCTTCAAGAACGCAGCGTTACGCCCCTGATCAAAATGGTCAATGAGGTCTCTCCCTACAGCATGGTAGACAAAGAACACAGCTTCTGGGTCCAAGTGTTTATTGACCTTACCCGATGCCATGGCTTCGTCTAGAAACTGAGCAAAGTCATGGGCCC
>DUQE01000069.1 GCA_012837925.1 Bacillota bacterium
ACCATACCAGTCTGACGGGGTTGGAACGAGTGTATCCTTCGGATCTCTCCGGAGGCCAGCAACAGAGGATCGCTTTGGCACGCTCTATCGTTACAAATCCCAAGGTAATGCTCCTTGATGAGCCCCTTTCGAACCTTGACCCGCACTTGCGGGAAACAATGCGCTTTGAGCTGAAGGAGCTGCAGAGTAAATTCGGCTTCACAATTATCTTTGTAACCCACGATCAATCAGAAGCCATGGCAATTTCTGACCGTATGCTCGTCGCTGACATGGGTAAGATCATGCAGATTGACACTCCGGAAAACCTGTACAATCGGCCCATTAACCGTTTTGTCCACAGTTTCCTGGGAGAGAGTACGTTCCTGAACGTTGTCATTAAAGATGGCAAGGTATACGCCAAGGGCGATATGGAACACCCCCTTGATGTGGAAGCACCGGCCAATGCCGAACCTGAGATGGTCTTGGCTACACGTCCCAATGCCATAGAACTTACAGCCGACAATGGATACCAGACACACGTGCAGACCCGGATCTTCTTGACCGACCGCACGGAGTATGTTGTTCCCATTGGCAATCAGACGCTGAAGGTGCAAACCCCGCACCGGATCACCTTCTCTCAAGGAGAGAGCTGTAGTGTCCGTTTTGTGGAACCCATGTGGTATCCCGTGGAGGATGCGGAGGCCGAGAAAGAGCGTCAACGCAGGCAGCTGATCTAGAAGTTGAATGGAATAAAGAAACCTTGCCATGTACTCACGGTTGGTGTGCACAGGCAAGGTTTTTTTACGCCTTGTCGCTTCTCTGTTGGGCCTGAAACTCTTTTGGAGTGAGACCTACCAGTTCTTTGAAGACAACGAAAAAGTACTTGTTGTTGGAGAACCCCACGCGGGAGGCAATTTCCTTGACCGAATCCGACGTTTCCACGAGCAGACTCTTGGCTCGTTCGATGCGGGTTCGCTTTAGAGCTTCACCTATAGATATGCCGGTGCTCTCTCGATAGAGCCGCCCGAGATATACGGAGTTCATACCCATTTCATCGGCAATACTCTGGGCTGAGAGATTATCGTCATGATAACCTGCTGCGATGCGCTCATTGATTCGGACCGCCAGTTGCTGGAGGTGATTCTTCCTCAGGTCGACTTGTTCAGCGACAATTCGGACGAAAACGTTGTCCAGGAACTGGTGAAGTTCCGCCACGTCCTCTAGATTATCAAACAGGTCCGAAGCGTTTGCTGAGGGTTCCAAACCCAGTTCGCTCTGCATCGTGTTGAGATACTTGATAACGTACCTTGTGTAGAAGCGAAAATCATTGAAGTTGGCGTCGCGGATCTTTTCGAAAATACCTCTCCAGGCCGTTCTTGCCTCATCGAGTTCTCCGGCCCGCAGGGCGCTGAAGAGCGGTTCGGCATCCTGTGTTTCAAAGTCCAGTGTAGAGTGGGTGATGGCCAGGGTTTCGGAGAGAACCTGTTGTCCCGGGTACAGGAAACGCTGCTGCCATAGTTCCAGGAGATTCCCGTAGCAATCGGACAGTTCACTTGCTGAATGTCGCGGTTGTCCGTAGAGACAGCGGGCTCCCGTGACTTCGGTGATCTTCAGACATAATCCCAGTAATCGTTCGGCGTTTTCTTCTCCCACGAGTACCGCACATCCAAAGGAAACAAGGGCAACGAGTGCAGGGGCCTGGGTCGATGTTGAAACCGCTTCACGGATAGCTTCAGAATCCGATGAACTGACCAGAATGAGCGACGCAGGGTAGCTTACACCATCTGTTTCCTCTCCCTGGAGGAGTGCATCCATCTGCTTTGTGAGCTGTTGCTCCATTTGACTCTCTACGAGTCGATCCACTTGCTGCACGATACTCTCGTCGCTGGCACCATCTCTCTGGAGTGCCTCACGGATGGCTTTGAAAGGAAGGTAGAGCACAAACAGAGTATAAACGGCGCCCAAAGCCAGGATCGTCGTAACGGCAATGAGCAAGCTCAACGCAAGGTTTCGTACGGCCACAAGCCCCGGCAGAATAGTACCTGTCTCAAAGAACCTAAGGTAATAACCGCCCAAGTTCATCATTTCATAGTACATCCAGCCGCTCCTGCCTCCGTCTTCAAGGAAGAAGCCATGACTCTTGGTGTCATCATCAAAGCGCGCGACCAGGGTGGGCCACATGCGCGAAACCCTTTCGCGCAGCGACTCGTCTCCGGCTACCAGAATATCACCTTCGTTACTTACCACTACGCCGTGATGTTCCGAAGCCAATCCGAGCAGCTGCTCCTCATACCACTTGGCTTGGACGTTGAGCAATAGTGAACCTCGGTCGGGCATGTTGGATTCGAAGAACAGGAAGGAGTATGTTTCGCCATCCGCTGTTTGGCGCCGGATCGGACCCTTTGAACCATGTTTTTCTTGCGAAGCCAATAACGACACTGTTGCCTGATCGTGGTAAACCTGGCTGGCGTTTCTAATGTACCTGCCGTCCGAGGTGTAGATAATGTCTGCACTGGAGTTGTAGATCATGGCATTGGATAGGAAGGTGCTGCTGCTTACCCAGTTTCCGAGATCTCTGAAGCCGGCTACACGCTCGGCATTCGTGAGGGGGTCGGTTGTACGCAGCTTGATCAGCGATCCTGAATAGAATGTTTGCATGGCGCTGTTGTGGATGATCTCCAGTAACGTACCGGAGATTGTGTCCACCTGTTCCACAAACTCATTGTTCAACTGGGTTAGTGTTTGAATGAGCGAGCGTTGGTAGTGCTGAAAGAAGGCTAGGAGTAAACTTAAGACGATAGCAAGAATGATAAGAACGGCTGCAGATCTGCGCAAAAACAACTTCTGCGGCATCCTGTTTCTGGGCTTAGCCATGCTTCAAACACCACCTTCCTTCGAGCGTTTCAACCCTATTAACTTCTCCCCTCGACTCTTAGTTCCTTTGAACGCTCTCCCAATTTCTTCGTACCACATACTTCCTGCATGAAGTAACTCTGTTCAGAGCTAGACAAAGGAGAAAACGAGACAGTTGTGGAAAGAAGGGGTGTAAGCACTTCAAGGAGGTACATGATTGATGGAAAACTTGTTTTCTGCGTTAAAAGGAAAGAAGCTGCCCGCGGGCTTTCAGTGGCTGAATGAACCGCAGGAGTGGACGTTTACAGACGAAGAGCTCGTTGTGCAGGCTGAGGCTCAGACCGACTACTTCAAGGATCCTGCGGGAACTGCAGTGAAAGACTCTGGGCACTTCTTGTATCAGGTACAAGAAGGTGACTTTACATTGATGACCAAAGTGGAAGTCGACATGATCGATGACTACGACGCCGCGGTCATGATGGTTATGCTGGATGACGACAACTGGGCCAAACTCTGTTACGAGTTTACATACAAAAAGCCCATGATCGTAAGTGTCGTCACCCGGGGGTTGTCTGATGACTGTAATTCTCTGGTTGTTCCAGAGAGCGGAATTTATCTGCGCGTAACCCGCTTTGACGATTGTTTCGCTTTTCACTACTCCTATGATGCCAAGTGGTGGGAGATGGTTCGCTACTTTACGCTGGACACCCATGGTCCCGTGAAGGTCGGTGTGGTAGCCCAGTCGCCTACGGGTGACGGGTGCGAGGTTAGATTTAAGGGTCTGCACTTTTCCCCGACGCCTATCCGAGATATTCGATCGGGTAAGTAGCTTATACACAAGCCGCTTGGAGGTGAAGCATGCCCGTTCGCGACATCATAATTCGTAGACCGAAAATAGCGGAGTTGAAGGAGATCGACGCTTTCTTTGAAGCCGTCATTGAGCACACGTTTGAGGTAAACGATCTGAGCACGCTCACGGAGCTGAAGGAAGAAGAGTTGGATTTCAAGCGCAGACTCATTCGTTGCGATTTCGCAACAGGGGGTGAGAAGCGCTTCTTCCTCATTGCAGACCTCGGTGGCGAAATCACTGGAACCATTGAGTTTGGAGAGGCTAACGAAGTGATCTTGGACTGCTCTGAAAATGCGCTTCAGGACGTGCCTGAGATCGGAACCGTCTTCGTCCATCCCAAGCATCAAAGACAAGGGGTTGCGTCACTGCTTCTACGAGCCTTATTCGAAGAATTGCAGCGGAAGAACATCAAGGAAGTATGTTTAGATAGCGGGTACAGAGAAGCGCAAAGAATCTGGACGCACATCTTCGGAAAACCCGCGTATTTCTCCAGGGACCACTGGGGAGAGGGATCGCATCACATGGTCTGGCACGTAATGGTGGAAGACGGGTTGGAGCGCTTTCTCAAAATCCCCCACGAGCAGGTGTGAACAAAAGAAGCCCCGTCACAGTGGATGGGGCTTCTTGAATATTAAAAGATGGGGACTCCAGGAACCTGGTTATAACGAAATGCGTTGCGTCCGTGCTCAAAGGGTGGTTCGGCTCCTGCTTCGATGAAGAGAAGGTAGGAACCATCTTCGTCATTGCCTAGCATCCAGCGAAGTGCTTCATCGGGTACCGGTTGGGGATCTTCCCATGTTACGCCGCCGTCTTTCGTTTCTTGTGCCGTCCTGTCCATGAGCTTCAACACGTCACCTTCGACTTCGTACTTGCCTACAACATACAGATTCTGAAAGAACATTGAGACCGCGACATGCGTTCCATCAAAGTTGAAGACCTGGATATATCCCATTCCAGGGCCAACACCTTCGTACCTACCTGTTTCTTCGTTGTATTCCACACCAGACCAGGTACCCGCCATCCATACTCCATAGGGCATTTCCTGCCACTCGATCGTCTCTGTTTCAGCCATAGCCAGTCCGCTACAGACACAGAGCAAGGCTAATGCTAGAAGGATCGTCGTTACCTTAAGCATCTTCATTTTGTTCCCCCCATAAGCTAATTTCCATTTCATGGATATTATACAAGAGAGGATCTCTGAGCCTTTACCCATTCTATCCAGTTTTTTTCAAGAAATTATTCTAACATATTGGTCCCAATACGGTCTTGGAAGCATTTTGCTGGAAGGATGTGGTATTTAACTGGTAGCCAGCTCTGGCTGGGGGAAGGAGCGTAAAATGGAGATCATTAGGCGGATTGTTGACTACACAAACCTGATCGTCACCTTAGGCACCTTTTTTGGCATCGTAATTTCGACCATCTTCTTTTTTTCGTGGCGTGCAAAGACTCAAGGCATGAGACTCAAGAGCTATCTTCATAGCCTATACAAGAATCTCCCGGAGAAGAGCGTTGACAGCTTTGACCTGGGAGAGAGTCTCAAGACAAGGATGACGTATCCCATCGAGGGCTGCTTAGGTAGGATACGGGTAACACATGGTTCGTCCAAAGAGGAGACTAATCCAAGCATTAGAGCCCATGTCTATGGGGGAAAGCTCACAATCGACTATGCTTTCTCAGCCCATAATACCGATGACTGGATCAGCTATGTGATTCAGGGGTTTGGGGATGAAATGCAGGAATACATAAGAAAAGGGTATTATCTCAGTTTCACTGTATCATCCAAAGACATCAGTCAGATTGTACTGGAAACCAGAAGCCCAGAGTTGAAGACCAATATTCACATCCCGACCCAACCAAAGGTGTACTACTACAAATTAAGCGAGCTCATTTTAAACACCAACAACTTTGTTGAGTTGTGTTTCGTAATCAGGCCTTTCCCCGAGAACCGACTGGAAGGAAGCATAGAGATAGCTGATCTGAGGTTGGTCAAGAAACCTTCCGAACGATCCGCCTGACAGAGACTGTGAGACTCGCTGTTATCGACTGCGCAAAAAAGAGGGAGGTGTCCATCATGGATGGAACCTCCCCTTCTTGGCAGTTTGGCTACAAGAATGCTCTAATATTGGGCTTCTTCGAGTAAGCCATAAACATCACTATCTAAAATGGCGGGATTATAGTCCGCGTAGTTGAAGGCTGTTAAACCTGAATCCGACATCATAGAACCATCGGCGCCCATCTCCAGGAGTGCTCTGGTGATCTCTGGATTTGCGTTATATAGTACCGCATAGATCAGCGGAGTGTACTCGTAAGGGTCTACCTCGTTTACGTTGGCTCCCATCTCCACAAGAACACGAATAATGTCAGGATTATTGTTGTACATGGCCGCGAGCATCAATGCGGTCCAGCCTTCCTGTTCCACGTCGTCGACATTGGAGCCGGCCTCGATAAGAAGTCGGATCACGTCTGGATTCTGGTTCTGGCGGGCCGCACACATCAGAGGGGTACAACCATCGGCATCCTTGGCGTTTATCTCGGCTCCCGCCTCAAGTAGGAGGCGCAATACCTCAGCATCCTCTTCCCATTCTGCGGCATACATGAGCGGGGTCACTTTTCCCGAATCAGTCGCGTTCACGTTAGCGCCGGCATCAAGGAGAATCTTGATAACCTCCCGGTTGGCATTGTAGCGTAAAGCAACGAAGAGCGGCGTATTATGCGTACCGATATTTGCGTTTACGTCGGCTCCCTGTGATAGAAAGGACTGCACCCTATCTACATCGCCTTTCTCAATAGCATCAAACAGACTACTTGCGAAACCTACAGCAGAAGATGCGAAAAGAACAAAGGATACAATACACGTAAGAATAATAGTTTGCTTCTTCATTTTCCTCCTCCTTCCTAGACATACCAATTCTTCACTGGAAGTTAATTCCCTTTGCCCCTAACGTTAAAAACAGAACAAACATCAGGGTACTGGCAAGAAAAGTCAGAAAAAGCAGGGGACACAGTGTCTTCCGTAGAATCAACTAATATTACGAAACGGACCTGGAAAATATGATCACCTCGTGTACCTCCCTAAACGAGAAGAGGGAGCGGGGAATACGATCAGAAAGTGAAAAGGAGGGAGGCCGGGAAAAAGGGGATCGACTACCAACGATTTACTTTTCTACGGAGGTGCTTTTGTTGACAAAAGGGAAGTTTGGAATCAGTCCTGTAGCGGTAGCGGTACTTGCCTTTTGCTTTGCCGTAATGGAACAGCCGTTAGCAGTGCTGCTTATCTGCGGTTTTGCACTCTTGGCTGAAAAGGACGAGTGGTTAAGCCGTCAGACGCTTCAGGCGCTTTTACTGGTTGTTGTTTTTTACATAGCCTCGATGATTACTGGGTTAGTATTCGGTTTCTTGGGCGGCTTTTTCCTGGGGGCCGGTTTTTACCGCGCCAGTTCCGTGATGACGTCTATTAACGAAGGAATCGACGGTATTCTGGGACTTGGCTTGCTGGTGTTTACGGTCATAGCGATTGTGCGAGTTTTGCGCAAAGAGGACGCGGGGATTCCCTGGATCTCGAAGCTGGCCAGCGGAGATATCCAAGAGGCTTTTCGGCGCGCTCCCAAGCCACCGGTGAACCCGGGAGCGGATCAACAAGCTGCAACCCAGGCACCACCTAGTCGTCTGTGTGCTTCCTGCGGGGCACCCCTGCCGGACGGAGCGAAGTTTTGCATGCAGTGCGGTACTGAAAACTGATCAAAGCTAGACTACTTTGAAAAGGGAGAAAATCGTATGCTGTGCAAGAACTGTGGAAATAATTTGCCTGAAGGAGCGCAATTTTGTGATGCTTGTGGAGCCAGTACGGGGGAACAGCCCGCGTCGGCCCAGCCATTCACTGCTGCTACACAATCGGTCGCGGCCACGCAGGCTCCGGCTTATGCTACGGCGCCGGCCGTTCAGCCCTTAAGTGTTGGGCAGTATCTTGGGATGTTTCTTTTGATGATCATCCCGATTGTGAACATTATCTTAGTCTTGGTGTGGAGTTTTGGAGGTTCAGTAAATCCAAACAAGAAGAACTATGCCAGGGCAACTCTGGTTCTGTTTGCCATATCGATTCTTCTCATGATCATTAGTGGAGGCGCCTTTCTCAGCCTATTAGGCGCATTAATGTGACAAGAACATGCAATACGTTGGGCCTGTCACCCTGTAAAGGGGGACAGGCCCTCTTAATATGCAGTTAACATTGTAGCGCTTCCACAAAATAGCTGGTAATCCGATCCGGCATCGTGATCATGGTTCCGATCACAACCGCTATTGCCCCATTATCCAGAGCGGCCCGAGCTTGTTCGGGACTATGATACCGTCCCTCGGCCAGTACGGGGATTCCCCGGCGTGCGATCTGGAGCACCAAGTCAAGATCAGGCTTTTCTCTGTGCAGCGTATGCGGTGTATAGCCCGACAGTGTTGTGGCCACCAGATCAGCCCCGGCTTCCATGGCCTCTTCGGCCTCGTCTAAGGTCGAAATGTCAGCCAACACTCCTAGACTAAGCTCCGTATGAATGCCGGAGATCAAATCACCAAGTGGCGTACAATCGCCTTCTCTTGGATTTGTAGCCTGGATCGCAATGATATCTGCGCCCGCGGCCGCGAGAGCCTTCGCCTGGTCAAAACGGGGAGTAATGTAGATTCCGTCGCGATTGTCTGTCTTGTGCAGCCCTATGATGGGCAATCTTGACACGTTCCGCATCTCTGCAATATTCTGAGCACCTTCGGCCCTTAAAGCAGCGGCTCCTCCTATTTCTACAGACTTGGCAATGGCCGCTAGAATCCGTGGATCCGCGAGGGGAGTACCAGGTAAAGCCTGACAAGAAACGATCAGTTTGCCTCGAATTTGTGCAATAAAGTCTCGAACATCCATGGGCGTCACCTCTCCTTCTGCCCATCCATCGAGCGATGATACACAGCCTGCTGGTTACGATCGAACTGCTCAAGGATGTCCTCTTTGCGTTTTGTGGCAATCCCTAAAGTCAGCAAGTCGACCATGGCTAACTGGCAGAGTCTTGTAACCATAGAACCGCTTCGAAACGGCAGCTCGTTGGATAGGGCCAAGAGGAAGACATCGGAGCTTTCAGCCAGCTTCGAACGGGGATTTCCCACAATACTAATGATCTTGGCGCCGTTCGCTTCAGCTACACTCATGGATTCTAAAATGTCTTTTGTCTCACCAGAGTGGGAGATACACAGGATGGTATCACTCTGGGAAAGGCCGTTAGCGAAGAAGATTTGCTCGTGGGGATCCACGAACGACCACGTTTTCACTCCAACTCTGAGTAGCTTCTGCTGGGCATCCTTGGCCACAAGGCCCGATGCTCCAAATCCAAAGCAACCGACACGCGAACTGCTGCCCAGAAGATCAACTGCCTGTTCTAGATGGGACGCCTCTAAGAAATTCCGAGTATCGTTAAAGGACTGGATGCAATTGTAGAAAAACCGGCCTGCCACCGAGTGCAAGCTGTCTTCAGGTCCGATGGCCTCAAAGAGATTGGTTTCCCTTTGGGGAAGCTCTGTGGCTATGGCCATCTTCAACTCCCCGAATCCCTGGTAACCGAGGGCCTTGGACATCCTGGTAATCGTAGTTTCACTACACTTACAGGCTTTTGAGAGTTGCGTAATCGTCATCGTCGTCACTCGGCGAGGATCGGTAAGAATAAATTCGGCCACGTCTCGTTCCGCCGGTCGGAGCGTGGGGCGAAGTGTTCTCACCTTAACTAAGACTTCTTGCCTTTCCATGCCAATAGGGCTTTGCATAGGGTATCCTCCGTCACTCTAACACTAGGTCTATCATATCACGCGTAAGGGTCGAATGCATCCCGTAAGGCATCGCCCATAAAGTTGAAGGCGAGAACGGCGACAAAGATGAAAATGCCTGGAATAATGAGCCATGTCTGCCTCAAGAGTACATCCATGCTCTGCGCATCCTTGAGAAGTAATCCCCAGCTTGTCATAGGTTCCTTGATTCCCAATCCCAAAAAACTAATGGAACTTTCCCCAATGATCATGCCGGGGAAGTTGAGCGTTGCGGTTACGATGAGGTAACTCATAATATTGGGAAGGATATGACGGCCAATGATGGCACGATCGCTGACTCCTAATGCCCTCGCGGCCTCCACAAATTCCTTGGAGCGCAGGTTCAAGAACTGCCCCCGTACGACCCGGGCCACACCTGTCCAGTCTAGAAAGGCCAGAATTGTGACTACGCCAAAATAGACTTGTACCGACGACCAAGTGGCTGGAAGAATCATGGATAAGGCCAGCCAAAGTGGAATTCGGGGGAAGGATCGTAAGAGCTCAATGAGACGTTGAATGATGTTGTCAACGACCCCGCCGTAATAACCGGAGATTCCGCCCATGGTGACACCGATGGCAAAGCTGAGAATAATGCCAAAGACTCCTACGCTCAGGGTTACACGTCCACCAAATAGAATGCGGGCAAAAAGGTCCCGCCCAAAGCGGTCGGTGCCAAATAGGAAGAACTGTCCCCCGGAGTTCTGATCGAGGCCAAAAAGGTGAAGGTCCGACGTAATACCGAGGAAGGTGTAGGTGCTACCCCGTACGAGAAAATACAAAGGGTACTTCTGATCCGTGTTTTCTTCCCAAAAAACCTCGAGGGTAATCGGATCCCTCGAGCGGGTGGTGCCGTACACAAAGGGGCGTATACTAAAGTTTCCTTCTGCATCGACAAAGCGAATAGGAGTAGGAGGGTGGTTGACAAAGTTTCGTCTTTGTACCAGGTAGTCGCTTGGTGCCACAAAGGGTGCAAAGATGACGAGCAAGTACATGAAACCAAGAACCACAGCCCCGAGTACACCGAGGCGATGGGCTTTAAAGCGTTTTATGATCAGCTGTGTTTGAGATAAAGACTTCATTTCTGTGGTCATCGAACCGCTCCTTCTACCCTACTCATAACGGATCCGTGGATCCGTCAAAGCCAGCAGAATGTCTGCCAGGAGATTTCCAATAAGCATTAACAAGGCTGATAACATCAGGAAGGTCATCACCAGGTATTGGTCACTATTTATCAGGGCGTCATAGAAAAATGGTCCCATGGTGGGCAAGTTCAGTACGATGGAAGCAATAATCGTGCCGCTGATGAGTTCAGGTAGCTGCATACCAAAGACAGAGATGAGGGGGTTAATAGCATTGCGTACGGCGTGTTTGTAAATGACTACGCGCTGGCTCAGCCCTTTTCCCTTTGCTGTGGTAATATACTGCGTTCCCAGAACGTCCAAGAGGCTTCCGCGCATAAGCCGGATCAAGCCTGCAGTTCCGCTCAAGCCAATGGCGATAACGGGGATCCATAAGTGCCGGACCAGATCAACCACCTTCGCCCATGACCAGGGAGCTCCAATGTATTGCTGTGAAAAGAGACCGCCTACTGCTGTTCCACCTAGACTTAAGGACAGGTACATGAGAATAAGAGCCAAAAAGAAGCTGGGGATACTGACCCCAATAAAGCCAATGAAGGTGAGTAGGTAGTCAAAAAACGAGTATTTGTGGGTGGCGGAGTAAATGCCAATGGGAATCGCCACAACCCAGGAAAAAACAATGGTTGCCCCCGCTACGGCCACTGTCCAGCCCATGCGTTCCCAGATTAACTCTTGCACAGGGCGTTTGTAAGCAAAGGAGTACCCAAAATCGCCGCGGGTTAGAATTCCTTTCATCCATGTCAAGTATTGAACTACAGGCGACTGATCAAGACCCAATCGCTCGCGGATTTGCGCAACCTGCTCCGGAGTAATGCGGGGATCTGTAAGAAACTGCGTGGTAAAGTCACCCGGCTGCAGCTTGATTACAGTAAAGCATAGTATCGAGATTACGATCATCATGGGAATCATAGTTACAAGGCGCCGAACGATGTATCGAAACAAGGAAATCCCCTCCAAGTCCGATAGAAGGAGCCAAGGCCCCTTCTATCGGATTGCTCGTGCTTATTTAACGAAAGCAGTGTAGTTTGTACCGACGATTTGGCCATTGGGCCTTAAGAAGATGTTGCCAATGTCATTGCTGACGGCTTGCAGCTCCATCCCCTTGGCGATGAAGATCACAGGTACTCTTTCTGCGTAGATCGCTTGCCATTCATCGTAGTAGGCTTTTCTTTGGACTGGATCCATCTCAACTTCTCCAAGTTCAAACAGATCAAAGACGCGCAGTTCCCAATCTTCCATATTGGCTAGGACAGGTTCTTGATTCTCGTCCATGGTGCTGCGATGCCAGTAGTAGAGAGAACGTCCAGGTTGCCAAATAGCTTTACGGAGCTGTGGGTCAGGCTGATTACCAAAGGCTTCGATAATCGCTTGGTACTCACCAGCCGTACGGCGTTGACCGACAAGGGTCGAACTGACGAGTTGCAGGTGTGTGGTAATGCCAAGCTCTTGCCACTCGCTCTCGAGGATAACGGCGATGTCATTGTGGGGCTGCACGTTTACAGCCGTAGTCAAGGTTAGTTCAAAGGGACGACCGCTGGGCAGAACGCGTACGCCATCGCCACGGTCTTTGATTCCAACTTCGTCGAGAAGCTGTTTTGCTTTCTCGAGATCATACTCACGCATGATGTCTTCAATGGCTGGATTGTAGAAAGCCGCGTTCGCTGGCAACACGGGAACACCAGGAATGATCGCCAGGGTGTTGTAAACATCTTCAATGATGCGGTGGCGATCAATGGTGTGTTCCATTGCCTGACGGAACTTGTCGTTGCGGAAAATGGCTCGCAACTCTTCATCTTCTACATCCCAGTTGAAGGCTAAGTGAGGAGGACTGGGAACCGGGCTCACTGGAGAACCAGCTAAGACTCTGTAATTGGCTCCATCAAGTTCTTCGCGTTTGAGTCCTGGATAGTTCTGGCCGGTAATTGTAACCCGATGAATCTCTCCACTGCGGAACTGTGCTAACATCACCTGTTCATCTTGAACGACGAGGTATACAAGCTTGTCGAGGTAAGGCAGTTGGTTGCCTTCGGGATCCACTTTCCAGTAGTTTGGATTGCGCTGCAGTGTGACCTTCTGGTCCACGACGTATTCGCTCAAGACGAAGGGGCCGGTACCAACGATGTCCGAGAGTGGTGTGTCTGTTGTCCAAGCTTGGTTGATTGTACCAGGCTCGACACCATCATTGAGTGCTGCAATAAATGGTTCATACTTGTGTTTGGGAACCATGAGGGCATGGGTTAGAACCCTGGTAAAAGCACCGTATGGGGAAGGGAGAATGGCCTTGACGGTCTTTTCGTCGATCTTTTCCCAAAGGACTGGCTTGCCGCCCAGAGTAAAGCGATCGACAGAGTTTCCTTCCGCGTTCGGATTCATGACCACATGTTCCATGGTGAAAACTACGTCATCAGCGGTGAACGGTGTGCCGTCCGACCACTTGACGTCCCTTAGGTGGAATGTAACTTCTGTGCCTGATTCGTCCACTTCCCAGCTCTTGGCTAGACCGGGAATGATCTCGCCGGTGGCAGGATTTTCTTCCACTAAAGGTTCAATAATGTTGTAAAGGATGGTGTATGCGGCATTATCGATAATGCCGTAGAAGTTGAAGGAACGGGGAGCTGTGGCCAAGCCTAAAACAAGCTCGCCGCCAGGTTTCCCGATTTCTTCAAACAGGGCCGGACTCACGACAGCTTGCTGAGCCACGGCTGAAAAGGCTATCACGAAAACCAACAACACAGCTAAAACCAGTCTTTTCACGAAAATACCTCCTTGAGATTTTACTTTGGCCAATCCAGACTTGAGTGCACGACACCTCCCATTCAAATTTACAGCCATAGGATTCTATTTACCTCCTAATAGAGCCGGAACGGCTCGCTCAGGGCACGAAATTTCGCTTGCTGATCCTCCCACTGCACAAATAACGAAGTAAGGGGCTGGCGATTGTTGATCAAGGTACGTACTTGGTCGGTGCCTGTGAGTAAGTCAAAGAAATGGCGTTGGCCTTCTTTGGGGGGTGTAAGGAACGCAAACTCTTTGTAGAGCTGGGCAACAGTTTCAATAAGGCACAGACCTGTTCTTACTGTCTGGTACGTACGTCGATCGAGTACGTGGAGCTGCACGCCATGACACATTTGACCTTGGTGTTTAGAGAACGTAGGTACAAAGGTAGTCGGGCGAAAACGTACTCCGGGCAGATCGAGGCTGTTGAGAACATCTGCCAGGTGTTCGGCATCGATAAAGGGAGCGCCCACCACTTCAAAGGGCAGAGTCGTACCTCGTCCTTCGGATAAGTTGGTGCCTTCGACAAAACAAGTTCCAGGGTAGACGAAGGTAGTATCGATCTTCGGTATGTTAGGTGACGGGGGAACCCAGACCATATCTTGCTCAAGCATGTAATTGTCTCGCCTCCAGCCCGTCATGGGAACGACGGTGAGCGGGGCATGGATTTCGAAGACGTTGTTAAAATACAGGGCCATCTCGCCAATTGTTAATCCATAGCGAATGGGAATGGGATATCCGACAAACGAGGTGAACTCTTCATCGAGGATGTTGCCCTCAATAATCTCGCCTCCTAGCGGATTTGGCCTATCCAGGACGATGAGGGGGATCTGGTATTTGGCAGAAGCCTGCAAGGCATAGAGCAGGGTGTACAAATACGTGTAGAATCTACAACCCGCATCCTGCAGATCAAAGACGAGAGTATCCACTCCCGCAAGCATCTCCTCCGTCGGCTTTTTGGTCCTCCCGTACAAACTATAAACAGGCAGATTGGTCTTGGGGTCACGGTACGTCGCGACTTTTTCACCCGCTTGCACATGCCCGCGAACACCATGTTCCGGTCCATAGAGTGCTACGAGTTGGCCCGTTTGCTGCAGACGATCGATGGTGGATACAAGCTGGGAATCAACTCCGCTGGGATTTGTGATCAGACCAAGCCTGTGGTTGGCTACATATCGGTCTGGATGGGTACAGAATTGGTCAACACCAAATTGTAAAGGCATGCAAACCAACCTTTCTGAGAAGAATTAGGCAGTCGTTCATCCGTTGCGCGTTTTTCATATTCATAGAATCACGCTTCCATGTTTTTCATATTCAGCAGGCGTATAAAAAATCCTCCCTAATAAATGAGAGGATTTTTACATACTTTACATTTCTCGTCGCTCCGTTAGGTTCATGATCACAGACACACTTGGTGGACCAGCGACTTTTTGCAGGGCCAAGAGGGCTGCGCCAACAACCGGGGGAAGCTTGGGGGGTGTACAGGCAAATTGGTACGTGCTGTGCTCGCCTAGGACTCTATGGATTGGGTCTAGAATCAAGGATTCGGATTTAAAGACACCGCCAACGGGGGCCCAGTGTATTACATCGGAAGGCCAATCGAGTTTTTCCGCCACCGCGGCCACATTAAGCCCCAGAGCCTTTCCGGAACGTTCAAAAAGGCCACTTGCATCCGGATCACCGCTTTTGGCCAGTGCGGCGATTTGCGGAGTAATGGTCGCAAAGGTGTCCCGCTCTATTTTACCTGCATAAAAGTCCCTTGCCAGCTGTCCAGGTTGTGTTCCACCAAAGAAGTCTCTGTAAAGTTCGGCAAGTCGACTCGGTTTTCCCATATCCATACTCTGTAGAGCAAGTTTGAGTCCGTCCCGGGCGATGCCAAAACCGCCGCCTTCATCACCAAACAAATAGCCCCAGCCCCCAGATCGCGCAGTCTCTCCCTTGTGATTGATGCCAAGCGCGATGGAACCGCTACCAGCGATCAACACAATCCCCGGCTGCAGCTTAAGTGCACCTGCCAACGCAACAAAAGCATCGGTGTCAATCTCGAGATGGTCAGCCATGAAGATGTCCTCACAAACACTGCGAACGGCAGCCTCAAGTGCTCCGCCTTTGATGACGCCTGACAAACCTAGAAATGCAGAGCGAAAACGCCAGGAATGATTGGGAAGAGCCTGTTGCAGAGCAGATGTTAGCGTGACCTTGAGTTTGTTTTTTCCTCCCGGGGCCAGTACAAAGTCTGTTTTTCCTGCTTCACCTTGACCGATGATTTCGCCTCGCTCGTTGATCACAACACAACGTGTTCCGCTTCGCCCACCATCAAACCCTAAGAACAATGAAGAACTCTCCACTTTATTCATCTCCCGCCATAGTCATAGACTCTACTTGCTTTTGGACTCACTCTTTTCCACGGCTGAACCATAAAGTCCTGCCCATGGACATATTCGGTTAAGGCAGGTAATTTGTTACCGTACGAGAATAAGGATGGAAAAATACTTGAGTAGGAGTTGTCAAACGTGCCAGACATGTTAGTCAAGCTTTATGAATTACCCGAACTTGCTCCGCTTATGCAGGTTATGGAGGATGCAGACATCACGGTTCGTTTAGGAATACCACCGGAAAAACATCTTGCCCTGGAATGGATTCGGAAGAACTTTAGTGAGGCCTGGGCGAGTGAAGCGGATGTAGCCTTTGCCAATAAACCCAGTACGATTTACTTGGCTGTGGACAATAAAACGGGGCAATTAGTGGGCTTTGGGTGTTTTGAAGCAACCTGCAAGGGATTCTTTGGTCCAACGGGAGTCCATCCCGATTATCGAGGCAAGCAAATCGGTAAGGCGCTGTTACTTGCCTGTTTACATGGTTTAGCTAATTTGGGTTATGGTTATGCTGTGATTGGTGGCGCCGGACCCGTGGATTTTTATCGGAAAGCAGTCGGTGCGATAGAGATTCCTGACTCCGTACCGGGAATCTATCGCGGCATCCTCAGGAAGAGTGAATGACGGAGTCGTATCGGATCGTTTTGCCTGGCATCATCTATCGGATGCTGGGCTTTTCTTTCTTTGGCGATCCTGCCCAAGATCTGGCGAAAAAATGCCCAAAAATTGGCAGGCAATACCGGCCCTTCTGTAGAAATACGCTTGCGAGGGTTAACGATATGAGGGGGGTATTGATGCCTATGGGGGATGCATCTGTACTTGACCGTGATTATGCGATGCTGCTGGAAAATCTGCCAGTAGGTATCCAAGTTGTGCGTTTGCTCTATGATGAGCACGGAGTGCCAACAGACTACTGTCTCTTAGGGATAAACCGCGCATCCACAAATTTCCTGGGGCTAGCTCGAGAAGAGATAATAGGGAAAAAGGCTACCGAGGTTTTGGAGCATATCGAGTCTGAATGGTTTTTGAAGTTTGGGGAGATCGTTGAGGCAGGAAGACCTGAGCGGTTTGAAATGTTCAATCAAACGTTGGGTTGTTGGTTTGATGTTCTGGCCGTTCCCCTGGGCGAGACGGGCAGGTTTGCCATAATCCATACCGATGTTTCTGCTCGCAAAGAGGCCGAGCGAAAACTGCGTGAGAGCGAAGAAATCTTCCGGGCAATCAGCGACAACTCCCTCGACAACTTCTCCATTTTGGAACCCGTGATGGGAAGCGATGGAGAAATCATCGATTTCACTTGCATCTATCAAAATGCGGTGTCGATGACCTGGGGGAAAAGTCCGAGGATGGTGGTCGGTCGCCGTGCGTCAGAGCTGTTTCCTGATTTCGTGAGTTCAAAAGCCTTTGTCAAGTACAAGGAAGTTGTGGAGACGGGTCAATCGCAAGAGTTTGAGGAACATCATTGTTTCGATGGAACGGACCATTATTATCGCATTGTGGCGACCCCAGTGCCTGTAGGGGTAGCCGTTGCTTCGCAGAGCATCAATGAGAGCAAAAGGGCCAAGGCTCTTGCCCAAAAAAATGAGATTCGACAAGCGTATCTACTCAAGCTCAGTGATATTGTCATGTCTCTTGCGGACGAGGAAGCTATTCAAAACGCTGCGGCGCAACTGCTCATGGAGCATTTGAAAGTGAATCACGCAAGCTACAGTGAGTTTTCTTGCGATGAAATAATCGTTAGCAGAAAGATCCAACCGAACTCTGTCGTACCGGAACAAGCAACGTATGATCGTAGCGATCTGTCTGAGTGGATAGAAATTCTCGGTTCTGGTGAAGAGGTCGTCTGCCCCGATACACTCCAATGCGAAAAGGTTTCCGATGCGCTTCGAGTCTTTTGGTCGGAGCTTGGTGTACGGGCGCAGATCACGGTTCCGATTGTTAGAAACAATACGCTGGTGGCGTCCTTGTCCGTTAGGGATCGTAGTCCGAGGCTGTGGTCGGCCGATGACGTGGAACTTGTGCGAGAAACAGCCCAGCGCACCTGGGTTGCCGTGGAACGAGCAAGGGCCGAGAAGGCTTTGCGGGAGAGTGAAGCCAAGTATCGTACGCTTTTTGAGACCTCAAACGACGGTTTTTGGTGGGGAGACAAACATGGGCGCGTAGGAGAGATCAACCAGGGTACGGCACAGATGCTCGGCTATACACAGGATGAAGCCCTGGGCATGTTCTGGACAGACTTTATCTGCAACATGTGGTTGGGCAAGGGATACAAGGAATGGGAAGACAGCGAGTCGGGAAAACCAAAGCGTCATAATATCCGCCTCAAAAAGAAGGATGGCACTTGCATTTGGGCTAGGGTCAGCGGATCATCCCTCGAAGATGAAAACGGAAACTACACTGGGACCTTGGTAGCCTTCGCAGATATTACCGAGGAGAAGAAGGCGAAGGAAGAGCTCATGGAGAGCGAGAAGAAAGCTCGTGAGCTCGTAGCTGAGCTGGAAAAGGCGCATAAGCATAAGGATGAGTTTATCGGCATGCTCTCTCATGAGCTTAGGAATCCCCTGGCGACCATCGCGGCCGCGCTCGAACTCCTGGAGTTTTCGATGGAGGATGATGACAGTAGTAATGTAATTGGCGTCGTCAAAAGACAGACAGAGCACTTGAGCAGGCTGGTTGATGATTTACTGGATGTCACTCGGATAGGCCGGAACAAGATGGTACTCAAGAAGGAAATGGTTACACTAAACACTATCGTTACGGAAACGACGAGTGATATGAGGTCGCAGTTTGATAGTAAAGGCATAGCCCTGTTGGAAAATCCCTGTACGGACCCTGTTGCCGTGCATGCCGATGCCCTGCGAATCACGCAGTGTGTCGAAAACGTCTTGATGAACGCTTTGAAATACACCCAGGAAGATGGTACTGTCAGTGTTACGCTTGGAGTTCAAGGAGAGCACGCCGTTATCACCGTCCAGGACAATGGTGTGGGAATCCATCCAGACACTCTGGATAAAATCTTCGAGCCCTATGAGCAGGACTGGAGTTCTTCGCACTCCCTTCACAACCGAGGTCTTGGTTTGGGTCTTGCTATTGTCAAGAGTATCATGGAGATGCATGACGGAGACGTTGCGATCTGCAGTCCCGGCTTAGGACAAGGGACGACCGTAACCCTAAGGTTGCCAACAAAGCCATATTCTCTGAAGGAGGGTGAATCATAGATGATACTTGTGATTGATGACAACAAGGATTTGGCCAACATCTTCTGCGCGTATCTCAATATGGTGCACTATAACGCAATGGTTGTCTATGGTGGAGAAGAAGGGATTGCCGCAGCAAAAGCGCATAAACCCAGGGCTATTCTTTGCGACATTGCCATGTCTGGTGTGAATGGCTATGAGGTCGCTCGGCGAATCCGCCTGGATGACGAGTTGAAAGATACCTATATGATCGCGATCTCAGGTTATTCCAGCCAAGAGGACGTACAACGCTCTTTGGATGCGGGGTTTAACAAGCACCTCTGCAAACCCGTTAACCTGCAGGCCATGAAAAAGGTGCTTGATGAGTGTTAGTGCTGGGATGAAAGATGTCGATGGTATGACAAAGAGTTTCACGGGTTAGACTTACGCGAACGAAGTCACTTAGGTTAAGTTGGAGCCAGAGGCAGCAGGGAGGTGTTAGCTTGAACGCTAGCACCTCCTTTTGTGCTTTTCTTAGACAGTATAGGCTATTGGTGTTAACTGGAGCAATGCAAATGCTCCAGCATGATCTATAAGATTCTGACTTTATCTTTCCATTTGCAGGCAATTATGTAAGTTTATGGAATTAGTAAGAAAGAGCCGGAAGGGAGTAGACAATGGAAAGCCCTTTTATTGCCCACGTGAAACAAAAGGAGGATGGTTCGTGGGAGAGACCCCATCTGCTTCACGACCACCTGACTAGGACTGCAGAGCGTAGTCGTAGTTTTGCGGCCAAGTTTAACTCTGCTGAATGGGGAGAAGTCTTGGGCCTCTTTCATGACCAGGGTAAAGGTCGCCCTTCCTGGCAGTCCTATTTACATGTGAAAAGCGGGTATGACCCAAATGCTCATCTAGAACAACTACCGGGTAGGGTCATCCATGCAATTCACGGAGCAAAGACCCTGGAAAAACTGTATGGACATGCCATTGGACGAATTTGTGGATATAGTGTGGCTGGTCATCACGCGGGTTTACCGGATTGGTCAAATGCTATGGGAGCTGGTGCCAGTGCGTTGGAGTATCAGCTTGCTCATGTAGATGATATCGATCAGGTACATGACGCATTCCTTAACCCGCTAAAACGTAAGTTGGATCTTAAGCCTCCTTGGACTTTTGATTCAGGTTTGGATATGTCCCTTTGGATACGAATGCTGTTCTCGTGTCTGGTTGACGCCGACTTTTTGGATACAGAGAGTTATATGGACCCAGAAAGGGGCGCTGCGCGAACAGGATTTTGCACCATCGCTGAACTGAAACAGAGGTTTGAGGACTACTACTCAGAACTAAGGGCGGGTGCCACCGAAAGTCCCGTCAATGTCTTGCGAAACCAAATTAAGGACAAGTGTGTTCACGCGGGGCGAACTCCTCAAGGGATTTTTTCTCTATCTGTGCCGACGGGAGGGGGCAAGACCTTGTCGTCTCTTGCGTTTGCGTTAGAACACGCTCAGGTACACTCTCTAGAACGGATCATTTACGTGATTCCTTATACTAGTATTATTGAACAGAATGCAGATGTCTTTCGCAAAGTTCTTGGAGACGATCAGGTTGTGGAGCATCACTCAAACTTAGATGAAGATGGTTGCAGTTGGCGTTCTAGGTTAGCAGCCGAAAATTGGGATGCCCCCATGATCGTGACAACTTCGGTCCAGTTTTTTGAGTCACTTTTTGCTGCTAAGCCCAGCATATGTAGGAAGCTTCACAACATTGTGGGATCCGTTGTGATTCTGGATGAAGCGCAACTGCTTCCGGTTGATTATCTGTATCCAATTTTGGAGACCATGCAGCTCTTAGTGGAGACTCTGTCACTGATCAACAATCGACAGGTTGAGGCCAGGGATTTTGCATTTCAGGAATCTGGTGGCGTCCTCCTTACAGATGATGCACGTAAAGAGGTGATAAGTGCGTGGCAGAAGAGAAAGCAACAAGTCATCACGCATCCCTATTTGGAGGAAAAAATGGAGATAGGTTTGATTCCTTATGCTCAAGCCATGCTCTTGGCGAGATGCATTCGAGGAGACATTGATGGTTATCCTCCGTTTCTAATCCGGTAAAGGAGGCTACGTGAGATGATGGTTCTTGTTACGTACGATGTAAACACCCAACAACCCGAAGGGGTCAAGCGCCTTCGGTGGGTGGCCAAAACTTGCGTTGATTATGGGCAAAGAGTGCAGAATTCCGTGTTTGAATGTCTCGTTGATCCAGTAGAGTTCGCACAATTGAGGAAGAAGCTTGAGAACACTATTGATCCAGAAAAGGATAGTCTTCGCTATTATTTCCTAGGCAGCAACTGGAAAAGAAGAGTCGAACATGTGGGTGCAAAAGCTACTTATGACCCTGAAGGGTTGTTGATGGTATAGCCTGTGCGAACCCCAAGTGCACATGGTTTCCCTGGGCCGTTCGCAACACCGACTATATCGTGCTTTTAAGCACATTCGTGCATTTCCCTTCAAATTTGGAGGATGGGAAAAAGGAGGTTCTCGATATTGGCCTCCCAAATAGCTTTACCAAGGGCAGTTAAGGGCCCTACTGTCGCTCCCCGTGCGGGAGCGTGGATTGAAACATCCAATTTGCCACGCAAGTAGCTGACAGGTATTTGTCGC
>DUQE01000070.1 GCA_012837925.1 Bacillota bacterium
CACTGATTATCTCGGGTGCAGCAGAAGACTCAGCTAAGCACTATATGAGGTTTGCTCAGATCGTTCCACAGCTCAAGCCGGAGCGAGACTATTCGGTTGACGAAAAGGCAAGAACCATTGCCATCACTGAGGAAGGTGTGGCTCGAGTCGAAAAAATCCTTGGTGTGGAGAACCTTTTCGACGATGTTCACTTTGAGCTTAATCACTATCTCAACCAGGCCTTGAAGGCCAAAGAGTTCTTCGTGCGAGATCGTGATTATGTAGTGAAAGACGGAGAAGTCCTGATTGTCGATGAGTTTACTGGTCGTATGATGCCGGGAAGACGCTACTCTGACGGTCTTCACCAGAGTATTGAGGCCAAAGAAGGTGTTTCGGTTCTCAAAGAGAGCCAAACGCTAGCCTCCATCACCTACCAGAACTATTTTCGAATGTATACAAAGTTAGCTGGTATGACTGGTACAGCTAAGACAGAAGAAGATGAGTTCAGGAAGATCTATGGTCTTGATGTCGTTGTTATCCCGACCAACAAACCCATGATCAGAAAGGACTTCCCCGACGCTGTTTACAAGACAGCCAGGGGTAAGGCCGCGGCCATCGTCAAAGACATTGCCGAACGTCACAGTAAAGGCCAACCTGTCTTGGTTGGTACAATTAGTATTGAGAGTTCCGA
This sequence comes from Bacillota bacterium, assembly GCA_012837925.1. GTDB lineage: Bacteria > Bacillota > Limnochordia > Darwinibacteriales > Darwinibacteriaceae > UBA5420. Next base: position 671 of record DUQE01000070.1, read on the forward strand.
ATTATACAGTTCTTTGTTGAAACGAGCCGGTATTGAGCACCAGGTACTCAACGCCAAGTTTCATGATAAAGAGGCTGAGATCGTTAAACTGGCTGGTCAGAGGGGAATGGTTACCATTGCGACCAATATGGCCGGTAGAGGTACCGACATTGTCCTGGGAGAAGGCGTTGTTGAGCTAGGTGGTCTTCATATCCTAGGCACCGAGCGGCATGAGTCTCGGCGTATTGATAACCAGTTGCGTGGTCGCGCCGGTCGTCAGGGTGACCCGGGATCATCGCAGTTTTATGTCTCCATGGAGGATGACATCATGCGCCTGTTTGGTTCTGAGCGCATCATGGGTATCATGGATCGCCTGGGGTGGGAAGAAGACCAGGTCATTGACCATCCCCAGATCAGCAAAGGCATTGAAAATGCCCAAAAACGCGTGGAAAGCCGTCATTTTGAGATCAGAAAACAGGTTCTTGAGTATGACGATGTCATGAACCAACAGCGTGAAGTAATTTACGCACAACGACGCGGCGTGCTCTTGGATGAGAACATTTCTGAGCAGATCGCGGGGATGTTTGAGCCGGTCTTTGAAAGACTCGTCAAACGCTATGCTGACGAAAAGATCATACCTGAAGAGTGGGATACAGAGGCCATAGGGCAGCAGTATCAAGAAATTGTGGGCAAACGGTTACCACTGTCCAGTCAAGAACTAGGTGATCTCACGCCTGATCAAATTGTGGAGAAACTGGCCGCCTTTGCCAAAGAGGCCTATGCCGAGCGGACGGCCGAGTATGGAGTCGAGTTACAAAGGCAGATTGAAAAGGTCGTCCTATTGCAGATCATTGATCAAAAGTGGATGAATCACTTAAGCGCCATGGATGATCTTCGGGAAGGTATCGGGCTTAGGGCCCTCGCACAGCGCGATCCGCTGCTGGAATACCGCTTTGAGGCCTATCAGATGTTCCAAGAGATGGTCCACAGTATCCAGGAAGATACGCTCAGTATGCTCTTTAAGGTTCGGTTGTCCGAAGAAAGCAGCTATAGTAAGCCGAAAGATCGTCTAGCTGGGGCACAAACGAACCAGGGCGAGGGAGCGGTACAAAAACCGCGCCGCGTAGACGATAAGGTGGGTCGTAACGATCCCTGTCCTTGCGGAAGCGGCAAGAAGTATAAGAAGTGTCACGGGAGGTAGTCTAATGCACGAGTTGCTTGCAGATTTAGGTAGACGCATCAAAGAAATGCGAGGTTATCTTTGACATTGATGCCAAGGAGACAGCGTTAAAGGAACTCGAAGCGAGTATGCTCGCCGAAGGTTTCTGGGATAACCAAGAATTGGCCCAGAAGACCACCAAGGAGATTAGTGCCGTAAAGCGAATTATCCAGGAGTGGAACGCAGTCCACAGCCTCTACGAAGAGGCACTGACCTTAGTTGAGCTACTGGAAGAAGCTGCAGATACAGGTCTTGAAGCAGAACTGGAGAGTTTACTGCCTAAACTCCAGAAGGTTGTCGATGACTTGGAGCTCTCCTCGCTTTTGAGTGGAGAGTATGATGGCAATAATGCCATTTTGACGATTCACCCGGGAGCAGGTGGAACCGAGTCCCAAGACTGGGCCTCAATGCTACTGAGGATGTACAGTCGCTGGGCCGAAGACCAAGACTATACTGTGGAAGTGCTGGACTACCAGCCCGGCGAAGAAGCGGGACTAAAGGATGCCACCCTACTCATCAAGGGACCGAACGCATACGGTTATTTGAAGAGCGAAAAAGGCGTGCACAGATTGGTACGTATTTCTCCTTTTGATTCTTCCGGGCGCAGACATACGTCGTTTTCGTCGGTGGAAGTCTTGCCCGAAATTGACGACGATGTGAGCATAGAAATCAACCCCGACGATCTTCGCGTCGATACCTATCGTGCCAGTGGCGCTGGGGGCCAGCATGTTAACAAGACAGACTCGGCCATTCGGATCACGCATCTGCCCACAGGGATCGTGGTGCAGTGTCAATCGGAGCGTTCGCAACATGCGAATCGTGAAGCAGCATTGAAGATTCTCCGGGCACGCCTTCTCGAGCGGCAAATGGAGGAGAAGAGAGCGAAGATGGAAAGTCTGAAGGGCCAGCAACAGGACATTGCCTGGGGAAGCCAAATTCGTTCCTATGTGTTCTGCCCGTATACGTTGGTGAAAGACCATCGCAGTAATGTCGAAGTGGGCAATGTTGAAGGAGTTATGGATGGGGACTTGGCTCCCTTTATCGAAGGTTTTCTGAAGCTAAAGCAATAGACATAGAGTGGCCTTTTTCTAGGAGGGGAAAAGGCCATTTTTTGAGAACCGGAGTGGAGTGATAGCAGATGAAACGAAGATCCTTGATCATAGTCGTTATGATCCTTCTCCTGGTCGTATTGGGTGTTCCTAGAGTATTTCTTCTTCCTCGGATTGAAAGAGAGCTCCAGAAGGATCTTGGAGAGGATCTGCAGGCACGTGCAGTCCAAGTTCAGATCAAGGCACCATGGGGCTGGGAGTTGCTCTTTGGTAACATTCCCCGACTTGAACTGACCGCTCACGATGCAGTTATCGACGGTCTTCGAGTTGCTTGTGTGGATCTTTATGGAGAGCAAATTCGTCTTGACCCTCGTTCGCTCTGGCAAGAACGAGAACTAGTCTATATAGATGCTTCGGAGCTGGGGGTTGATCTCGTTGTCACGGAGGATTCCCTCAACGAGTTATTGTGGAGCGAAGTAGATCCCGACAGGTTCTTGCGCCTTGCGGTTTCTCCCGCTGGTGTTGACTTGGGAGGAACTCTGAGCTTGTGGAACATGGAGTGGAATATTACCGTACGGGGTGATCTTGAGGTGCGTAACGGTACCTCGCTAGCCTACGTATTGACAACCTTCGAGGTCGAGGAAACAAGGATCCCTTCGATCCTACTCGAAGTTCTCAGTGAGAATTATGATCTGGTCATTGACTTTGGCGTGTTCCCCTATCCCATAGAAATCAAGGACGTCTTTCTGGAAGAACAGCAGATTTTAGTGCGATTTGGAGGGGTTTCATGAGACGAGTACTCTGGATCATTCTTGTAGTGGCCATCGTAGCTTCCCTAGGAGTCTTCGTGCAACGCTGGTCCATCGAAGCCCCTAATACCAGGGTGGAGATTGTGTATGATTTGCCCGGACTACTGGAGTTGAGAGACGCCCATGGTATGGATATCGACGCACTGTTGGCTGACTTGAAGTCGGCTGGAGTCGAGACTATTGCTGTGCAGCCTAAGAGTGTTGTCGAGGTGATGCTCGCTGGGACGCTACTTCCTGTCGACATAGTCGATGAGCTTCCCGAACGCATTCCGGACCTGGCCAAGTATTTGGCACTTCCAGTCGAGTTTGATCCGGTACACTTTGAACTAGTGGAACAAGCGGGTCTGAAGGTGGCACCCAAACTCAACACAGCCCCATGGCCTATTGAGCCGATCTGGGTGGACTATGAGCCTGAGCTGATCATCGTGAGTGGTCAGGGAGTTATGGAGAGAGAGCAACTCTACGGAAGTGAGGCAATCTTGGCCTTGGTAGAGTTTGCGACGCCCGAGATTCAGGCGGACGCTAGCACTATGGTTCGACTTCACGGCATTAGCGCGCCAGAGATGCGAGTTCTTTCGGATGAACGCATTCTGAATCGATACATGCGAGCAGCTAAGGAAAGGAACATGCGGGTACTTTATGTGAGACCCTTCGTGGATGGAGAGGACAGTTGGGAGCGCTCCTTTAACCTCTTACATGCTCTGCAGGATCGACTCCAAGACGCGGGTTTTGATCTCGGACAAGCGCAGCCTTTTGCGTCGTGGAGCACTCCTTGGTTTTGGATAGCACTGGTGGGAGTGGGGATTTGGGCTACAACGATCTTGTACGCCATCGACCTGTTTCCTCGCTGGAAGTCACTGGTCTACGGTGGCGGGCTCTTAGGATTGGCACTCAGCATGGTACTTCTTTCCTTCAACTCGATTTTAGCGAGGCAGGGACTGGCCTTGTTGGCGGCTGTAGTGTTTCCCTGCTTGGCCATGCAATTCAAGTGGGGCAAAGGAACGTTAGCGCGCTACGCGGTAGCAGCAGCCGTTTCTTTGGTCGGGGCCCTCTTTGTCGTCGCCATGCTCAGCGGGACGGAGTTTCTGGTCAAAGTTCAGGAGTTTCGTGGCGTGAAGTTGATGCACCTGCTGCCCATTGCTGTAGTGGTGTTCACATTGATTCGACCATTGGGTGAGTGGCTAAAGAAGAGTATACCCGTTCGATATTTGCTTGGACTGGGGGTTCTTGGCCTTGCGGGTATTCTGTATATACTCCGCACTGGCAACTTCGGCTTGCCAGTCTTATCCTTCGAGGTTCAAGCTCGAGAGTTCTTGGAGAACGTCCTTGTTGTGCGTCCAAGGACGAAGGAGTTGTTCCTGGGTCATCCTGCTTTGTATTTTGCCCTCCATTCAAAAGAGCCCCACAAGTCTTGGTGGCTTCCGCTGTCTGTGATCGGGCAGATTTCCCTGGTTAACACTTTCACCCATACGCACACATTCTTGTGGGTAAGCTTGTTACGAACGGCGTATGGGCTTGTCTTTGGCTACTTCATTGGTTGGCTTGCCCTGAAAGCCTTCAACTGGGGGAAGGAGAGGTTCGGTCGTGATCTTGGTCTCAGGATACTACGGATTCGACAATCTCGGTGACGAAGCGATATTGGCTGCTTTGGTTGCCGACCTTCTTGCTCTTGGTGTTGGGCGTGAAGACATTGTCGTACTTTCTAATAATCCAGCGCAGACAGAGAAGGCGCTTGGTGTAAAGGCTCTACCTAGGTATGATGTCAAGCAGTTCTGGCGTAGACTGGGTTCAGCACGACTGTTTATCAGTGGGGGCGGTTCTTTGCTCCAGGATGTGACCAGTAAGCGCAGTATCCCCTACTATCTAGGGTTAGTGGAGTTGGCTTTGCTTCGCAAGGTACCTGTGGTCATGTATGGGCAGGGGTTGGGACCTGTCCGAAATCGATTCTTACGTTTCTGGGTGAAACGTGCTTTTCAGCGTAGTAGCGGCTGTTCGGTACGCGATGAGGGCAGCCTGCAGTTCCTCAAAGAACTTGGCATTCCTGAAGGAAATATCGAGCTTTGTGCCGACCCTGTGTTCCAACAAGAGCTCGCTGCAAAGGAGACATCTCGAAGCCGTAGGATCCTCCTTAACTTACGACCTTATCGTGGCTGGGAGCAGCAGCGACGCGAGTGGGTGCAACTAGTGATGTTCTGGAAGGATGAAGGCTTTTCCGTCGAGTTTGTACCACTCGGTCCTGGGGACCAAGAAATGGGGAAGAGCCTGCAGGAGCAGTGTCTATCCTTGGACGTTCGTGAGAACCTGACCCTCGGGTCTCTGGGTGCGGTGTTTGCTGGGGCCGACATCTTTGTTTCCATGCGCCTTCACGGGCTGATATTCAGTGTCTTAAACGATTGCCAAGCCTTTGGACTGAACTATGACCCGAAGGTGGCCGCGATTTGTCAACAACTGAACGTTCCGTATTGGGAACTAGACGCCCTAACTGGTCTTGGCAAAAAAGTGGAACAAGTTTTGGCCGAGGCCGATGCGTACAGACAAGAGTATCGCAAAGCTCTAGTCGGTTTACGCCAAGGAGCGCTAAAGAATCGTGAAATGTTAGACCGGGTTTTGAGGTGAAAACATGCAAAGAATAGAGATCCTAGGGAGTACCTTTGATTCTGTGACGATGGAAGAAGCCCAGGCTCGCATGGCATCCTATGTGATGGATGGAGGTTCGCACTTAGTGATTACGGCCAATCCGGAAATGGTGATGAAAGCCCGTGGTGATCAGCTCTTGTCTGAGATTATTCGGCGGGCGGATTTGGTTGTGGCCGATGGTATTGGCGTAGTATGGGCCAGTCGAGTCCTGGAAAGAGCGGTGCCAGAGAGAATACCCGGGATTGAACTGGCTGAAGGTCTGCTAAGCCAGGCATCCAGCAAAGGCTGGAGAGTGTTCTTGGTCGGTGGAGCCGAAGGCGTGGCGCACAGGGCTGCAGAGGTGCTGAAGGGGAGGCTTCCAGACCTAGAGATTGTTGGCACGCACCATGGTTTCTTTCGGTCCGGTGAGGAAGAACAAGAAGTCATCGCGCAGATTGAACGTGAGAAACCACACATTTTGCTGGCTGCTTTAGGGGTACCACGCCAAGAAAAGTGGCTTGCTGCACATCTGGGAACACTGAAAGTGCCACTCGCCATAGGAGTTGGTGGGAGCTTTAATGTGTGGGCGGGAGTGGACAAGAGGGCGCCAGGATGGGTGCGTAAGATCAACATGGAGTGGTTTTACCGCTTGGTGCGGCAACCCTGGAGGATCAAGCGTCTAGCGGTCCTACCCGTTTTTGTTCTATCTGTGGTAGGTTCTCGAATTCGACAGGGAGGTAGGTAAATGGTTAAAAAGGTTGTTCTGGGTTATGGCGGTGTTCTAGTCGGTGTCATTATTACGGCCATCGGCGTGAGCTATTTTCTCATTCCTGCCAAGATCGCAGCAGGTGGTGTGAGTGGTCTGGCTACCGTCATATACCATCTGACGAAACTTCCCGTTGGTGTTACCATGCTCCTGTTTAATATCCCTTTGTTTGCCTTGAGCTGGCGTATCATAGGACCCGTGTTTGGAGCAAAAACACTCTTTGGTACGTTAGCGTTGTCGGTGTTTGTGGACCTGTTCAACCAGTTTCCCGTGCCTGTGACAGAGGACTTGCTGCTCTGTGCGATTTATGGCGGCGTACTTTCTGGCATCGGCTTGGGAATAGCCTTTCGTTCAGGGGGTTCCACAGGAGGGACAGACATGGCCGCACAGTTGGTGGCCAGATTCTTTCCCACCAGTGTTGGTCAGGCTCTTCTGATCGTTGACGGCTTTGTCATTCTCTTGGCGGGTATTGCCTTTGGTTTGGAACTGGCCATGTATGCTCTTATTGCAGTGTTCATTACGACCAAGACAGTGGACTTGGTGCAGGAGGGGCAAAGCTACGCCAAGGCTTGTCTCGTGATTTCCGATGATCCAGAGACCATTGGCAGGCGCATCATGGAGCGTCTAGAGCGAGGGGTGACCATGCTTGACGGGCGCGGTATGTATACCGGATATGATCGACAGGTGCTTCTGGCCATTGTGTCTCGGATGGAGATCACCACCTTGAAGGCGATAGTAGCCGAGACCGACAAAAAGGCTTTTGTCATCATCTACGATGTCCATGAAGTTCTTGGGGAAGGTTTCCGCGGATTACGCGTATCACCCTAAGTAGCAGTGTACTTGCCAACTCGTACGTTCTTTTGATATGATAATATGAATCATGATAATGTCTAGCGAGGAGAATCTTCACATATAGTTTGCCTAGATAGAAAGCTGGTGATGGAGTGCGCCGCAAAGCAACTCTAATAATCATATTGATCTTGGCCTTATTATCGGTCTCTCTCGTCTATGGGTCGTACCAGGCTAACACACAGGTGCCTGGGGGCGAAACCCGCTATGAGAGTATTGGAACGGCTCTTGAGGTAATTGCGCTTGTGAAAACCAGGCATTACTTCCAGCCGGTAAGCACCTTTGAATTGGTGAAATCCTATGTAGTTCATGGCACGATCAACGGTATGCTTAAGAATGCTCTCAATGATCCTTATACACGCCATATGGATGCTGCTGCCTTTGAAAACATGATGAACACGACAACGGGTATCTATGGTGGTATCGGTCTGTCTGTGGGTATCGTGGATGACCGCGTCACGGTGGTCGCTCCCATTAAGGGCACTCCTGGAGAGCGGGCGGGCTTGCGACGTGGCGACAAGATTATGGCCATTGATGATAAAGAAACCACCTACATGACTCTGGATGAAGCCGTGAGCCTCATGCGCGGACCCGAAGAGACAGAGTTAGATCTAACCATTCAAAGGGACGATGAGACCTTTGTGGTTCATATTGTGCGCGAACTCATCAACGTAGTTTCTGTGCCAGATTACTACATCATAGATGAAGACTATGGTATCGGGTATGTCGAGATCACGAATTTCTCGGATCGCACCTATGAGGAACTAGTGGAAGCCTTGGACTATCTCGATGGGCAGGGTCAAAGAGCCCTGATTCTTGATTTGCGTTTCAATCCAGGTGGAACACTGAGCGCTGCTTTGCAGGTAGCCAATGAGTTCGTCTCTGGGGCACCACTTCTCTACTTGGAGGACAAAGAAGGCACGCGGACGCCCTTTGATAGTATGCTCGCAGGAACACGCAGGCCGATGCCCATGGTAGTTTTGATCAATGGAAGTAGCGCTAGTGCATCGGAAATTGTATCAGGTGCACTGCAAGACAATGGTCTGGCAACGCTCGTTGGCACAACTACCTTTGGCAAGGGTTTAGTTCAATCGCTCTATCCGCTTCGTGATGGAAGTGCCCTAACAGTTACTGAACAGGGTTATTTGACCTCTGGCGGTAAGGATATCAATGGTGTTGGTATTGAACCCGATATTGTCGTTGAGGTCACCCTCGAAGAGGAAGAGGCCATTTACCTGGATGAAATCGAATACGATCCGCAGCTAGAAAAAGCTTTAGAGGTTCTAAGGAGCCAGCTTTAGATCAATACCCCACCCCGGACAAAACCTCCGGGGTGGTCTGTTCCTAGAAGCAATTAGGGAGGAGTAAATGTTGGAACATATTTGGGAACTTATTAAAATAACATTTTACACATTCACATTTATGGTCACAGATCTGCGCTATATCTTAATTATGGCTGTAGTCTTCGTCCTAGTGTATCGCCAATACGCGAAAATTCTCCAATACGAACAGGGGTTCTTCCGTTTGAAGCGAATTAACCCTTTGATGGAGACAGTGACCTCTCTTGTCTACGGAATTGGTGGAGGGATTTTAGCCACCATGCTCTTTCTTCTGCTCGGCGTCTCGGTCAGTGATGCCGGTGTAGCCTATCTCTGGTTAGCAGCGCTTTTGCTCATGCTGGTCAACCAACGATTTCTGTGTTTTGCCTATGCTGGCAGCCTGGTGAGTCTTATAGCCCTGGTTACTGGTTTTCCTCAGGTTCATGTACCTACGCTCATGGCCCTGGTGGCTGTTTTGCACCTCGTTGAGTCATTTCTCATTTTCGTCAATGGGTACCATAACGCCTCACCCATGTTTTTCAAACATGAAAGTGGTAAAGTCGTGGGTGGGTTTGCTTTGCGGAAGTTCTGGCCCATGCCCACGATAGCCTTGGTGGGTGTGATCATGATCAGTTCGGGCGTTGATTTTCAATCGGTTCCGATGCCCGATTGGTGGCCGATTTTTGAAGCGGCCAGGGAGGTTCCCGATAGCCATGTATTGCTTCATGTTTTGTTCCCGTTAATAGTGGCTCTAGGTTATAGTGACTTTGTGCAAACGGAGTTGCCAAAGACCAAGGCCAGACGCAGTGCCGGCATGCTAACAGTATACAGCTTGATCCTTCTAGGCTTGGCTGTTCTAGCGAATGCCCACTCCTGGCTAGCGTTTCTTCCTGTTTTGTTTGCTCCCTTCGGTCACGAACTGGTGATTCACTGGGGTCGACGGAGAGAGAAAGAAAACGCCCCTGTCTTTTTGGGTGAAGAGGGAGTCATGGTCTTGGCGGTTTATCCAAACTCGCCAGCCGAGCAGATGGGTCTGGAGGCAGGCGATGTGATCCGGAGTATCAATGGGGTAGAAACGGAAAACATCAAAGACCTAGCTGATCAGATGTCGCCTTGGATCATTGACCCTGTGTTTGTCGTGGAGAATCAGTTCCGTGAGCCGACAGAGCGGAAAATCGCCTATAAGGGTAAGGTTCCTCCTTTAGGAATTGTTCCTGCTCCGCACCCCGAACAAGGTGCGTACGTTCGCTTCAAAGACGGATACTTAAAGACTGTATGGAGTAAGTGGAAGGCCAAGAGGAAGTGAGAGACTGTGACGCAGTTTCGATTGGATGAACAGAAAACTTCCATAATGGTGCTCATGGTCATTTTGGCTTTGAGTTCTTTGGGTTTCGCGATTATAAGTCTGGTATTAGGACCAGAGATCACCTTGGATTTAGGTCCTGGACGCGCAGTAGAGCTGGAAATCCTCCGCCCGAACGTGCCAGACTTAAACGGTCTGGAAGAGTTTTGGAACGAGATGGGCTACATTGTCCTCAAGCGTGACCAGGTTTACGATGTCCAAACGGCCCTCGTTAACGAGAATCAAGTGTGGGTGCAAGGGCAAGAAACTCTTGTATTGGTGCCTGAGCGATATGACCGTAAGTTATCCAATGCTGTCCTGCATCTTGGGGGATTGTATCTAGAAGAGGGTTGGACGATCCAACTTGAAGCCCAGGATCATGGGTACACAATGGGCTTTTGGAGCAATATCGCTGAATCAGAGAGTCGCGTCTTAGCTTATGAATGGAGAATAGAATTGCTGAACCCCCAGAATTACGATTACCACTATGGTAGCTTAATTCCTGTCATGGGGGAGCCCTTCGACCCAGAGGGCTTTAGGAAGAGGACTCCTCAGGCACCGGTTCTGGCACTCATCATCGATGATTGGGGTTACTCTTCGCCTGCGAACGATCCAATGATCGCCTTTCCGCTTCCGTTGACCATGGCTGTATTACCTCATCTTGATGTGTCGCGGGAGGCCAGCGAACGCATCTATGAAGCAGGTCACGAAGTGATTCTGCACCAACCCATGGAGGCCCTTGACTCACGACTGGACCTAGGCCCGGGGGGAATCACCCTGGGTATGGATGGTGGCGAGGTCAAGAATGTACTCAAGGAAAACCTAGCCTCCCTGCCAGTGGCCGTGGGACTCAATAATCACATGGGCTCTCTGATTACGGCGGATTGTACCACGATGAGCCATGTGCTTGAGGTGGTCAAGGAGTTGGGCTTATTTTTTGTCGATAGCCGAACATCCACGCAGAGTGTTGTTGCGGATGTGGCCTACGAGGTCGGCGTGCCCTTTGGTGTGAACAACTTGTTTATCGACAATGAAAGCGATGTGGAAAAAATCAAAGCCCAGGTACGTGTTGGCTTGGCTTTGGCGCAAAGACAAGGACATGCCGTAATGATAGGGCATGTCCGACCAGCTACTGTTGATGCTCTGTGGGAGATGATTCCTGAGTTCCTAGATTCAGGCGTGCAGCTCGTGCCTATCTCAAGGCTTCTTTATAACGAGTAGTTATTGACCATGTATGTAGCGCGCTTTAGCTTCGGCTACAAAGCGCTGAGCGTCTTCCTTATCCAGCCAATCGCCTACTTTTGTCTTCTTCTTCTCCAAGTCCTTGTAAACTTGAAAGAAGTGTGTGATCTCTTTCAACAGGTGTGGTGGAACATCATCGAGCCTACGTACCCAGCTCCACTGGGGATCGCTGACGGGCACGCACAGGATCTTCTGATCAGGTCCTTTTTCGTCCCACATCTCAAAGGCGGCCACAGGCTCCACCCGAATGAGGCAGCCCGGGAAGGTTGCTTCACCGACAAGGACAAGCGCATCAAGTGCGTCTCCATCTTCGGCCAGCGTTTCAGGGATGAAACCATAATCCGCGGGATAATGGACCGAGGAGAATAACATACGGTCTAAGTAGAACCGTTGATCTTCCGTGTTATACTCATATTTGTTGCGGCTCCCACGAGGGATTTCCACCATAACGATCAAGCTCATCAATACGACCTCCTATCATTCCCTTGTAGTATTGGCTACGCGACAAAAATTACCTACCGAAAAGCTGAAAAAAGGAGACATAGATAGAAAATGGCTCTGCAAAAAGAGTTTCGAGTTGTAGCTCCCTTTGAACCGGCCGGCGATCAACCGAAAGCCATCCGGGAGCTAGTCTCAGGACTTAACTCCGGGATGAAGCACCAAACGTTGCTCGGAGTTACCGGCTCAGGAAAGACGTATACAGTAGCTAAAGTAGTGGAGGCGGTTCAAAAGCCTACCCTAGTTTTGGCGCACAACAAGACCTTAGCGGCCCAGCTGTGCAGCGAGTTTCGGGAGTTCTTCCCCGATAACGCTGTGCACTACTTTGTGAGTTACTATGACTACTACCAACCAGAAGCCTATGTTCCCACAAGCGATACGTATATCGAAAAGGACTCCTCGATCAACGAGGAGATCGATCGCCTGCGCCATGCTGCGACAAGTGCCCTTTTTGAACGTCGTGATGTAATCATTGTGGCCAGTGTTTCG
>DUQE01000071.1 GCA_012837925.1 Bacillota bacterium
CAACATCAGGTCCAGCCATGACCTGCCCCGTCTTCCGATTCATAGTAACAACGACAATCAAAATACCATCTGTTGAGAGCTGGCGCCGGTCTCGCAGAACGATATTGCCCACATCACCAACGCCTAATCCGTCGACGAACACTTGACCTGAGACAACCCGTTCCCGGATATGCACTCCGTCTTCTGTGAACTCGACGGGCAGACCGATCTCACCGATAACAATGTTCTCTTTTGGAACTCCCGTCGTCTCGGCGAGTTCCGCGTGCTTCAATAGCATGCGATGCTCTCCATGGATGGGAATGAAGTAGCGCGGCTTGCACAGGTTCAAGAGTAGCTTCAGCTCCTCTTGTTGTGCGTGTCCCGAAGTGTGGACCCCCAAATGAGGTTCATAAACCACCTTCGCACCTTCCTTGAACAACTGGTTGATAATGCGGCCTACCGCTTTCTCGTTCCCTGGAATGGGAGAGGCAGAAATGATCACTGTGTCACCAGGTGCTATGGAGATGCGATGATGCTCGGCCATAGCCATGCGGCTCAGCGCGGCCATAGGTTCTCCTTGGCTTCCTGTTGTAATAATCACCGATTTCTCCCGGGGCAGCTTATCCAGCTTATCCAAGTCAACGAGGATTCCCTCTGGAATGTCCAGATAGCCCAGTTCCATGGCTACTTCGACAACTCTAATCATGCTTCTTCCTGTTACGCTTACATGACGCCCCTCACGAGCAGCGGCATCAAAAATCTGCTGAATTCTGTGAACGTTTGACGCAAAGGTGGCGACTAAAATTCGTCCTTCGGCATTGCTAAAGATGTGCCGAAACGTCTCTCCCACCTTCTTTTCAGACGCCGTATACCCTGGGCGCTCTGCGTTGGTTGAGTCGGAAAGCAGGCACAACACTCCCTGCTTACCCAGATGCGCAAAGGCATAAAGATCGGCGACCTTTCCATCGTAGGGGGTTTGGTCAAACTTGAAATCACTACAATAAACGATGGCTCCAAGATGCGTATGGAAGGCCAAAGCCACGACATCGGCTATGCTATGGTTAACATGGATAAACTCTACGTCTATCTTTCCAAGCGTAACTCGCTCGCCAGCCTTGATCTCCCTCAAGTCTGTACTTCTCTCCAGGCCATGTTCAATAAGTTTTACCTTCAGGAGAGCAAGAGTTAACTTTGTCCCGTACACAGGCACATTTAGTTGGCGCAAGACATAAGGCATGCCTCCAATGTGATCCTCGTGCCCGTGCGTCAAAAAGATACCCTTAACGCGACTGGCGTTCTCTACTAAGTATGTGATGTCCGGAATCACCAAGTCAACGAGAATACCCTCTGGAATGTCCAGGTAGCCTAGTTCCATGGCTACTTCGACAACTCTTATCATGCTTCTTCCTGTTACGCTTACATGACGCCCCTCACGAGCAGCGGCATCAAAGATCTGCTGGATTCTATGAACGTTTGACGCAAAGGTAGCAACTAAAATGCGACCTTCAGCATTGCTGAAGATGTGCCGAAACGTCTCTCCTACCTTCTTTTCAGACGCCGTATACCCTGGGCGCTCTGCGTTGGTTGAGTCGGAAAGCAGGCACAACACTCCCTGCTTACCCAGATGC
>DUQE01000072.1 GCA_012837925.1 Bacillota bacterium
TGACGGCTCAAGGAACTGTAGATGTGAACGGGGCAGTGGCCCATACTGGCAATATCAGCATTACGTCGAACACGAGCCACGTGACGCTGCAGACTGCTACCGCCGGGGCAAATGTCACCATTACAGCTCAAAACGATGTACTTGTTGGCACGGTAACATCAGAGGGCGGAAGTGTACATCTCACTGCTACAGGTAACCTTGCGGTGGAAAGTGCAGAAGCGCAGGAGGATATCACCCTTGTAGCAGAAACCGGAAATGTGAACGTCGACGACGTCACGTCAGAGCTGGGTGCTATCACCATGACGGCTCAAGGAACTGTAGATGTGAACGGGGCAGTGGCCCATACTGGCAATATCAACATTGCATCGAACACGAGCGATGTGGCACTACAGACGGCAACCGCCGGCGCAAATGTCACCATCACAGCTCAAAACGATGTACTTGTCGGCACGGTGACATCAGAAGGCGGAAATGTGCATCTCACAGCGGTCACGGGCGATGTTCCTTTAGGAGTCGTACATGCCAGTGAGGGCACGGTTCGAGTCAGTGCCAAAGGTAGCATCACCGGTCAAGCCACAGAGACAAGCATTACTGCTAAGAACATCGAGTTATACGCTGCCACAGGCACAGTGGGGCAGGCTGCATCTCCACTGAACATTGATTCGTCGAAAAGTGACCGAGGACATGTTATAGCTCGGGCACAAAACGGAGTCTATCTGTACGAGGTGGACGGAGATCTGAACATCCAAGACGTTGAAGCGGTGACCGGCGATGTGGTCATCAGTGCCGATGGTTCCATAACCGGAGGTTACGTCAAGGGAGAAGACATCACCTTAAGCAGTACCAACGGAAGCATTGGTCAATCCAATGCGTACACGAGAACAGCAGCGAGAGGCAAGATTGCAGCCAAGGCCTTAGGAAGTGTCTACCTGGAACAACTCGGTGGAGATTTCATCGCAGACCAAATTCTTGCTGCGCAAGGCTCGATTGGGCTCAGAGTACCTGATGGAGGCATACGGATAGCGAACCTTCAGGCCAGAGATGGAGTGACTCTAAGGAGCTCGAACGATCTTTGGATGGGGCAAGCATCGGCCACCGACTTTGACCTAACCGTACTTGGCACAGGTCGATCCCTAACTGTAGACAAAATGTATGCGGTGCGTTCCTTGGGTGCCTACGCTGACCATATCGTACTACCGTCGGTTGAACACACAGGAAGCGAGCCGATCGTGGTGGCGATTGGAGGCGGAAGTAAACCCGTGGCCGACACCGTGATCATCAACGTGAAGTCGCCTATCGGAGTCGTTTTCGCCAAGATGCAGGCTGCGAACATGGATCTTCAGGCAGACACAGACCATCTGGCCCTCACGAACGTCGTCGTGAGCAAGAAAGCAACGTTCAAAAATCGTTACCATACGGTGGTAATCGATAATGTTGAGAGAAAGATCTATCCCAATGTTGCTTTGCAGCTGTATCCTCAGGACCGTCCGTTCTCTTTGACTCTGGGTGCGGATCGACAGATTTGGACCACAGCCCGGGCTGTAAACTATAATGATCACTTCATCATCAACGAGTTTGGTACGACCAACAGCGTAACCAGAATTACCACAAAACTCGCCGAGGTTGAAGGAGCGATGCGCCAACCAGTCTTTGGTCTGCACCGGATCAGTAGACTTCGCAATGGGGACAGACCTGTGGACATCAACAACACAAGTGATGAACAAGAAGATAAAGAAGACGATCTGGTGTGGGAACCCATTCAAATTAGCAGTGCAATTTAAGGCGGAGGGATATGAGCTGGATGTGGAGAAGTAGACAGAAGCTCTTAGTGGGCACGATCTTCTTGGCAGGCTGGTTGTTGGGTTACAGTATACTGTTTACTGGTATCTTATGGCCTGCAGAGGCGGAAGAAGTCAGGTTTCATGTGAGCCAGATTCTCACCGATTCCTCAGAGATTTTGAGCACCGAGGAGATTCGGATTATTCTCGAACCCCTGGAGGGTCGTGAGTTGGGAGTTTCCGATCTACTTGGGGCGGTAGAAGCCATCAACGCTCTCTATGCGAAGAAAGGTTATGTAACCGCTCAAGCGTTGTTACCGCCCCAGGATGTTGATGCAGGTACCGTGTACATTCAGCTCGTAGAGGGTCGCCTGGGTCGTCTGACCTTTGAGGGTAACGTGACGACGACGCATCAGTACCTACAGGATAGGATTTCCCTTACTCCGGGCGACTTAGTTCGCCTGGATAAGCTTGAGGAAGACATTCTGTACTTCAACCAGACCAATGACGTGGCACTGCATGGGCAACTCGCCCCAGGGGAAGAGTTCGGCACAACCGACATCACAGTCCTCGTGGCAGAACCTCCACGGGTTCAAGCTAGGGTCTTTGCAGACAATGCCGGTCGTAGCGAGTCTGGACGCTATCGTGGAGGTATTGCCCTGGCCTACAACAGTCTGTTTGGATTCAGAGACCCCGTGAATCTTTCGCTTACGAAGGGAAAAGGGTCCTTGGCGGGTTCTGTTTCGTATGATGTTCCCATGAATCCCAAAGGATTTAGAACAGGATTCCGGTTCGATGGCAGTTCGGTCAAGATTGTGTCCGGCGACTTTGAGGACTTGGAAATTGAATCACGCAGCCTTGGACGCACCATCTATTTCACGAGTCCGTTGCGGGTCGAAGCGAACCGAGTTGTCGATGGTTTCCTCGAATATCATTGGCGCACGGCCCGATCGATTTTCTCTGGTGTGGAATTGATCAAAAACCAGACAGGAAAAGTTATCGCAGGCTGGAATATCCAGAGGGCGGCCAACCCTGCGGCATCAAGCATCTCCCATACCATCACGGTAGGACATGGTGATGCGGCCGTGGACAAGAACTTCGTGAAATATTATGGGTCACTAGACTGGGCGATGCCAGATTCGCGTGGCACTGAGGCCCATGTGCGTGCCGCTGTCCAAGTCGCTCCGACTAGACTGCTGCCACCTGAAGAGCAATTTGCTGTTGGCGGGATGAATTCGGTACGGGGATTTGAAGAAGGGCAACTGACAGGAGACATGGGCTACATGTTCAGCCTGGAGTTTGTCTTTCCATTGGCTAAGGCACTTTCGGGAGTCTTCTTCTTCGACCACGGAGCAGCCTTCCCGTACAAGGGCAATGACGAACCAATTACTCAAGACGATTTTTTGATCAGCACAGGCGTAGGCGTGAACATACGACTAGGCAACTCTTTTTCCGGCAGATTTCAGCTAGCACTACCCCTCTTGCCGGCGGAAGACCCGAGGATTCATGGGGCTGTTCAACTGGCGTTCTAGAGGAAACACTACAAGGAGGAATTCACGTGAAACGAACAAGTATCTGGGTATGCCTAATGATGGTCGTAGTCGTATTGTTAAGCCAGGGTGCGAGTGCATCAGGAAACGTCTTGATTGGAGTTGTTAATGTAGACCTTGTGATCGAACAATCCCAGGCTGGACAACTGGCCAATAACGATCTGATGGCTCTTATTACATCATGGCAGAGCCAGCTTGATGAACTGGAAGCGACTATCCTGGAGATGCAGGAGCAGTTGGGAGAAGATGCTTCGACACCAGAATTAGACGAACTTGTGGGACGTTACCAGACAATGGCTGTTGAAGCGGAATACGCGATCCAACAACGCGCCGACGAATTATACCAGCTCTTGCTTCAGGACATCGCCGCGGTGGTAAATCTAGTTGGTGCCCGTGACGGGTATACCATGATTGCCGAGGCTTCCAGCATTTTTTACTACGAGGCTCAAGTAGACGTCACATCCGAAATCATTCGTGAGTACGACAGGCTACTAAACGAATAGTACATAGAGAATAGACGAGACTTCTGGGACTCTGCATATGTTGCAGGGTCCTTTTTTATAGTTCTTTATTGACAATAGTGTGTGCCACACATTATAATGAACTTGGAGTTGATGTAGATGACAAATGTCAAACAAGAAGAAATTGTAGCCGGTCTTGCGCAGGAACTGCGCAGGGGTGTTGTGGTACTTGCGGTACTAAGCCAACTGGATGAACCCCAGTATGGGTATTCCCTCGTATCGAAGCTCGCGGACAGGGGCTTTCCCATTGAGGCGGGAACGCTGTACCCCTTATTTCGCAGACTCGAGAAGCAGGGGCTCCTCGAGAGCTTGTGGGATACAAACGAATCGAGACCCCGTAAGTACTACAAACTTAGCCTCCTGGGGCGAGAGGTCTACACTAAGCTTCGCGAGGAATGGACGCAGATGGTGGGAAGTGTCGAAAACTTACTAAACAGTGAAGAAGGCGAAAAAGATGGAAACAGTTGAACGTTACATCTATGCGGTCGCGCGCAGGCTACCCGCAAAGGCAAGGGAAGAAGTAGCAATCGAGCTTAGGGGTCTGATTGAGGACCTTCTTGAGGAAAAGGTCCAAGGGACGCAGGTGAGCAAGGAACATGTTCACAGCGTGCTTATGGAACTTGGGGATCCAGAGGATCTGGCTAGGGAATACGGTGGAGAGTCGCGTTATCTCATTGGACCTCGCCTGTTTGACAGCTATCTGAAGATCCTGAAGATTGTTGGTCCCATTGTTCTGTCCCTGGTTCAACTCGCCTTGGTGATCAAGGCATTTGTAGCACCTACAGGTCTCATCACTTTTATCGCAGAATCTATAAGTGCCCTCTTTGGAGCGGGAATGCACGTCTTCTTTTGGGTCACCGTAGCCTTTGCGATCGCAGACCATTTTGGAGAAGAAGAAGAACTGGAAGCCATGGGGCAGAAAGAGTGGACTCCCGATCTGTTACCAGAGATCCCTGATAAACAAAGACAGATCTCGATCAGCGATCCGCTCTTGAGCATTGGCCTTTCCATCTTGTTTCTGGTCATGTACGTCATGCCGCAGCGCTTTGGCGTGTTTCAGATAGCAGGCTCGGTAACCACCGTGATTCCGGTCGTAAACCCAGAGACAGTCCGGCATTTTCTTCCCCTTTTCATAGGACTTGTGGGTATCAGTATCGTGAAGGAAGTCTGGAAACTCGCAAAAAGAGTATGGAGTGGACAGCTTGCGGCGGTGAGTCTCATCTGTAATGGCATAGCTGTCTTTCTGGCTTATCGTCTGTTTGCCAACCCCGCGTTTTGGAATCCCGATTTTGTCACGCAGCTGCTCGGTGCTCATACAACCGAGGCGAGTGAAATGTTGGCAAATCTTTGGTCGTTGTTTACGACAAGATTCATATATGGGGTGGTCATAGTCTATGTTATTGACTCGCTGTGGGTCCTTTACCGGGGGTTTTTCTCAGAAGGACATGATGATAGTGAAGTGGAACTTAAGCCTTGAAGGAAGGTGCGCCAAATGATCACGCTCATCGAAAATGTTCATGTCTTTGCTCCAGAGGATCTAGGAATCAATGACATTGTCTTCTGTCACGATCGTATTGTGGAAATTGGACAAGGGCTCTCGAGCTTCTATCCAAGAGCAAATCGGGTGGACGGAAGAGGCCTGATCGCTACGCCTGGTTTCATCGATCAGCATGTCCATGTTACCGGTGGAGGTGGCGAGGGTAGTTTTCGAACCCGCGTGCCAGAACTGAAGTTTACCGATTGCGTTCGAGCAGGAGTCACAACGCTCGTTGGAGTACTTGGCACTGACGGCATTACGCGCAGTGTCGAGAACCTGGTGGCCAAGACAAAGGCCCTAGGCGAAGAAGGACTCACGGCATACTGCCTCACAGGGTCGTATGAGTACCCCACGATTACCCTGACGGGTGATGTGAAAAAGGATATCGCCTTTGTTGCCGAGGTCCTTGGTGTGAAGGTTGCCATCTCGGATCATCGCTGTTCGAACTTGACGAAAGAAGAGTTGATCAGGCTTGTGAGTGATGTGCGCATGGCATCGCTGATTAGCGGAAAGCCGGGCTTGGTCACGATGCACACGGGTCGCGGCAAACAAGGTCTGAACATGATTTTTGAGATCCTGGACGAGACCGATCTTCCCATTAAGCACTTTCGCCCAACGCATGTGGGTAAACTAGGAGAGTCTGCTGTGCGTTTTGCCAAGAAGGGTGGCTACATCGACTTTACGGCTAGTACAGACCCGAAAGACGCTGCCCAGGATATCACCAGGGCAATTGCGTCAGGTGCACCCCTTGGGCGCCTCACTCTTAGTTCGGACTCCAACGGCAGCCTGCCAAAATGGAACGACAAGAATGAAATGATCGGCATTGTAGCTGCATCGATGCAGTCTTTACACAATGTCTTAAAACACTTGATTCAAGTTGAGACGATGGGTATCACGGATGCTCTAAGCCTTGTCACGACAAATGTGTCGGAAGCCCTAGAGCTCCATGAGAGCAAAGGAAGGCTTCGTGCAGGTTTTGATGCGGACATCCTTCTTATGGACAGTGATTTCAATTTAGATACCGTCATAGCCCGCGGTCGTTTCTTGATGCAAGAGGGTGAACTAAGAGTCTCTGATACCATTTGATTTGTCTGGGCGCAAACACTGGAGCTCGAAACGAAACAAGAAAGGTCAAGCGAATGAAGGACAAGAGGAGCAAGCGACGTCTCAAGCTTTCTGACTACGTGATTCTCGCCATGCTGGCAGCGATGGGCATTGCCAGCAAGGTCATTATTGTGCCTCTCGCCCAGGCGATTACAGGTCCACTCTTTATTCCAGGCGGCGTGGTGGCGGGAGGCTTCTTCATGATGTTCCTGGTTCTGGGGACGGCCATCACAGGGAAGTTTGGTGCAGCGCTCTTTATATCTCTAATCCAGGCGGTTCTGGTCACCATTACGGGAACCTTTGGTTCCCATGGAGCAGCGAGCTTAGTGACGTACGTTTTTCCTGGGTTAGCCGTGGAACTCTGGTTTCTGGTGAGCAGACACAGGGGTTGTTGCCCCATGTGCTGCTTTGTGGCGGGCCTAGTGGCCAATGTCGCAGGGACATTTGCCGTTAATGTCGCGATCTTCAACCTTTCCTTTATTCCTCTCATGTTGTCCCTTCTTGTGGCGGCACTTTCGGGAGGACTGGGCGGCCTTGTGGCCAGCAGTATCGCCCGCAGTTTGGAGAGACTAGGAATACTGTGAGAAAACGAT
The DNA here is from genome assembly GCA_012837925.1 of Bacillota bacterium. GTDB lineage: Bacteria > Bacillota > Limnochordia > Darwinibacteriales > Darwinibacteriaceae > UBA5420. The sequence continues at coordinate 7,084 of DUQE01000072.1, forward strand.
GAGGTGATATCTGTGGCAAGAAAGACGAAGAAACAGACGCGAGGTATTCTGGCAGCGATTATTGTGCTGGTTATAGCGGTGGGCGTCTTGGCCTACCTAAACCGCGGAGATCTGGACAGAAAGAAAGAGTTGGAGACCCAGGCGGAGTTTGCCCTGACGTATGAGTCCGCAGAGCATCGGGTGACTATGCAGGATATTCTGGCTCTCGGTCCTGTTGATTTTACTACTGTGGTGCGTACAAGCACAGCGGGTCCCAGAAATGTGACCTTTCGGGGCGTGGAGCTTCGTAGGGTTTTAGAGAAATACGGAATTCCCATAAACGAGGATTCCACTATTGAGGTGATGGCCCTGGACGGTTATGTTTCCGTAATATATGGAGACGAGGTTTTGGAAGAGGAAAACGTCTACATCACCATTGCCATGGATGGCGAGCCACTGAAACCAAAGAGTGAAGGCGGCTCGGGACCCTATTACCTGGTGATTCGAGGCACAGAATTTGCCCAGCGCTGGGTGAAGTTTATGGAGGAGATTACAGTTCAGTGAACGCTCTAGAAGGACGCCAGATCAGCTTTTCCTATCCACGGCACGGGGGACAGGCCCTGTTAACAAACGTCAACGTCTATGTGAGACGGGGCGAGTGTGTCATCTTGCGCGGTCCTTCCGGTGTCGGTAAGAGTACTCTTTGTCACATTCTAGCTGGTATTATACCTCGTTCGATTTCAGGCCAGGTCAGCGGCGAGGTCTTCTTCTTTGGAGAGAACCTGCGTTTCTTATCTTTGGCGCGCGTAGCGGAGACGGTAGGGGTCCTGTTTCAGAACCCCGATTCGCAGCTGTTCTTTCCTACCGTGGAAGACGAGCTGGCCTTCGGGCCCGAAAATCTTTGTCTTCCCAGACCAGAGATGGACAAGCGCATCAATGAAGCCCTTGCCATGGTTCACATGGAGGAGTATCGCCTGGTCGAAACAGAAACGCTGTCCCTTGGTGAAAGGCAGCGCATTGCGCTAGCCGCCGTTCTTTCTCTCCAACCGCGGATCCTCATTCTTGACGAGGCCTTTTCGCAGCTTGATTCACAGTCCGTCTCCGTCGTACGAGACACCATTCGTGCACAGAAGGAACTGGGCCGCGCCATTTTTATGGTGGAAAACAGCGAGGAACATGTGGATCTGGCTGATCGGATCTATGAACTGCAGGATGGACAGGTCAGGGAGGTAATATCGTGATGCCCGCCATATCCCTGTCGAATCTTGTCTTTTGTTATGCTAAGGGAGATTTTGTTCTCTCCTGCCCAAGCCTTGATTTTCCGCACGGAGAGTTGCGTTTGATCATGGGAGCGAATGGAAGTGGAAAAACGACGCTCTCTAAGCTCATGTGCGGGATCCTAAAGCCCTTGCAGGGCGATGTGCGGATTTTTGGAAAGCCGTCGTCTGCTCTATCTTTGGGGCAAATCGGCAGCGACGTAGGCTATTTGTTTCAAAACCCAGCGAGGCAACTCTTTGCAGGCACAGTCTGGAGAGAGATGGTCTTTGTGGATGAACTGCTGGGGAGAGACCTGGAAGCCAGTGCCCAAAGAGCCCAAGATCTATTGGAACGTTTCGGTTTGGGAGCCTTGAAGGAACGCAGCATTTATAACCTCAGCGGAGGCGAGAAGCAAAGACTTGCACTTTGTACGCTTCTTATGGGTGGTGCACAGTTCTTGATACTTGATGAACCCACGGTGGGTCTGGATAGACAGAACCGGGAAATCCTATATACCATCATTGACGATCTTCTGGAAGAAGGAAGAGGACTCGCAGTGATCACCCATGAAAAGGAACTGATTTCGCGTTATTCAAACGCGCGCAAAATCAAGGTAGAACGTGGACAGGTGTTAGTATGAAAAGGGCCGATCCTAGAGTAAAGCTATTATGGGTGTTATTGTGTACCACGGGAGCCCTGGTGTTTTTTCGCCCCATGTGGATGTTGGGTCTCACTCTTTTCTCCTTGGGCGGAACACTTCTCTTTGGAGTTACCTTACAGGCCCTAGGGAGGCGTCTACGCGGTTTCTTGCCCCTGGCTCTTGTTATTCTTGCGCTCCACATACTCTTTGTACGGGCGGGTAACCCGCTTGTGATCATCCGGGGTTACCCCGTTCTTTATTCTGGTGGAGTCATGCGGGGAGCCACAACTTTGCTGAGGTTTTTCGTCATTCTTTGTTCTGCCGCAGTGATGGCAAGGGAAAACACGCGCAGGGTGCTCACAGCCTTGACCAAGCTGGGAATATCGTATCTTTTCTCTTTCATGCTCATGATCGCACTACGCTTTATACCCTCCTTCAGTACTTCTTTCTCCGATGCCCTGATTGCTCTGCAGTTGCGCGGAGTGGAGCTGAAGAAGATTCCCTTTGGGCAGAAGATCCGTCTTTACAAGGACCTTGTACTTCCCGTTGTGGCGGATGCAGTCGTAAAATCCAAAGAACTGGCAATCGTCATGGAAGCTCGAGGCTTTGGTGCTTTGCCCACACGCACAAGCTATCTGGATGTTCGCATGACGTTTGCGGATTGGGTCCTAACATGCATACTTTTCAGCCTGGGACTATTGTCCTTCGGCTTTTACTATCTTTTTGGATAGGGGGTTTGGAATGAAGGTAATTGCTGTCAATGGCACCTCCAATTCTGGCAAAACCACAGTCTGCGAAGTGATCATCAGAGGTCTTCGCGAGAAGGGCTACAGCGTTGGATCGGTTAAGGAGATCCATTGTCCAGAGTTTTCCCTTGATCCTAATCCAGCAGAAGACACAGGGCGTCATCGGTCCAGTGGCTCCCAGCTGGTGACGGCCAGGGCCGTTGAGGAGACCGATGTGCTCTATCAGGAAAAGCTTTCCATTACCGAGATTTTAAAGCACTATGAACACGACTACGTTATCTTAGAAGGAGTCGCCGACTGCAACGGTCCGCGCATTCTTACTGCGCACGACGCAGATGAGGTTGAGGAGCGACTCGACGGCCGGGTCGTGGCGGTTTCCGGTGTACTCGCCAACAGTCATCCTGAAGAAATGATGGGGTTACCGGTGTTTCATGCTCTGGAAGACCCGAAGGCTCTCGTGGACTTTGTTGAAGCACGGGCCTTTGAACCCCTTCCGTCCTTTGACGATGATTGCTGTACCCAGTGTGGATACACCTGCCGCGAGTTGACAGAACGCATTGCCCGCCAAGAGGCAAAAAGAGAGGACTGTGTCTTGCAGAA
>DUQE01000073.1 GCA_012837925.1 Bacillota bacterium
AATGTTCTCAGTATTACCACCATCTGTCCCGCCTGCAAGAAGAATGATATCAGGGTTAAGTTCGATGATCTCGGCTCGATCTTCTTCTGTCAACTGAAAAGAGAATGTTTTTAGAACTCGAGCACCAGCCCCTAAAGCTGCTTGTCTGGCCGCTTTGGCAGTGAGATCCTCAACAAGACCGATCGCCACCATCCGTAGACCGCCTGCAGCACTTGAACAGGCCAAGATCTGATCAGGCTGCACAGCACCTACCGCGCCTGTCGAACGCAAAGTCTCTAAGGCGTTTTGTAGACCTACACTCACGTCAGAGGGCGTTGTCGGGGCACTCGCTTGTGCCTGGATGTGCCTTTCTGCCATGTTTACGGCCGTTACTTTCGTGAACGTACTTCCTATGTCCACTAAGACCATGACGTCTTTCATCGAAAACCCTCCATTTACATACCAAGATCTCGCTTCAACGTTGGAATGAAGTCTTCTGGTAATGTACTTGGAGGATACACACGATCGAATCCTAATTGCTTGAATTTCTCTTCCACTTCAGACCACTCTTGGCTTCCTACAACTAAGTATCCGCCGATATACATCAAAATATCTCCAATACCGGCTTCAATCAATGCTTCCCGCAGACCTCTGACGTCGATCTCACCATGTCCATACAGAGATGACACCATGATTGCATCGGCGTTGGTTTCTACAGCAGCTTCCACAAACTCCTTTTGTGAAACCAACACTCCCAGATTGACCACATTAAACCCTGCTTCCTTAAAGGAAATTTCCAGGATTTTGTTACCGACCGCATGTACATCTGACCCTATGACTCCGAGCACAAGCGTTTTTGATTCCATGCTAATCTCCCCACCTCACCACAATATTCTCTATACTACTTTAACATATCGTAATAACGTCTTTCTCTACATGCAAAAAAAAACCTCCCGCGAAACCGATTGTTTCGCGGGAATTTCCTCAACCTGCCCCAATCCTGCCTCATAGACCATCCACTCAGCAAAACTGCCGTATCCTTTTCTCGGATTATTAACAAACACATGGGTGATAGCACCCACCAACATGCCATCTTGAAGAATAGGACTGCCCGACATCCCCTGAATGATTCCACCCGTTTCCCGCAGAAGGCGTTCGTCCGTGACTTCTATTACCATGCCTTTATCGCCAGGTCTGGTTTGATTGACCACCTTTACAATCTCTACAGAAAAGCGTTCAACACGGTTCCCTTGGAGCACCGTGTAAATCTCAGCAGGACCTAGCCGTACCTGGTGAGCAAAAGCGACGGGCACCGGTTGCGCAAAAACTGACTGAGGAAGTGCTCCCTCAAGCTGGCCAAAAATTCCAAACTCGGTATTGGAGTCAATGATGCCTATAACATCTTGATCACCGTCAAAAAAACCCACTTTCTCTCCAGGAGACCCTTTACTCCCATAGCGTATGCTATCGATTGTTGCTTCAACGATACTTCCACGATCAATCGTTAATGGCCTTCCGCGACTGTCGGTTACTGTATGCCCCAAGGCACCGAAGCGTCCCGTCTCTTGGTGATAAAAGCTCATGGTACCTACTCCTGCAGCTGGGTCCTCGAGATAAATCCCCAAAAGGTATGTCTGCGATTGCTGACCAAACGGCCTCGTTAACACTGGTTCCACCTGCAGGGCAATAGTCCGATTGTTACGCCGCACAACAACTTCCAAAACACGCCTTTCTTGGGCTAAAGAGTTGACCAACGCACTAACCTGCTCTGGGCGGCGCAGCCTATGTCCTTCTATGGAGAGTAGAACGTCTCCTGGCTGCATCCCTGCGTCTCGAGCAGGAAAGCGCTCTACGCCACTCACGTCAACAACGGCTCCAAGGTCTGCAATCATCAGTCCCTCGGAGCTGAGTAAAACGCCAATAGATTGACCACCAGGGTATACTCGTAAGAGCGGGACTACATCAACGACTACCTCAGTTAGAGGAAGCCACCCAAACAGATTGACCCGGTAGACACTGGTTCCAAGATTTTCGGTGTCGAAGAGACCAGTCACCTCAAGACCCATCTGATCGTGGATCCTGAACGGAGGTTTGAGGTCTAAGGACAACTCCATTCCGGGAAAGACCTTCAGTTCTCTAGGAATTCCCACGGCCGAAACCCAGTACGGAACTGTGGCTAAAGCCAACAAACAGGCCAAAACAAGCGTCAGACCCAAACGGAGCAAGATTTTTCTCACAAAGCCACCTACCCCCTCACATCTCTTTCATGAGTGTAGGTTACCCTGTGATCTGTCCCTCTAGTGAAGGAACTAGCTGGCAGAATAAGCTTTTTAGGACAACAGTGAACCCGTTCTTTTCAACAGTTCCCGGGCATGTTCAAAGGTGATTGGCTCGTCCGTTGAGCCACCAAGCATGCGGGTTAATTCTTCCACGCGTTCATCGGGTTGGAGTAATCGAACACTTACCGCAGTGCGTTGGGCTTTCGAGCTCTTCTGTACCGAGTAGTGGTGCCGACCGAAACTGGCTACTACCGGCAAATGGGTTACGCACAATACCTGTCTCACCTCACTCAAAGCCCGCAACTTCTCTCCTAAGGCCAAGGCGGTGCGCCCGCCGATGCCTGCGTCGATTTCATCAAAAATAATAGTCGGCGTCTGTTCAGTTTCAACTAGAATGGCCTTTACCGCAAGCATCACCCTCGACAGCTCGCCCCCAGATGCTATCTTAGCTAGGGGCTTGAGGTCCTCACCAACGTTCGGGGCCATCATAAATTCGATTTCTTCACGACCCCCAGG
>DUQE01000074.1 GCA_012837925.1 Bacillota bacterium
CCTAAACTCACTACTCGGCGTTTGCATATCGATGACTGGTGCGTGGGTTGTGGAGCTTGTGTCCAGGCTTGTCCTAATGGTGCTTTACAAGTCAGGAGGGGCCAGGCGGAGGTAGTAGAGCGTGAGGCCTGCGTCTTTTGTGGGTATTGCGGAGCGAGTTGTCCCGAGTTTGCGATCAAAGTGATCTAGAGGGGTTTGTATATGCGACTACTGGGATTAGATGTAGGTGAAAAGACAATTGGGGTAGCCGTTAGTGATCCTATGGGTTGGACAGCTCAAGGGGTAACGGTGATCAGGAGGACGTCCAAGGAGAAGGATCTCGCTGCACTTAACAGTCTTGTTGAGAAGTACAAGGTAGAGAGGTTCGTGGTGGGCCTTCCCCGCAGAACGGATGGCAGTTACGGCCCCGAAACTGATAAAATTTATCAGTTTGGTGCGGAACTGGAAAGGGAATTTGACCTGCCAGTAGAATATTGGGATGAACGCTTTTCTACTGTCCAAGCGGAACGCGTTTTGCTTGAGGGAGATGTGAGCCGAGCTAAGCGCCGACAGGTCATCGATCAGGTGGCTGCTGCAGTAATTCTGCAGGCATATTTGGATCGTAAGCGGTAAAAGCTAGGTTCTAAAGGAGGAGAATTGATGTCACATAACCATGATGGGCACGACCACGACCATGATCTTGAACTGGATACCATTGTTTTGATTGACGAGGACGAAACCGAACACGTGTTTACCATATTGGAGTATTTGGAAATCGAGGAGCAAGTGTATGCTGTCCTAATGCCTCAGGATGATGATAGCGACCAGGCCTACATTTTCAAGGTACAGGTAGACGAGAACGGTGAAGAAATCCTGATGGACATTGAAGATGATGAGGAGTTTGACAGAGTAGTAGCGGTTTTGGAGTCCGATGAAATAGACTGATCGAGCGATTTTTGAACTGTTTTTTGGGGGTGTGCTTCATGCCCGATACTACGCAAGCAACAGTGAAACGGACCCGTTTTGGTACGGTCCGTTTTCTATTCTTGCTGGCAGTCTTCGGCATATACATTGGCCTTATTGGCCTTTTGATCATTGGAAATCGTCCTTTGAGCTCAGACCCTGACGCTCTGATGAAGATCGTACGAGTCCCGCAGGGTATGGCTGCTAACCAGATTGTAACGCTCTTACATGATGAAGGAATCATTGAAAATCCCACCTTGTTTCGTATTGTGGTAAAATTAGAGCGGGCTGAGAAGAGTCTGCAAGCCGGGTCGTATCTGTTAGGCCCCCAGATGAAACCCCTGGAGATTATTGAGCAATTGCGTTCAGGTCGGGTTCAAACGGAACGCGTGGTCATTCCAGAGGGCTTTGATATAAAGCAGATTGCGCAAGTATTGGCCGATCGAGGTCTGGCCGATCGCGATCGATTTATCGAGTTGGCTTCCGATGCGAGCCTGATTTATGGTGAGACCATACCCGTTGACTCTCCCCTTGCTTCGCTGGAAGGATATCTCTATCCAGATACCTACTACTTTAATGAGGGCCAGTCCGAAGAAGATTTGATCGGCCAAATGGTGGACCGTTTCATAGCAGTGGCACAGGCTGAGATCGTACCTTTGTTGGAGGATAGCGAGTTCTCTTTACACGAAGTGGTCACCTTGGCGTCCATTGTTGAGAAGGAAATCATGGTGGATCATGAGAGGCCCGTTGTTGCATCGGTTTATCTGAACCGCCTGGCCATTGATATGCCTCTTCAGGCGGACCCGACAGTGAGATATGTGACACCGGAAGAGCGCCCCCAGGTTCTCTACCGTGACTTGGAGATTGACTCGCCTTATAATACCTATCGATATCGCGGCCTACCTCCCGGACCAATCGCCAGTCCAGGATTAGCATCGATGCTGGCCGTTTTGAACCCTGCCAACACAGACTACTTTTTCTTCGTCAGCAGGCGGGACGGAACCCACGAGTTCACTAAGACGTACAGCGATCACTTGCGTGCACGACGAACCTTGGGTTATTAGGAGGAAGTGAATAGTGAAAATACCAGAGATTCTTGCTCCGGCAGGAAACATGGAAAAGGCCCTTGTGGCTATGGAGTATGGAGCCGACGCTTTGTATCTCTCAGGTAAGGCTTTCGGGATGCGGGCTAAGGCTGGTAACTTTAGTATGGAAGAGCTGCAAGATGTATTGCGCATTGCCCACAGCCGGGGCGTCAAGATTTATGTCACAGTGAACGTCTTTGCCCATAATGATCAGATTGACCTACTTCCTGCCTACCTGACGGAGCTCGAAAAGCTCAACGTTGATGGGCTGATTGTGGCTGATATGGGAGTCATTTCCTTGGCGAAGGAGTTTGCTCCCAGTATTCCACTACATTTGAGTACGCAAGCGAACACGGTGAACTATCGTGCTGCGAAGTTCTGGGAAGAGCTTGGCATTGCACGTTTGGTTATGGCTCGAGAGTTGACCAGAGAAGAGATCGCCAAGGTAAGCCAAGAGACTAAGGCCGAAATTGAAGTGTTCGTCCATGGAGCCATGTGCATGGCTTACTCAGGTCGTTGCCTGCTGAGTAACGTCCTCACTGGTCGTGATGCTAATCGCGGCGAGTGTGCCCAAAGTTGTCGTTGGCGTTATGCGGTGGTAGAAGAGACGAGGCCGGGAGAATACATGCCCATTGAAGAGGACGAAGGCGGAACGCATATCTTCAATTCGAAGGACTTGCGTCTGATCGAGTATATCCCTGACTTAGTGCGAATAGGTGTTGATAGCCTGAAGATCGAGGGCCGCATGAAAAGTTCCTTTTATGTGGCGACTGTTGTGCGGGCCTATCGTCAGGCTCTGGACCTGTATGCGGCGGATCCGGAGAACTATGTATTGCCACAGGAGCTCTTGGATGAGTTGGATAAAGTAAGCCATCGTCCGTATTATGCAGGGTTCTTTGTTCCCTCAGATGCAGGGATCCATCGTCCAACCGGCACATATATCAGGGACTATGACGTAGTCGGCGTTGTCGACAGCTATGATGAGGCAACCGGTGAGGCGGTTGTGAGTGTTCGTAATCGCCTTTATGTTGGAGAAGAAGTAGAAGTAATGCAACCACACGGTCCTATCCTGAAGCAGAGTATCTCCCGGATGAATAACGAGGACTCGGGGCAAGAACTAAATGAAGCCCATGCCAATTATACGGTGCGGATTCCCCTAGATGAGGTAAAACCATATTCAATGTTAAGAGTTGAACGCAACCAAGCAATCGCCGAGGACTCCGAGGGATACAAACATTCCATCGCAGTTCTCGGCTTTTTGAAGGGACGTGGCAAGGTGAGTGCATGGCAAGTAGGGAAAGAACACGTGATCGAAATAACGGGGCTCTCTCATGAGGCATCAGGAGTGGGGCGTATTGAGGAACGTGTTGTCTTTGTCCCTGAGACAATACCAGGTGACCGTGTGAAGGTGCGCTTGGTGCATCTCAAAGAACGTCTAGGCTATGGTGAACTCGTGGAGATCCTGGAAGCGTCTCCTGACCGTAGAAGGCGCAGCTGCCCCCATGCAGACAGGTGCGGAGGATGCCAGTTACAGCACATGGATTATCAAGCCCAGTTACGATGGAAGAGACAACAAGTAGTCGACGCCATGGAGCGGATCGGAGGACTCGATGTAGAGATCCTGCCGGTTTTGGGAATGGACCAACCCTATCACTATAGAAATAAGGCCCAGTTGCCCCTTGGAACGCAGCAAGGTGAGCTAGTTATGGGCTTTTTCCAAAAGGGTAGTCATGACATTGTGGATCTACAGACCTGTGAAATTCAGCATCCTTTGATCACGAAGCTCGCTCTCGCTGTAAAGCGTTCGGTCAAAGAGCTGTCCATCGAACCCTATGATGAAGTTAGTCATACTGGTGTCTTGCGCCATGCTGTGATCAGAGTGAGCTTTTCCGAAGAGAAGCTGATGCTCATATTAGTGACGAGAACGCCCGATCTACCGGCCAAGCAAGAACTCATTGCCAAGTTAACGAGTGACGTTCCCGAACTTGTGAGTATAGCCCACAACACGAACTCCCGGGTCACCAATGTCATTCTAGGCCCGAAGACCAGAACCATATGGGGTGACAGGTACCTCATGGACACGATTGGTCACCTTCAGTATGCCATCTCTCCAGGTTCGTTCTTCCAGGTGAACCCGATGCAAACCAAGGTGCTGTACGATTTGGTTAGGGACGCGATACAGTTGACTGGCAGCGAGACGATCCTGGATCTCTATTGTGGAGCAGGAACCATTGGACTTTATCTCGCCTCGCAGACCAAAGCTGTCATTGGCGTGGAAACATTCGCTGCTGCGGTGGAGGATGCCAAGTATAACGCTACGCTCAACGGAGTTGAAGAAGCAACATTCCTCGTTGGTAAGGCCGAAGAGGTGCTCCCGGAACTCATCCGGGAACACCAACGAGTAGACGGAGTAATCTTGGATCCTCCGCGCAAAGGGTGTGACCCTTCCCTTTTAGAGACACTAGTGACCTCCAAGATACCAAAGATTTGCTATGTTTCCTGTAATCCAGGGACATTAGCTCGGGACCTGAACTACTTACATGAACATGGGTACAGCATTGGATCCATACAACCTGTGGATATGTTTCCATGGACAAGGCACGTTGAGTGCGTAGCATTGATGTCAAGGGTGGAGAAATAGGACTATTCAAAACACTGATAAATAAAGGGTTTCCA
>DUQE01000075.1 GCA_012837925.1 Bacillota bacterium
AAGGTTACTCAGGCGAGCGACCTTAAAGCGCTTGTTCGATCGATTATTCAGCTCGGAAAATGGTTGCTCCTTCTTCAGTTACGTTAAGCATAATCTGGGGCGAAAGAAAACCAAGTAGTTCACCACGGAAAAGTCCAATGTATCCATTGTTATGGACGTTATTTCCGATGATACCGGTGGGAAGGCCATTGGCGTTGTTGACCTCCATGACTCCTCCGTAGAGGCCTGAACGTAAGCCCACCAACTTTGTCATCTTGCTTGTACCGTTGTAGAGGAATACGCTGCCGGCATTCTCCTCGTTTTGCATGGCCACGGTGAGGTGCCCTTCTTCGTTGAAGACTCCGATGGCACCGCCATCATCATAGGATAAGAGCGAGACTACACGTGTGCCTTCATCATTGAATAGCTCCAGACTCACGTCTTCCTTGACCTGGTCGTACTTTATCGAAGCAACTGTATTTCCCTCAGTGTTGACGACTACAATCTCGCGCGCCACTATCTTGTCAAAGATTTGCTGGGTAGCACTTACTACGTTCACGCCCGTTATGGCACAGAACAAGGCGATGAACAAAAGCGGATAAATTACGAACCGTTCATACTTAGACACCCAATCACCCCTTAGTAAACAAGCTAATTGTAAGATAAATTCGACTTCTAACATCAAATACCTGCAAGGCTACATTCTTTCGTTGCCGTGCAGCAACATCTGGGGGCAGTTTTTGATCCCAGTTTGTTAAGGAAAAGTAAAGGGGGTCTGTCCCCCTTAACAAGAAGGATAAGGCATATGATGAGGGGAAGTAGGATTCTGATATTTCATCAGCAAGACTGGAGGACGAGACGGTGCTAAACATTTTGGATCCCTTTATCATGTTAGCCCTGCTAATTGTATTGGGTGCTTACCTATATCGAACCAAGATCTTGGATCTTGATTTTTGCCGTCGACTCAGTCGCCTCGTTGTGCGGGTCACCTTTCCCGTGATGCTTTTTGTTACCATGTATAAGAATATCGATCTTGCGGTTCTAAGGCAGGGATGGCTCTTCTCAGTGTTTGGCCTGGGAACGTCACTCATCTTGGCCATTACTGCACATTTCAGTGCCAAAGTCTTTAGGCTAAAGGACATGACGTATGGTGCATACCAGATCCTTTGCACAAACGGGAACAACATCTTTTTACCGGTTCCGATTATCACGGTTCTCCTAGGGACTCCCTATGTCGTCTATGCCTTTTTGTTCGAGCTCGGTGCCGGACTCTTTTATTGGAGTTACGGGATCTCACATTTCCGCTCAGGACCGAGATTCAGCGTCAAGAGACTTCTTAATCCCAACATGCTTGGCCTTATTTTGGGTTTGGCCATGGGGCTGCTCAAAGTCCATATCCCTAGCCCGCTGTACGGAGCGTTAGAGATCGTAGGGAACATTACGGTAGGATCCGCTATGCTGATCATTGGGGCTTTGACGATGAGCCTATTTGAAAAGCGCCAAAGACTGCGGAAAGAAGTCTGGGGAGTGGTGGCGCATCGCCTGTTGCTGAGCCCTCTGGTGGGCCTCGTGGTCTTGAGTATCTTCCAGTTTTCCGCTGAACTGCGTACCGTCCTTGTCTTGATGTTCTCCATGCCGCCACTTGTGACAACGGCTTTAGTGGCCGCGAGTTTTGGTGCAGACGAAGAATTGGCGACCATGGGTGTCGTTATCCCAACTCTCTTGACTTTTGTCTTGCTTCCAATCCTGCTGCAGTTACTCTAAGGTAGCGGAACATACATGGGACATACAAAGATGTTAAGGGAACAAAAAAATTAAAAAATTAAAAAGGGTTTTTCTCGAGTGACATCTAATATTTACATTGGTCGTTGTTTTGGTTCGAAAAATGCAACCGGTTACATTTTCAAAAACTAAGGAGGTTTTAGAATTGAAGAGGAGTGTATTTGTAGTATTTAGTGTGCTGCTGGTCCTTGCTCTTTCCCTAGGTGCGTCTGCTCAAGGTGTAGTGACCATGATGGGCGTATGGGGAGGCCAAGAGTTAGAGGCATTTGAAGAAGTGATGGACGCCTTTACTGCCAAGACAGGTATCAAAGTGCAGTTTGAAGGCACACGCGACTTGCCAACATTGCTCCAAACCCGTATTGCTGCTGGTAATCCTCCGGATGTTGCAGCTCTTCCTGGCCCTGGCGCCATGAAAGAGTATGTTGAACAAGGTGCGTTAGTCGATCTCAATGGCGTATTTGATGCCAAGATCCTCAACGAAGACATCAACGATGCCTGGATTGAGCTTGGAACGTACAAGGATGGTCTGTATGCTTTGATGTTTGCTGCTGATATTAAGAGCTTGGTCTGGTATCGTCCTGCTGAGTTTGCAGCAAGAGGCTACGAGATTCCTACAACATGGGCTGAAATGGAAGCTCTTATGGACAAAATGGTGGCCAATGGCGATACTCCTTGGGCCATCGGTCTTGAGTCGGGCGCCGCAAGTGGATGGGTTGCCACCGACTGGATCGAAGACATCATGCTTCGCACTGCAGGGCCTGATGTTTATGACCAATGGGTAGACCATGAGATTCCCTGGACCGACCCAAGAGTCCAAGAGGCTTTTGAGATCTTTGGTAAAATTGCCCGAAACAGCGACTATGTCTATGGTGGACCCGTTACAGTATTGTCCACAAACTTTGGTGATTCCGTTGCAGAACTCTTGACGGATCCTCCACGTGCTATGATGCATCGCCAAGCTAGTTTTGTGACCAGTTTCATCCTCGATGCAAATCCTGACGTGGTGATTGGTGAAGATGTCGCATTCTTTGGATTCCCAATGATTAAACCTGAGCATGGCAATCCAATGCTTGGTGCAGGCGACATGATCGGACAGTTTAATGACACACCAGAAGCTGCAGCGTTCATGAACTTCCTGGCCAGCGCCGAAGCACAAGAAATCTGGGCAAACAGGCTTGGAAAACTCGGCACCAACAATAAGATCAATCCTGCGGTATATCCCGATGATCTCACTCGTGATATGGCAAGACTTCTTAATGAAGCCGATGTCTTTAGATTTGACGGTTCTGACTCTATGCCAGCTGCTGTAGGTGCTGGTGCATTCTGGGAAGGCACCCTCATGTATGTTGGTGGCGATGATTTGACGGATGTACTAGAATTCATCGAAAACGTAGCGGTAGACAGCTACTAGGATTCTCGTCAATAAACAGGTGAATCACGGCGCGCCCTGCACAAGGGCGTGCCTTTTTCCCGAATTATAGGGAGGGGGAGTTGCGATGAGGCGGAAAACAGGTGGTCTAACCCCACTTCTGTATGTGGGACCGGCCGTGTTCTTCCTCTTGATCTATCAGGTATATCCGGCTCTGCAAACCATCTATCTCAGCTTTCTTGATAGGCGCTCAGAGACCTTCGTAGGACTGACCAACTACAAGTATGTGTTCACTTCACCGGTGATGCAAACAGCCTTTAAGAACAACCTACTTTGGCTCATCTTCTTTACGGCCGGTACGGTGGGTTTAGGTTTGCTGTTCGCCATCCTGGTTGATAGGGTCCGTTATGAGAGCTTTGCCAAGTCTATTATCTTCATGCCCATGGCCATTTCGTTTGTGGGAGCCGGTGTGGTTTGGAAGTTCATGTACACCTATAAGCCGCAGGGCTCTGAGCAAATTGGTCTTCTTAATCAAATCTTGATCATCTTTGGATTCGAGCCAAAAGGCTGGCTCTTGGAAAGCCCCATTAACACCTTTGCCCTCATTATTGTCGGTCTTTGGATTTGGACCGGATATTGTATGGTCATCTTATCGGCCGCCTACAAAGGGATTCCCAAAGAGCTTGTCGAGGCCGCAGCAGTGGACGGAGCCAACGAGCTTCAGGTCTTCCGGCATATTACCCTTCCCGAGTTGAGACCGGCGTTGACTATGGTGATTACCACGATGCTGGTGAACGTATTGAAAATCTTCGACATTATCTACGTAATGACCAATGGGAATTTTGGCACTGAAGTCATTGCCAATCGTATGTTCAAAGAAATGTTCCAGTTCGCGAATACGGGCCGTGCGAGTGCGATTGCTGTGGTCTTGTTCCTCATGATCATCCCCATCATGTATGCGAACATTCGTCAAAAGCTGAGGGAGGGATAGATGTGAATAGACAAAAGCTGAAGAAAAAGTTGCCGCAGATTGTGGTGAACGTGGTTGTGATTCTAGCCATTGTGCTTTGGTTCTTGCCAACCTTGGGTCTATTAATCACATCGTTTCGCCCGGCCAGCGATGTGGCGTACTCTGGATGGTGGACTGCACTCTCCAGTCCATTGAAGTTCACGCAGTACACGATCGAGAACTATCAAAGCGTATTGTCGTCCGGGGGAATGCTTACCGCTTTCCGAAATAGCTTCATTATTTCTATTGGCGGAACGGTGATCCCTGTGTTCCTGGCTGCGTTATCAGCCTTTGGGCTGTCAAAACTGAACTTCAAAGGACGTGGTTTTTTCTACGCCTTGATTGTCATGATGCTGGTCGTTCCGAGCCAGATGACCTTTATTCCTGTACTAAGGCTCTACAACAAATTGAGTCTTTCGGGAACCTTTGGTGGACTCTGGCTGGTGCATACCGGTTATGGTTTGCCTTTCTCCATCTTCATGCTGCACACGTTTTTCCAGTCATTGCCCGATGAACTTTTCGAGGCGGCCCACATTGACGGCGCCTCAATCTGGACGACGTTTTTGCGGCTGGCCATACCGCTTTCTGTCCCGGCCTTGGCGTCCCTGGTCATCTTTCAGTTCCTGGCTGTATGGAATGATCTCTTGGTCGCCCTAATCTACTTGGGAGGACATCAATCGGTAGCACCGCTAACCATGCGTCTTTCCAGTCTGGTTGGCTCCCATGGTCAGGACTGGCATCTTCTTACAGCGGCAGCCTTTGTCTCTATGGCGGTTCCCTTAATCGTGTTCCTCTCCTTGCAGAAGTACTTCGTACGAGGACTGATGGGTGGCGCAGTGAAAGGTTAGTAAAGCATACAGGCGTTGGACACACTATCAGTGGTGCTCAACGCCTGTTTTTACGTAACTCTCCAAACCGCTTGGGAAGGATTCAAGAACTCCTTAGCTAATAACTTAACGAGATATCTTTGGGGAGGTTATGCATTGAAACGTTGGCTTTTCCTATCCGTCCTGCTTTTGTTACTTGTCACTATTGGCTCAACGGTAGACGCCCGCAGTCATCGTTTTTTGAATCTGGAAATCGACGCTAGGGTGGGGGCCGACGGTTTAGTGCGTGTTACCGAGATACACACGGTACAGTTTGATGGCACTTTTTCGGGCATGTTCCAGTTCTTCGATACCCACAGCGGTGTCGAAGTGAGAGATGTGGTTGTCTCTGAAGGCGGGATTTCCTACACTCGTCTCGATACAGATTCGCCTGGGCCGGCTGGAACCTACTTCGTCCGCGAGCGAGAAGACGAGGTCTACGTGGACTGGAGTTTTGAAGCCACCGATGAAATACGCCACTTTGAGCTGTCCTATGTTTTGCATAACGTCATTCTCAAGCATGAGGATGTAGCTGAGTTTTACTATCAGTTTGTGGGAGACCGTTGGGACCAGGGACGAGATCGCGTAAAAATCGTCCTTTCGCTACCCTATGGTGCTCAGATGAATGAAGTGGCCGCATGGGGACATGGTCCTCTTCATGGGGTTGTTACGATCGAGTCACCGAGCAGTATTGTTTGGGAGGTAGAGAACCTTCCAGCACGCACATTTGTGGAAGGAAGAGTTGTCTTTCCCAACTCTTTGGTTCCTCTAGGTGACCGTTACACTGGTGAGGCGCGTCTCCAAGCCATTTTTGATGAGGAACGCGGTATTGAGCAGAAAAAGGAAGAAAGCCGTTTACAGGCTCAAGCGAGAGCGGAGCGTGCCAGAAGGCTCAGGGCCTTGGATCCTCGAGTAGCGCTCGTTGCCTCTGCCCTTCTCGTGCTCTTCATTCTGTTTATCTGGAACACATATGGAAAACCTGAACCTGGATATGCTGAGCGTTACTATAAAGAGTTGCCAGCCAACTACCCTCCGGCGGAACTGGCCATCTTATATAGACAGAATGTAGATGGCAGGGACTTCACTGCGACGCTGGTGGACTTGGCTCGGCGGGG
>DUQE01000076.1 GCA_012837925.1 Bacillota bacterium
AACAGAATGAAGATGGCCGTGACGGGGTCTATTCCGCAACAGACGGGTCTGCCCATTATTTTCACTCCCTTCCAGGTCTCGTCGTCGAAAACTGCCTGATTAGAGTTTCGATCAGTTCTGGATCCAAGTGTTCGAGAATGTGGCCGAGTTTACCAGAGCCTTGCCCCGAAGACTTACCGAGCAGTTCCAAAACAGAGGACAGCATTGAGATACCGGCGGACAGGGCAGGGGCAAGATCAAGTTCACCTGGTCTGGAAAATGCATTTCCCATCGAACACCCCCCTTTCTGTCATATGGTATTCATGTTTGGGAAAATGGAATTAGGCACATAATCCCGTTTTGGACATGAAAAAGGTGTTGGACGCTCGGTCCAACACCTAGATGGCTAACAAGGCTCCTATTTGTCCTTGAGGTAAAGTTCGGCGACCTTATCCCAGTCTACGACATTAAAGATGGCGTTGACGTAATCTGCGCGTACGTTCTTGTACTTGAGATAATAGGCGTGCTCCCAGACATCAATGCCAAAAATGGGAGTAAGTTTGCCGCCATGGGTCATAAGGGGATTATCTTGGTTGGGAGTACTCGTTACTGTGAGCTTGCCGTCCTTGTCTGTAGAGAGCCAAGCCCACCCGGAGCCAAAGACTGCCGCGGCCTGCGCCGTCAGCGTCTTTTTGAGTTCATCAAAGCTGCCAAAGTCGTTCTTAATTTGGTTTCCTAAATCACCTTGGGGCTCCATGCCTCCGTTGGGGCTTAGGGTTCCAAAATACAGGTTGTGGTTGTAGAAGCCGCCGCCGTTGTTACGTACGGCCTTCTGGAGGGAGGCATCACTGATGGAATCGAGGTTAATCAAGATATCTTCGATGCTCTTGCCTTGCAGCTCGGGAAGTCGTTCTAATGCGCTGTTCAGATTATTGGTATAGGCAGCATGGTGCTTACCATAGTGGGTTTGCATAGTCAATTCATCAATGTGTGGTTCCAAAGCATTAAAGTCATACGTCAATTTCGCTTGTTCAAACATGGAATCAGCTCCTTGCAATCCTAACTAAAAAGATTAGGATTTGATTTGATTCCATAGTAACACAGGCGGTAATTAAATGCAAGTGATTCTCATTCTCAAAATGCTAACTTAGTGCTTTGGTTTTTCTGTGCGCTTCACCGGGGTCTTGGTGCCATCGGGTTGCATGATCACCGTATTGTCTAGTATCGCGCTAAAGTTCTGGCGAAATTGTGCTAAGTACGCCTGTCTGAGACGTGCTTGCTCTTCTTTTTCTTCGGGCGTTAGAACACCGGTTTTGGCCTTGTGCGCGAGTTCGTTAATGCGTTTGAGTAGTCTTTCCACGATCGGACTCCTTACTTTGCGTAATGTGTCTCATTTCGAGAACTCGCGTTCAACTCCTCCCTTAATGAGGGTATCGAAACCAGGACTTCAACCAGTACTTTTCAAAGAACACTTTGCTCCAAAAGGCCATTCGGCTTGGCGAAGAAAGCGTCATTCTTGCAGGCGAAGCATAGGCTTTGACCGCGACAAAACAACCCCGATTTGAACCGGACAACATGGACGCCCCTAGAGCACCTCCCACAAAGCGAAAACGTGGTTCTTTTCCCGCGTACTGCAGAGCGAGGTTTCGGGCCACAACTTCGGCCTGGTAATGAGCAAAGAATCCGACCTTGGGAATCCACATCCCTTCGTTTGACTGTATGCCCGTGGCATCACCGATGGCATAGACATCTGGAAAGCAGGTGGCCAGGGTGTGGGGGTCGACCTTGAGCCAGCCAGACGTATCCGTCATCATTGTATCTCGGAAGGGGGCAGGACCAGTGTGTGGTGGAACTCCGATAAAGAGATCGCCTGGTATGTCGCCATCGTCTAGGGTCAGCGTTCGGCCTACGGAGAGGGATTGTACCTTGCGCCCCGTCATGACGTGAAGGTTCCTCTGTCTCATAAGAGCTCGCAGCCTCTCACTGGAGCGCGGAGTGGCAAACTCGAGAAGGCGCGTTTCTGGTGTAATGAAAGAGATTTCAACCGTTTTCCGAAGGCGTCGGTGACGAAAGAAGGAATCAACTAGAAGAGCGATCTCATAGGGGGCGATAGTACCGGGGAAGGGGGTATTGGAGATGAAAATTACGATGTGACCCTCCGAAAATGTGGTGAGTTCTTCGTGGAGGCGTGCCGCGTCCTGGAGGTCATATGGATTGAAGACTCGGCTGAAGGTGGAAGTACCCTCTGGTTGTGCGCCTAACGCTACAATGAGGCTATCGTAGGAAAGAATCCCCTGGTCCGTCTGAACAGTCTTGTCATCCGCATGGAAGTGCTGCACCTCCGCCTGAATAAACTGTACATTGGGGGCTTCGATTCCTTTTAGGCTTCGGGTGATTTCCTGCGGTTTTCTCATCCCTACGATGACAAGTGGCAGTGCAGCTAGGAACACATGGCTTTCGAGGCGATCGACCACGGCGACGCGGTAGCCCTTGGGCAGGACTTTCGCCAGTACATTGGCGGCCACGACTCCACCGGTACCGCCTCCTAAAATCAGTATTGTCTTGCCCATTAACCATCACTCCCCTGTCCTAAACTTAGTGTATCCCTGCAAAAGGCGTTCTACTAAAAAGTCGATGAAGATGGGGTGAAACTGAAGCTTTGCAGAAGGGATTGGCATAACCGTGCAGAATAAATTGGGTTGGGATGGGTAAGGGGTGTTTTTTGTGTTGATCGTTTGCGCACTATTGTGCATAGCGTTACTTTTTTTGGGGTTTCAACTCTATAATCTAAGACGAGATGCGGGGCAGGAACGGAGAAAGTATGAACAGATTCTTCGTGGCGTTTCTGATGCCATCGTGATCATAAACTCCGAAGGCCGCGTGGAAATGCTCAATACCCAAGCACAGGAATTGACGGGGTGGAATGTTGAAGATGCGGTAGGCCATGGTTACAAGGAGATATACTGCACTCCGTTAGCTGAGTATGATCCTGTGGCAGAGGCCCTTGAAGGGCAAGTCGTTAGTCGCAACCATACGCTTCTGAAGGCGAAGTCAGGTGAGGAGCTGCTGATTACCGACCGTGTTTCGCCATTGCTTGGTGATAACAATCGGGTCATTGGTGTTAGCTGCATGTTCAGAACCCATTGCAGCCTTATTCAATCGTCGTTTCGCGACTCTCTTACAGGTTTATACAATAGAAGCTTCTTAGAACAGGAACTCCCTCGTTTGGACAGGCCCGAACACTGGCCTCTTTCAGTCCTGGTGGGCGATCTCAATGGTCTGAAGCTGACCAACGATGTATTTGGACATTCCGTTGGAGATGAACTCTTGATCGCTGTGTCTGAAGCCTTTCTGGAAGTGTGTCGACCCAGTGACCGCGTCTTTCGCTGGGGAGGCGATGAGTTTATTGTACTCTTACCAAAAACCGGAAGAGAGGGAGCCCTTCAGGTTCGCAAACGTCTCCAGAATGCCCTGGAAGGGCGGGTTGTGGGAACGATCAGTGTGAATTTGCCTCTAGGCTGCAGTACCAAGGACGGGGCAGACCAAGATATTCGGGAAGTCTGGCAACAGGCTGAAGAAGAAATGTACTGGATCAAGACAATCGGACATAAGCGTTTTCAAAAGGAAACACTGGAAGCCATCGTCCAGGAACTCTACGGTCGAAGCAGTGCAGAGCGGGAACACGCGGAACGTGTGAGTGCCCTTGCGGAAGAGTTCGGAAAGCATTTGGGTCTAAAGAAAGACGAATTGCGCAATCTGCGCCTCTGTGGTTTACTCCATGATATCGGCAAGGTTGTGATCGATCCAGACATTCTAGAGCGACCCTATCCGCTGAAGCCAGAGGATGAACGTGAGATGAAGCGCCATCCCTTGGTGGGGTTCCGTTTGTTGAATGTGTTAGAAGACACGGCAGATTTGGCCGCCGCTGTTTTAGCCCATCATGAACACTGGGACGGGGGTGGATATCCCCGCGGTCTTAAGGAAGACGAAATCCCTTACTTCGGACGCATCCTGGCTGTGGTCGAAACCTATGATCGAGTACATACCATCGATAAGGACCGTGCACTGCAGCTCATTGCAGAGGGGGCGGGGAAGAAGTTTGATCCAGAGTTATCCCATGCGTTCCTGCAGATGATTCAAGCCTCAGCGTAAATTACGGATGCTAAAAAGCCTGGTCCAGAGGGACCAGGCTTTTTTTGTGTCCAGGTGTAGTCCTATTCTTCAAAGGCTTCTTGCACTTTCCATTCCTTCCATACATTTCCAACTAAATTGGGACCAGGTTTCAAGGTATTCTTTCCTGGTCTCCAGCCTGCTGGGGCCACTTCAGCACCTTTGGCTTCACGCACGTATTGGAACGCTTGAATCTGCCTCAGTGTTTCTTTTACATTTCGCCCAACCGGTGGGGTCATGACTTCGAAGGCTTGGATAATGCCATCGGGGTCGATGATGAAACGACCTCGGGTTTCTGTTCCCGCTTCTTCATCGTACACTCCGTAGAGTCGACCTACATTGCCGTTTTGGTCTGAGAGCATGGCGAACGGTACACTCTTTCCGCCGAGCATTTTGGATAGCTCATTGTCATTCCAGATCTTGTGGACAAAGACACTGTCTACACTGATGGAAAAGACCTCAACGCCCAACTTTTCGAACTCAGGGTATTTTTCAGCGACCGCTGAAACTTCGGTTGCTCAGACGAAGGTGAAATCCCCGGGATAGAAACAGAGCATAACCCACTTTCCCTTATAATCCGCCAGATTCATCTCTACAAACTTACCTTGATGAAAACCTGGTGCTGAAAACTCTGGTGCTGGTTTTCCTACTTGAATCATTATTTTCCGCTCTCCCTTCTCAACCTGTGGTGTAGAAACGGTTTCGGTGACTGGCTTAGCTTGTCCCTTAGGACGTGTGCAGCCAGCTTCAAACTCTTTCATCGCCTTTGAACCTCCTTTATTTTAATAGGACTAATTATTAATTCGTGACTACGGAGACGAAATCCTCCTTCTTATGTCAGTACGATTACAGATTATGGCAGGAATTGTGATTGGTCTTCTGATAGTAGTAGGGGTGGAGCCCGTGGCAGGGAATTGGCTGAATATGGAGAAAAGGGAAGTGGTGTGCCAAGTAGCACGCCGGAGTAGAAAGAGAGGGGTATAAGAGTGAAGCTAAACTATCGACGAACCTTTTTTATTGGTCTTGCCTTTATGTCTATTTCTGCATTTTGGCAGCTTTATGACAGCATTATACCTTTGATTCTCAAACACACCTTTGAGATAGGCGATACGCTCGCCGGCGGTATCATGGCACTGGACAACATTCTCGCCCTATTCATGCTCCCCTTGTTCGGAGCCCTTTCTGACAGGGTAAGGACGAACATTGGCAAACGGATGCCCTTTATTCTAGGCGGCACGGCCATTGCCGTACTTTCCATGGTTCTTATTCCTGTAGCAGACAACCTAGTGAGTTTGCCTCTCTTTGTGGTGGTCCTGCTCGTTGCTTTGGTGGCCATGAGCACCTATCGCTCGCCGGCCGTGGCCCTAATGCCAGACGTAACACCAAAACCTCTGCGCTCACAGGCTAATGGTATCATCAACCTCATGGGGGCCCTTGGTGCGGTGTTCTCCTTGGTTCTGATTTCACTTCTGGTACCTAAAGAAGGCACACCGGACTACTTCAAGATCTTTGCCATTGTGGCTGGTTTTATGGTCTTTGCCGTGGCCGTCTTATTCACAACGATCAAAGAAAACAAGATAGCCAAAGAAATGAAAGCCTTGGAAGAACCCACAGAAGAGACCGAAGAACCACAAGTGCACGGGTCGACCAGAATGGAACCCGCGGTGAGAAGGAGCTTTTGGCTCATATTGGCGTCAATTTTCTTCTGGTTCTTTGCTTATAATGCAGTGACAACGGCCTTTTCTAAGTATGTTCAAAGTTATTTGGGTGTAGCTGGTGGAGGTTTTGCTAATAGTCTCATGATAGCAACGGTGGCTGCGGTGCTTGCCTTTGTTCCAGCAGGCATGATTGCTGCTCGGATTGGCCGCAAGCGCACTATCCTAACGGGGATTGCGGTCTTAACGGTCTGTTTTGCCCTAGCGTCACTCTTTACGACATTTACTCCTCTCCTCAACGTTCTTTTGGTCTTTGTAGGTTTTGGATGGGCAGCCATTAACGTGAACTCGTATCCCATGGTTGTGGAGATGGCCAAGGGAGCGGATATCGGTAAGTACACGGGTTATTACTACACGGCGTCGATGTCAGCTCAGATTCTGACCCCTGTTTTGTCGGGATTCTTCATGGAGTACGTTGGGTACTGGACCCTCTTTCCCTATGCGACCATCTTCATGATCATAGCATTTATCACCATGAGCCAAGTAAAACACGGTGACGCCAAGGCGATCACTCCAAAGAATACGCTTGAATTACTGGATGTAGAGGATTAAAAGCAAGGAAACTTGTCTGTTGTGTTGAAGATTTAACCAAACATATGCTACATAGGGAGGACGGAAATGATGGATGTACGCGCTTTGAATTACAGCTCTGATCTTGTTGGAGATCTACTACTTTTGGTTGCCGAAGATACACTGGGTCAATTCGAATGGCCCAATGCGATCATCAAGACCCTAATTGTCGAACAAGGGTTTTCTGGGAAGTTTGGTGAAACGGCTTTTTGCACGTATTTTGAGGAAGGTACAGAAAAGCCGAGAAAGGTCATTGTCGGTGGACTTGGAAAGACGTCGGAGCTTTGTCTGGAGAAGGTTCGCAAGGCATGCGGTAAGGCGCTGAAAGAGGCGGAAAAGAGAAAGGTTGAAACTCTGTCGATGGTTCCCTGGACATTTGATGCTTTGCCGGTGGCCGATGTAGCACGAGCGGTAACCGAAGTGGCCTTGCTGTCGAGCTATCGTTTTGACCGCTATCTATCGGAGAAAAAGGAAAGCTCGCTCAAGTCGTTTCAGATCTGCTACGATGCGCCTCAAGAGGTTGATGTGATTCGAGGGCTGAAGGTAGGGCAGACGCTCGGAAAAGCAACGAACGTAGCCAGAAATCTGGTTAATGAACCTGCGAACTACATGACACCAGAGCAGTTGGCAGTCGAAGCGGTTGCTGCGGGCGAAAAATTCGGTTTTTCTGTTGAAGTGTTGGAGCGAGATGCCATTGAAGAACTAGGCATGGTGGCCTTTCTCGAGGTGGGTAAGGCCAGCGCGAACTTGCCCCGCTTGATCATCATGCGCCATCTAGGTAACCCAGAACAACCCGAGCAGATTTTGGGCCTGGTTGGTAAAGGAATCACCTTTGACAGTGGCGGACTGTCGATTAAGCCCGCCCAGGGCATGGGAGCGATGAAGTCCGATATGGGAGGGGCAGCGTCGGTCATTGGAGCCATGAGCGCGATTGCCCAAGAGAACCTGCGTTTGAATGTGGTGGCGGTTGTCGCCGCTTGTGAGAACCTGATTTCTGGTCATGGGTATCGCCCTGGCGACATCATCGGATCGATGTCGGGCAAGACGATTCAAGTGGATTCAACGGATGCCGAGGGGCGCCTCACTCTAGCTGATGCAGTGTATTACATGGTGACCAAGGAGAAGGCTGATATCGTCGTTGATGTAGCCACCTTGACCGGTGCTGCCATTATTGCACTGGGGAACACGACCACGGGTGTCATAACGAATGATCAAGGTCTCTACGAGAAACTTCAGGGCGCTTCGGAGCAGTCGGGTGAGAGGGTTTGGCAGTTGCCAAGCTTCCCTGAGTATCGCGAACAGAACAAGACGGCGGCAGCCGATCTGAAAAACACAGGTGGGCGGGAAGCAGGCACAATTACTGCCGGTCTGTTTATTGAGGCCTTTGTAGAAGAAACGCCTTGGCTGCATCTTGATATTGCGGGCACGGCCTTTACGTCGAAAGATCAAGACTACATTTGCGAAGGCGGAACGGGTGTAGGTGTACGTCTACTTTATCACTTTGCAGAAACTTTAGTGTAAGACAGCCGTAGAAAAGCAGAAAGCGAGCGGGGGACGACCCCGCTCGCTCTTATGTATGCGAACTACGTTCTCTGAGACGTTTGCCTAAGTCCCAGGTTTCGGTGGGATAATCATCGGGCGATAGCGGACGACTAAAGAGATAGCCTTGCGCTTCGTTACAGTCCATGGTACGTAGGAGCTGTAACTGGTTTTCTCTTTCCACTCCTTCAGCCACAACAACCATGGAAAGGTTCTGCCCCATACCTACAATGGAGCGGACTAGTCCTTGCGCCCTGTTTTCTATGTCGACTTGATCAATGAAGGCTTTGTCGATCTTTAATGTCTGAACAGGGTAGCGGATCAGGTACTCCAGGCTTGAGTAGGCCTTACCGAAATCGTCAATTGCTACA
>DUQE01000077.1 GCA_012837925.1 Bacillota bacterium
GATCTCAGGGCGTGGTACTTTTTTGATCCGCAAGGGATAGGCTACGTTCTCAAAGACATTCTTGTGGGGCCAAACGGCAAACGCCTGGAATACCATTCCCAAATCTCTTTCCTCAGGAGGAACATAGAGTTTGTCTCTGCTGCTCGAGACAGGCCGCCCACCCAGAAAGATTTCGCCTTCCGTTAGATCCTCAAAACCGGCGATCATGCGTAAAGCTGTGGTCTTGCCGCAACCAGAAGGTCCGAGAATCGAAAAACACTCGCCTTCGTAAACCTCAAAGTTGAAGTTATCGACGGCCACAATGTCTCCAAGTGTCTTTGTAACGAAGCGTTTTGTAACGTTCTTTAGTTGTACTTGAACTTGAGCCATGTCTTAAACCCCCTTCCGATCGGCAGTTATGGCATTGACAATGGCGTTAATCACAATAATCAACACAATGGCCACGGATCCCAAAGCTGCTGCTTGCGGCATCATACCAGCATCCCGCAGGGAGTAAATCTGGACACCCAGGGTGCGTGTGTAAGGACCATAGAGCAGTACAGATGTGGTTACCTCACGCATGGCCGGCAAGAAGATCAGGAAGAACCCAGAAATCATGGCCGGACGAATGAGCGGCAAGGTAATGTCCTTCAGACTCTCTGTATGCGTGGCACCACAGGTTCGCGCCGCTTCTTCCAGGGACGGGTGCACCTGCAATAAAGCTGCAGATGAGGTCTTCATCGAGAAGGACAGGTAGCGTGCAATGTAGGCGACCAAGATGATCCAGAGCGTATTATATAAATTGACTCGAAGACTTCCGGACCAGGCCAAGATAACACCGATAGCCAAGACGGTTCCCGGGATGGAGTATGGCAAGACAGAGAGAATCTCCAGCACTCCGGTTCCCTTGGGTTTAATTTTCTGAACAACATAGGCAATGAGGGTACCCAGGACCATACTGATCACACCTGCGCTGATTGCCAGAACCAGTGAGTTCTTGATGGAATCCACTGTTCCACTGGTGGTAAAGATCCTCGCGTAGTTGGCCAAGGTGAAGTTTTCGGGTCTGAGTGGTAAACCGTAAGCCCGGACCAGACCTACCAAGAAGATCATGACCAACGGAACAATTACGATGACAACCAACGTGACCAGGGCCACAATAAACAGTGGAATGCGTGCACCACGCAAGTTGATTAGTGTAGGCCGCATGCTCTTACCCTTAATGATATCGTAGCCTCCCGAAGAGAGGACCTTTCTCTGGAGTAAGAGAGCCAGCGCAACAACGATTACCAACAAGATAGAAAGTGCAGCCGCTTGCCTAATACCTTCAAAGCTGCCTCCCGACCGCGAAATAACGGCGAAGATCCGAGTAGGCAAGGTGAAGATTCCCTGGGAGAACCCGAGAATAGCGGGAACGCCAAAGTGGGCCAGCGAACTAATGAGAATCAACAGAGCACCTGCCGAAATCGCTGGAACGACCAGAGGAAGTGTAATGGTACGGATAACCGTTCCCTGCTTTGCTCCGGCAATTCGAGCGCTCTCTTCTAGTGTGGGGTCCATCCGCTCTAAGGCACTTACCACTTGCATGAAAACAAACGGGAAGTAGTAAGAGATTTCCACAAAAACGATACCCCAAACGGTGTTAATGTTCAGCGGTGCCGAGGACAGATTAAATGTCTGCATCAACCAGCGGTTTAGATAACCTGAACGACCATTTAGCAGCAAGTCCCAGGCCATAGCCCCTAAGAATGGAGGGAACATGTAAGGAATTGTGAACAATGACCGCATCAACTTCTTACCTGGAATGTTACTACGACCAAGGAGCCAGGCATAAAAGACGCCCACAATGGTACCAAAGAGGGTAACTAAGCCTCCTATCTTGACCGTGTTCCACATCGAAGACATTGTAGTACTCCTGGTAAGCTGATCGACAATGAGGCCAAATGTGAACTTGCCTTCGAAGAAAAACGCATTATAGATAATCATTGAGATCGGAATGACAACAATCACCAGAAGCAGCACAAAGGCCAATACCGTCATGATGCTGTCAAGGCCTATGCGGCGCCCTTCCACGGCTGCAAGATCCTTGTTTCTCCGCAGATTAATCATACGTTTAGGCCTCCCTTCTCTTGGCTTCATAATAGTGAGGATTCAGGAATCGCAAACCAACTTCAGTTCCTTCTTTGGCCACGCCGACGAGTGCAGCATCGAGCGTGCTTTGCTGGACGCGGATTTCCCTGTCACCAAGTTCAATGAAGTAATCATACTCACTGCCCAAAAAGACAGCACGCTTTACTTTGGCCCGAATGGGGGAAGCGTCATCGAATGTGATGTCATTTGGGCGAGTCCCCATCTCAAGGAGCTTGATTTGCTCCGCGTCTTCAGGAACCGATTCTGGCCACGGAATCATTTCTCTTCCCAAATCCAGTTTGTAACCAGAGTCTACGCGCTTTAGAGGGATAAAGTTTGTAACACCAATGAACTCGAAGATGAACCGTGATTTTGGTCTGAGAATGATGTCCTCATCACTGCCGATTTGAACAAGCTCACCCTTTTCGTTCATGATGGCCAGTTGATCTCCTAGATGGAGAGCAGCTTTTTGGTCATGGGTAATATAGAAAATGGTTGTGCCAAGATTGCGTTGGATGTCTCGAATCTCGTTGAGCATTTGGTCCCGCAGTTTCGCGTCTAAGTTCGTGATGGGCTCGTCCATAACGATGAGATCATCACTGCTCATGAGTGCCCTGGCAATAGCCACCCTCTGTTGCTGACCGCCGGAAAGCTGGCCGGGAAGATGGTTGATATACTCACTCATACTGACTTGTTTGAGAACATCGCGGACCCTACGGTCAATGTCCTCTTTTTTCATGCGCTTTTTGCGCATGGGATACGCTACGTTCTCCTTGACGGTTAGATGGGGCCAGACAGCATAGTCCTGAAAAACGATGCCAATGCCGCGTCGTTCGGCCGGCACGTTGATACGCCTTTTGCTACTGAACAAGCACCTGTCATCTACATAGATCTCACCCTCGTCGGGCCTCGTTAGACCTAGTAGACAACGCACTAAGGTCGTTTTTCCGCACCCAGAAGGTCCCACCAAACACATGATTTCGTTCTTCTCCAACGATAGCGAGAAGTTCTTGAGAACCTGGTTGTCACCATAACTGACCGATATGTTCTCGAATCTTACGTACGCCATGGTTTCTCCTCCTGTTCTACTGACAGTAGGTGAGCAGCAGACCTGGGCCCGCTGCTCACTCCGTTTGATTTCTTAATGACGGGATACTCCTGGTTTAGAAACCAAAGATGCTGTCATAAGCAGCCAGGTTCTTGTCGTTGTCTCTTGCCATGGCTTCAAGGTCAAGTGCGATGGCCTTCGAAGCGATTTCGTCCACGTCCACATCACCCTGGTCTACGTCGTTGCGAACAGAGATGAGTTTCTCGCCTACGAGGATTTCTTGACCTTCTTTGGACAAGATGAAGTCGTAGAGCAACTTACCGTTCTCATTATTGGCAGAGTTCTTCACTAGGCCAATCGGGCTAAAGATGGCTACGGTGTCTTTTGGGAAGATAAAGGCTACTGGTGAGCCAAGTTCAACTAGGTTAGCGGTCATGTAGTCTAAACATACACCAATTTGGTAAGCGCCTGCGGCTACTTGATTGTGCGTTGCGCTACTACCACTTTCGATATACATCTTGTTGTCCTTGAGCGCTTGAATGAACTCGATACCGTAATCTGGGTGGCTAACGATAGCGTTTAGCCAGAACTTCGATGTTCCCGATGTTCCTGGGTCGGTCATTACAACCTGGTCGTGCCAGCGAGGATCAAGAAGGTCATGCCAGGTTTTTGGAGCTTCTTCTTCTGTAACAAACACGGTGTTGTAAGCAATACCCATGTTCATCAAACGGGCTCCCGTATAGTACCCTTCTGGATCGATGTAGGCAGCGTCGATAGCATATGCTTCAGGAGAGGAATACTTCTCCAGAATGCCGATTTCCTTAAAGGAAATGTAGTCAGCAGGGTCGCCTACCCAGATTACGTCGGCTCCAACTGTACCAGCTTGTGCTTCTGTTGCGATCTTGGTCATTACACGGCCTGTTCCGGCAAAGTAATATTCCATGGTAATGTGGGGATATTTGGCTTCAAATCCCTTTTTGATTGCGAGCAACTGATCCTCTTGCATCGAAGAATAGAGCATTACTGTTGAAGCATGAGCCATGCTTACAGCGCCAAAAAGAATAGTGAACATCATCAGTACAACCAAAAACTTCTTGCTACCTTTCATTTCAACGTCCTCCCCTTTTTTGTCTTAGTGCTGTTTCACCAATTTTCAGATTTTCGATGAAACAAAAAGCAGATGTTCCGCTTTTCTCATTAAGTATAATTATAAATTACGATATTTGTGAAGTTTAAACTCATTAAACCATTCTGGTATATAGATTTTAAACCTTGGTTTTGAACCTTTCTGACTGTAGTACTAAATCGCCTCAAAGGAGCTCCACACGCGCCTCTCCGTCAAAGTGCACTCTTTTCGGCAGACCGGAAAAGGTTAGAAATAGGAACAACCGTTACAAAAAGCAACATCACTGCCCCCACAACATAAATAACCCGAAAACCTGAGACAATAGATGCGCCATAACCAACAAGCGGACCCAGGGCAGCCCCAAGATCCTGGTAGGAGTTGTAGCGAGCTGTTACCGTATGACGATCCTCAAGGTCTGTTGTATCGCCCAGGGCTGCATCTAAGAAGACCTTCTGCATATTTGTGGCGACAAAGAAGAGGATGGCGGCCGCTACGCTGACCCAGGGGTGCCAAACATACGCCAAGACAAAGAGCAGTGACCCTTGCAGCGCGGTGACACCCACAAAAGGTACCAGCCTCCCATACCTGTCGCTGAGTGCTCCCGACCAGGAGGAAAGGAAAATGGCTGACAGCCAGTGGCTTGAGAACACGAAACCAGATATTGTGGCAATGCCCAGCGTCCAAGAGCCAACGCGTACGCCTTGTCCAACAGTCTCCTGTAACAACAAAGCTACGCTTGAGGTAACCAATCCGCTACCGATTAGATGAGTGATAAACGCACCTAGGTAGCAGAACTCCCTCGACAATATCAGACCGTTTTTCGAAACAGACGTCTTCCTCCCCCTTGTTACCACTGCCTCAACCGGATCGTGGGTACTTTGGGGTAGCTGTTTTTTTAACAGGAGCGCAAGGGGAAAGGCCAGAGCAGAAAGGAGGGCCATGAAAAGCATGGTCCAGCGGTATCCCAAGAGATCAATGAAGTATCCGCCAACCAAGGCTGTAAACGCACTTCCCAGGCGCAGTACCGCTTGGGCCAAACCCAGAGCCCAGCCAAGAACGGACTGGCTAGTTTGCAGAACCACGAGGTAGGATCCCATCCGAAAGTAGGAAAAACACACTCCCCACAGCATTCGAGCAAGCAAAAACCCCACGATCCCGATGGGAAAGGCATACATCCCGGTGGAAATGGCAGCCCCTACGGACGCGAGGATAATGGGAACATATATGGAACGGACAGAGAACGTTCGAGCGGCTACATGGTTCGAAACTATGCGCACCCAGCGATTGATGCTCAGAACGACTCCGACCATCACCAGCGGAACCCCCAGCTCCTCCGCATACAAAGGAAACACCGGATACAGGAGCGAGTCACCAAGTATCGATAAGGCCGTGATAACAGATATGTTTAGTACTGCTTTATGAAGCTTGGCCACGATTTCCCGCCTTCCGGTGCTATGGGTTCTTGCTTTCTATCATATAGAATACAACATCACATTGGCAACATCCCAGTTGACCAACCCTACAACCAAATTTCTTCCACTCTTAACAGGAAAGGGGCGCATTGTTTCGAACTAATTGGATAATACTGGAACGGGGGCGCTGAAGGTGAAACGATTATGGGCTATCCTAATCATTGGTTTTGTAGCTTGGGGAAGTAGTGCAGCCGTCTTGGCTGCTACTCCAATGGAGGAACGTGTAAAGAACACCCTCTCTCGCCTTACTCTTGAAGAAAAGGCCGGTCAGATGGTTCTAGGAGAGGTGGGATACATCACACCCGATGACGTTATGACCTATAACGTTGGAGCAGTCTTTTGTGGAGGTGGGCAGCACCCTCCTTCGGGCAATACCGCCCACGATTGGCTGGAAATGTATAACGCCTTCCAACAAGCAGCACTCAAATCATCATCAGGCCTACCCATACTCTTTGGCGTGGATGCCGTGCACGGTATGGGCAGTGTAGAGTCAGCCACCCTGTTCCCCCATAATATCGGCCTGGGGGCAGCAAATGACCCCGATCTCATGTACGCTATCGGAGAAGCAACCTCAAGAGAAATTGCCGCGACCGGCTTAAATTGGAATTTTTCGCCCTGCGTGGCTGTGGCGCAAGATGTTCGCTGGGGCCGTTTTTATGAGAGCTTTGGTGAGAGCGCTTCACTACAGGAATCTTTGGTCAAACGCTATGTGGAGGGTCTTCAGCAGTATAACATCAGTGCGACGGCCAAACACTTTGTGGCTGATGGCGCTACCGCATGGAACAAGCGCAACCATCGTTCCAGCAGGGAGCTTTTCAACCCCGATGCCTACAAGATGGACCAGGGAGACGCTAGAATAGGCAATAAAGAGCTTCGCGAGATCCACCTCGTGGGTTATCGGGAGGCCATTGAGGCTGGTGTAGATGCCATCATGATCTCCCACAGTAGCATCAACGGCGTTAGATTGCACGGCCACAGTCTGATTCTGTCTCTTCTGCGATCAGAACTTGGGTTTCAGGGGATTGTTGTATCAGATTATGAGTCTATTCATCAACTGCCAGGTAATTTTGGGGAACAAGTTATTCAGGCTGTCAACGCGGGTATTGATATGCTCATGGAACCAAGGCGCTGGAAGTATGCCATTAGCGCCATTGTAGAAGGAGTCAAAACGGGCGCGATTTCCGAGGAACGGATTGATGAGGCCGTATCAAATATTCTGACGGTAAAGTATAAACGCGGGATTATGGATCAGCCCATCAAGAGCCCTGATCCTGCCTTGTTTGGTGCAGAAGAAAACCGAAAGATAGCCAGAGAAGCGGTTCGTAAGTCCCTGGTGCTGTTGAAAAATGAGGGTAACCTCTTACCCTTGTCCAAGGATTCGAGCATCTTACTACTAGGTCCCGGCAGTGACAATGTAGGTATGCAGGCTGGTGGCTGGACACTCACATGGCAGGGAACAACCCGCAAGGACGTCAAGGGTATATCGATTCGGCAAAGTCTCGAAAGCGTTGCTGTCGAGAATGGAGGCAATGTTTACATCCGGCGTGATGACGCGGCCAAGGCCGATGTAGTCCTTGTGGTTATCGGAGAGATTCCCTATGCAGAGGGAGTAGGTGACAATGGACGTTTAACACTCGACAGTGCCACCGCCCACAAGGATAATCTTCAAGCCCTCGCAGACGCTAAGTCCACCGGCTTACCTATGATCGTCATTCTCCTTTCGGGTCGTCCGCTCCTGGTCACCGACCACATCAAAGACTGGGATGCATTTATAGCAGCCTTCTTGCCGGGAAGCGAAGGAGGCTCTGGGATCGCGGACGTTTTGTACGGGGATTATGATTTTACAGGCAAGCTGCCTATGACCTGGCCAAAGACAGCCAAGCAGTTCAGTGAGACTATCTATAAGAGGAACTATAAGGAACGAGATTACTTGTACCCCTTTGGCTATGGACTTCAGCTAACGGACTAAACCCGCTGCCACCAGCATTCCTACAACAACCAATACAGCACTAACAGCATACAAGACTCCAGATGTAGCAATGTCCCCGAGCCACTTCCGTAAGAGTCTTGCATTAATAAAGTCCCAAAAGATGTTGTACTTCTTGTATGTTACAAGACCAAGAAGACAACCCGCCAGAGCAAGTAACACACCACCTATGATATGATCCATAGTCTATCTCC
>DUQE01000078.1 GCA_012837925.1 Bacillota bacterium
CCTCATCCACGGTTCCGTAACACCAATGGCTGCTATGGCGGATCTCGCCCCATAAAAGGACGAGACCAGAAAGTCGGCCAAAAACAGAAGTCTTGCGTTTTCCAATGTAAGTGCCTCGGAGTCTGACGGAACAAGTACAGTGCAAGCCCGTACCGTTTCTTCGCTTGCATCTATGTCTTGTCCCCAATGGTCTCGCCACTTGCGTTCTATCATGCTGTGATTATAACGTACCATAGGCATCTTCACTCACTTCAAAGGGAATTCCAATCGCCCCTCATTGCTCAACAGGTTCTCTTGACCAGCAAAGTACCAAGTAGGAACAGTACCAATAAACACCTCTTCCAGAATCGGAACTTGCGTTGATACGAGAATTTCTTCAGACACTAGGGGAACGGCGATGCGCATCTTAACTTGTATGTCCAAAAGCACACGGTGCAAGGTTTGGTTTATTCCTGCACTCTCAAAACTTGCCACCGGAGTCGTTACCAAGCCTCCAACAGGAATCATGCGAACCGGAATTCCCGGTCCCCAAGAGGCCAGGAAGTCCAGACCGGTTAGCTGACCTAAAGGGATCGGAAAGACCTCTTCACCCAGATTGTTTAGGGTCTGGAGTATCTTGTGCGTGGCCTGGCTACTGACTCGGTTTACTTCGCCCATGTCATATTGAATGGCCCGCAAGTTGCCGTCACCATCGCGTACAAAGTGGGCCATCGTTGTACTGCTGAGACTAACCGCCATCATCTCTTCGACGGCCACATTAATCGCCCGCGTCGCTAGACTCATGGCCCTCACCTCGGCCCATGTCCGCAGCACGGGAGCCAAACGTCGCTCGGCTATCATGAGCGTCAATACCGAAAAAAGTACAAGAATGAAGACAACAACGCCTACATATGTGCGCCATGTAAATCTTATCATGAACCATCACCCCTCACAAGTGTTCACAACTTTACCGGGTACGCCCTAGGTATTCAGACTATTTAACGAAGTTATATGGTATAATAAAACCATGAAATATCCCGCGGGGGTGTCAGCGTGAAACGAAAGACCATTCTCATCTATGTACTAGTAATCCTGGGTTCCACCCTGCTAGGAGCCGGTGTTGGCGTCCTTTCAGCATACCTACGAAGTGCTCCGAGCCTTGACCAGGTCAACATTCATCAGAACTTTACTACTTACATTTATGATATTAATGGTCGTTTAATCACGGATCTGTACAAAGAAAACCGAATCCCCGTGGATATCAATGAGTTGCCGGACCATGTCAAGAACGCGGTGGTAGCCATCGAAGATGACCAGTTTTACAACCACCATGGTATAAATTTCATCGCCTTCGGACGAGCGATTCTGATCAACATTAGGGATTGGAGTTTCAGTCAGGGTGGCGGCACGATTACGATGCAGTTAGCCCGCAATGTGTTCTTGACCCAGAAGAAGACTATCATGCGAAAGCTTGAGGAGTTTCTATGGGCGGTGCAAATTGAGCGGAAGTACTCTAAGGATGAGATTCTTGAAGCATATCTCAATGAGTTCTACTTAAATCATGGTGCGTACGGCATCGAAGCAGGGGCACGTACCTTCTTCGGGAAATCCGCGAAAGACCTCACCGTCGCCGAGGCTGCTCTCATTGCCGGAGTCATACGCTGGCCTACGCGCTACTCTCCCTTTGTTAACCCTGACATTGCCATCGATCGACGCAACTTCGTACTTAGCCGAATGCAAGAAGTGGGTTATTTGACCGAAGCAGAGGCGACTCGGGCCAAGAATGAACCTTTAGTGCTGGCAGAGCGACGCCAACGTGTAGTAGAAGCAAGTTACTTCGTGGATTACGTGATAGCGCAATTGGTTGAAAGGTATGGCGAAGCTGCTGTCTTCAGCGGTGGGCTTCGAGTCTACACGACCCTTGACCTCGACATGCAGCGCGCGGCTGAAAAGGCTCTGGCTGAAGGATTGCCCCGCGGTTCCTCGGGTAACGGGTCCTTAACGCAGCCCCAAGGTGCAGTTCTCTCGCTGGTCCCCCAAACAGGTGAAATTCGAGTCATGGTAGGAGGACGTGGTGAAGACAGTTTCAATCGCAGTGTTCAAGCACTGCGCTCACCAGGATCGGCCATCAAAATCTTCGCCTACACTGCGGCAATTGATAAAGGAATCACCGTAGCGGATGTATACATAGATGAACCCACTGAGTTTACAACGATAACAGGCGAGGTTTGGAGTCCGCGCAACTATTACGAGACGTTTGCCGGTGAGGTAACGGTTCGAGAAGCCTTAGAAGACTCATTGAACGTGATTGCGGCTCAAATTGTAGATGAGCTTGGTCCACAAACCGTTATTGACTATGCAAAGAAGATGGGAATCACGACCTTTGTAGAGCAAGGTCGCGTTAACGACGTTGGGCTTGCTCCGCTGGCTCTTGGTGGCATGACAAAGGGAGTCTCTTTGTTAGAGTTAGCCACAGCCTACGGTGTTTTGGCCAATCAAGGCATAAAAACCGAACCATTTTCCATCTTGAAAGTGACCGACGCAAATGGAAACATCCTCGAGCAAAACAGCCCTCGAATGGAGGTTGTGTTAAGCGAGCAAACCAGTTATGTGATGACGGATCTCCTGCGAGGTGTCATCGAGCGAGGCACTGGAAAGAACGCCAACATTGGCCGCCCGGCCGCCGGAAAGACGGGTACCCACTCCGATTACCAGGATGCGTGGTTTGTGGGGTACACCCCTGATTTGGTGAGTGTCGTATGGTTTGGTGAAGACACACCAAAACGGATGGTCTATCAGGGCGTGCGCTATGGTTCGTGGAACGCAGCAACGATCTGGGGCAACTTTATGCGAGAAGCTCTGAAGAATAAGCCGATTACTGACTTTCCAAAGCCAAGTGGTCTTGTCGAAGGAGTGCTAATCGACACCAAGACTGGCCTGTTAGTGCCCGATGACTGCACCCTGCCTCCAGAGGAGACACGGCGCGAGATATTTATTGCCGGTACCGAACCCACCGAAGTTTCACCACGATGTTCACGACCCTGGTGGCAAAATATCCCGTTCTTACAGCGATAAAAAAAGGAAGCGAAAGCTTCCTTTTTTGTTTCTAGTTATACGCCACTGATCCGATTCAGGGGCCAATACCTAAATATGGCTCGTCCAACGATGTTCTTGACGGGCAAGAAGCCCACTGTTCCCCTACTATCATCACTCCTTGGTCGGTTGTCGCCCATAACCCAGACATGCCCCTCTGGCACTTTGAACGGGCCCCAATTCATGTTGGTCTTGTTATCAACGTAAGGCTCATCGACCTTAACTCCATTAACAAAGATCACTCCACCACGTTCTTGAACTGTGTCTCCTCCCACCGCAATCACCCGTTTGATGAACCTTCTTCCAGGTACGTTCAATACAACAATCTCTCCCCGGCGAGGTTCTCGAAATCGGTAGGTAAGCTTGTCTACCATGAGGCGTTCACCGTGCATCAAAGTGTTCTCCATGGATGCACCATCGACGCGAAATGACTGCCCGACAAAAACGATGATGAAAGCAGCAAGGATTACGGCACCGCCAAGGGGACGAATCCATTCTCTCCATAACCAGGACCAGTTCATCTATCCACCTCAATTCGATTGGAATGCTATGCAATACCCTTCGAGCGCTGACAGAAAGACCTGGGCGTCGACAAGGCTCTTAACTAGGAGGGTGAATATCGACAATTGTGACACCGTGTCCACCTTCATTGGGCATACCATAGCGAAAGGCCTGAACATGGGGATGTGTTGCCAAGTACTGTTGAATAGCGTCACCCAACGCTCCTGTTCCCTTACCATGAATCAGCTGTACCCGTCCTAAGGATGACAAGAATGCATCATCTAGGTACTTATCGACTAGGGCGAGACCTTCTTCGACAGTCTTTCCTCGCAGGTCAATTTCTTTGCGAATGCTGCTGCTCTTGGCCAAGTGGCTCCTCGTGGTTCTAGTGCCTTTGTGGCTTACCGATTTTTTGCTTTCTTCAGGCTGAACGCGTTCGACATCGTCAAGTTTTACCGTGATCTTCATGATACCGGCTTGAATCAGAACGTCTCCACTCGCAGTAGGAGTCTCAAGGACAAATCCTTTCTGTCTCAGGCTCTTAATACGCACTTCTTCCCCTTGCTTGAGATTAGACGGGACAACTACTTTCGTTTTGGGCTTGTGCAACTCAGCGAGGGCTTCGCTTTTTTCTGCGATTTC
The DNA here is from genome assembly GCA_012837925.1 of Bacillota bacterium. Classification (GTDB taxonomy): domain Bacteria; phylum Bacillota; class Limnochordia; order Darwinibacteriales; family Darwinibacteriaceae; genus UBA5420. The sequence goes on from DUQE01000078.1 coordinate 4,216, forward strand.
CTCCCGGTACGCCTTAACACTTTCCTCCAACTCTTCACGGCCCATCCGTCGCACTTGACCAAGAATCGTGTTGACTTCGCTCTGCGTCTGTTCCAGAAGACGCCGTGCTTCAAATCTGGCCTGGTCCAAAAGTTCAGCTCTTTCGTTCGTGAGTTCCGCGAGCCTCCGTTCGTATCGATCCTTGAGCTCCTCATACTCCCTACGGAGTCGTTCCGCAGCAATACGGTCTTGTTCCGCATGGCGTCGATTAGACTCCATCTCTCCGATCATGTCTTCCACCTGTATATGATCCGATGAAAGTAGGGCTTGAGCCCTTGCAATGATGTCTTCTCCCAGACCCAATCGCTTGGAGATGGCGAACGCATTACTCTTCCCAGGAATTCCAATGGAGAGCCGATAGGTCGGCCTTAACGTTTTCAAGTCAAACTCAACACTAGCGTTTTCTACTCCGTCATGGGTATAGGCATAACTCTTAAGGTCAGAGTAGTGCGTCGTCGCGATCGTGTGTATACCGGAGCTTCGCAAGTGTTCGAGAATCGATCTGGCCAAGGCCGCTCCTTCCGTGGGATCGGTACCTGCACCGAGTTCGTCCAGGAGAACCAGGGAGTTTTCCTGCAGGTTCGCAAGGATCCCCACAATGTTCGTCATGTGCGAGGAGAAAGTACTCAAGCTCTGCTCAATGCTTTGCTCATCCCCGATGTCAGCATAGATTCCATTGAAAACAGCAAGTTCAGAACCTGGATCAGCTGGAATGTGCAGACCGGATTGGGCCATCACCGAAAACAGACCCACCGTCTTGAGTGTCACGGTCTTTCCGCCTGTATTCGGTCCTGTAATCACTAGTACGTGAAATTCTTCGCCAAGCCAAACATCAATGGGAACAACATCCCCTCTCAAGAGAGGATGCCTCCCCTGTTTGATGTTAATGCGACCTTGATCGTTCATCTGCGGTTCAACACCATCAATTGCACGACTAAAACGGGCTTTGGCGAAAACGCAATCGAGTTCAGTAACGATTCTAAGATTGGACAATAATACCCCACTGTCTTCGGCCACCATGGCTGTCAAACGCTTCAGGATTCTATGTACTTCGGCCTGTTCTTCTTGCTCCGCAACGTTCAGATCATTGTTCAGCTCAACGGCAAACGCAGGCTCCATAAACAACGTTGCGCCGCTACCGGACTGATCGTGGACAATTCCCTGGAACTTACCGCGATACTCGGCTTTCACGGGTACCACATATCGCCCGTTACGCACAGTGATGATGGGATCCTGAAGAATCTTCTGCATAGCGCTGGAGTGAACCATACTATCCAAGCGTTCACGAATACGGTTGGCCAGGGTACGCATTTTCGTGCGGATACGCGCTAGTTCTGGAGACGCAGAGTCTTTGACATACCCTTCACGATCGACACATCGTTCAATCTCGGCCTTCAACTGCGGTAAGGTGACCAAAGCGTGCGATAGTTTTACCAATGGTCCCTCCTCATCCTTCAAGTACTTGTCTAGTTGCGCCGTACAGTACAAAAAATCGCCAATCGGTAAGAATTGATCCGGATCTAGAACTCCGCCTAGACGCGCTCTTTCCACTATCTTGCGAATGTCACTCGCGCCACCAAAAGGCGCCTCCCCATGTTTCCAAAGTAAGCGCACACCATCCGTTGTCAAGGACAGTTCTTGCATGACTTCGCTGAGCTTGGTCTTAGGAGAAAGAGTGCTAATGATCTCGCGACTAAGAGAGAAACTCGCCCTTTCTGCAACAAGTTCCCTCACTTTCGGCCATTCCAAGACTCTAAGACTTTTCTCGTTCATATTCGAGTCCACCCCACTACAAGACACCACGAAAGTAGTGGCCCTTGGTAAATTCTCCTTCAATTTCTACTGCTCCACCGTCGAGACCTGACCGATAAAGGTCGACGACACTTCGAACCCAGGCAGGGTCCTTGAGGCGTCCTTCAATCCTCACGTAACCTACTCCTGCGTCCTTCACCTGTTCCAGATGCTCAAGCAACGACACTTCGCGCGAGTTTAGGATGTGCATATTGCACCATCTATCGAAATACACAGGAAAACGATACCCCTTTTTGTCCCGCAAGAACAGAGGGGCTTGATTCTGGCATTGATACCTGCAACCTTGATCACGGAACATGCAGTGCTTCGTCACCATGGACTCCATAGGTCCATGGGCTACAATGCTGATGGGTACCGAAGACGTAGCACAAAGATGTCGAATCTGACTGAGTTGGAGCTCCAGGGACGCAGTAATCACCTGCGCACCTTCGCGGAGCAAAAGGCTCACGGACTGCGAGTTAAAGACGTTAAACGACCAATCCGTGTGAACAGGCAGGTTGTGTGAAAACTCACTCGAAAGCTCCTTAACAAGTTCCCAGCTTCCGAAGTTGCCCACCAGCACTCCATCAAACCTGTGCCGTCTCAACCGGTCCCGTATATCACGTAGCACGTGGCTTTCTGTTATTCTCTCAATGTGTGCGAAAACAGGGGTTCCTTTTTCCTGTCCGAGAGTCCAGGTTTTTGTCAGCTCATAAAGCCAATCCTGGGGAGACCGTCTGTGTACTTGTCCAGAAAAGTATAAGAGATCGGCTCCACTGTCCATGGCGGCCTGAGCCGAGGCTAGATCAGAAACGGTCACCGCTAACTTTGTATTAAAGCGCACCGGCACATCAAATGCTGACGGCCTAGGGGCCTGTCCTTGTCTGGAAATCCGCAGGCGACGGTCTTTGTACGGTGCCAGTCGTGCTTCTTCCCAAAGTCGCACCAAGTCACGCCTGACTTGGTTGATTTCACTGACCGGAAGATGCAAACCATCATCTAACTCAATATTTAACTCCACGATCTCCAATGGATCATTGCCAAGCCGCAAGAGTTTCTCTTGAACGAGTTCTTTCGTGAGGCCTTGGTTTGTTGCAGAGCTGGCTACAATGCTTCCCATCGTATGTACATGATAACCGTCTTCGTCGAGTAGGTTTATCTCTAAGGCTTTGCTTAGGCGCAAATTCACCCACAGATCAGCCCTGACCTTACGAAAGGCCTTGGGTGAACGGTAGGTATCCTGAGCACTACCCGTTCTGTCTTCTTTCACAGGCGGATCATACGTTATCAATTGTGGCTTTTGGTTGTCCAACAAGTATGCTGTAGTGAACCCGCGATTGAACACCGTAGCCAGTTCGTCCGCTTGGTATTCCCTTCCGTCTAAAGCTGCTCGATACGTGCGAACAACGACGCCAACATAGTCGGGGCTCTTCAGGCGCCCCTCAATCTTAAGCGAAGTCACTCCCGCGTCGCGTAATATCCCTAGATGCGAGATCAGGGAGAGATCTTTCGGCGAAAGGACATACTCACCGGGAACCTCTAGACCTTCTACGATGTAGGGCTGTCGACAAGGCTGTGCACATTGCCCGCGATTTCCACTTCGACCTCCAATCAGACTGCTCATGAGGCACTGCCCTGAGTAACAGATACAGAGCGCCCCATGAACGAAGACTTCCAGCTCCACAGGTGTTCTGTCATGAATCTCTCGGATAGCACCGATACCCAACTCGCGAGCCAAAACAACCCTCTTGATCCCTAAGCGCTCTATGAGCTTAAGATCGAGGGGATTGTGTATGGTCATCTGCGTGCTACCATGTAACTCCAGATCGGGTACCTCTCTTCGGGCTCTCCCGATCAACCCAAGATCCTGAACAATAACTGCGTCCGCACCCCAACGGTGCAAATCCCCTAAGTACGCAACGGCTCCCTGCAGTTCATCCTCACGTAGGAGGGTATTCACCGTAACATAGACTCGAACTCCCCTAACATGGCAATAATCAAGAGCCCTCTGCAGCTCCTCAGAAGAGAAGTTAGCCGCTGAGGCTCTTGCGCTATAGGATTTTCCGCCCAAATAAACCGCATCTGCTCCATTTTCTACCGCAGCCCGTAAGGCATCAAACGAACCGGCTGGCGCCAATAGCTCCACAGGTTTTCCTCCTCAGAACTCGCCGGCAAAATATGCGTTAATGCCGGCCAATAAACCCAAAGCAACCTCTCGCCTGTAACTTGGTTTGGCCAAGAGGCTTGCTTCCTCTGGATTACTCAGAAACCCAATTTCGACCAATGCCGCAGGTATACTGGTGTTGCGCAGCACATAAAAGTTGCTCCGCCGGACTCCCAAGTCTACTGCGTTGGTTTGATCCACGATACCCCTTTGGAGTGTTTCCGCAAGGGCCAAGTCTTGACTCTTATCGTAATGAACCGATGTTCCTTGAACACTGCTGTTGTCGTGCCAATCGTTGTGAAGCGAGATGAAGATTTGACCTACGCTCCGATTGGCCGTTGCCACGCGCGCAGCAAGTTGTCCATTCCTCTCACCCGCGAACTGGGTTCCCACAGCTGGACTCGCCTCAGTCTGTCTCGTCATGATGACCTTGGCACCGTATCGCTCGAGCATGGACTTAAGCTCCCAGGCAATCGCTAACACGTTCTCTGCCTCTGTGGTAGGACCGACTCCCAGAGTACCTGGATCGCCTCCACCATGACCAGGGTCAAGGACGACCACCGTGCCTTGAAGGTGCTGTAACGCCGAGCTACGGTTATTGGGACTAGCCATGAAAGGCGTTTCTGCGCCCAAAAGACTGGAAACTACGAAGAACCCTAACATAAAAAGGGAAACCCACATGTTCGAATATACAACAACAAACTTTCGCACCAGCTTACCCCCTTAACTCGGTTTCACTAGTTCTAGGGTGCGGGTGCGATCCCTTTAGGCAAGTATAGGAGGGGTTCCCATGGAAAGTCAGGTTACCCAATAAAACCCCGCCACAGGTCCGGGGTTTTCTGATGGGAACAACCACTGAGGCCTCTGCAATTGTGCGGGCCAATACGCATCTAGGTAATCATACACAAAGGGTAGAAGTACTCCGATCTGCTGAACAACAACAGACTCGTCCAGCATCGTGTTGATGAAACTCAAGTTGACCGCTCCCAAAAAGAGCAACAGAACTAGGATTACAGCCGCTATCTTGGCAACCCCAAAGGCAGCACCTCCGATATGATCCAATACCGAAAAAGGGGTATAGCTCAAAGCTTTGGACCAAATGTAACCAAAGAAGGCACCCAGTAGGCTGATACCTACAAGCAACACGACAAAGGAAATCGTCTGTGCTTGCCAGGTTGACAAGGGATAGTTTTCGAGCAACACCAGAGCCAGATTCTGATAACTATGGTAGGCAATAATGATGGCGAAGATAGCTCCCATGAGGCTGAACAACTCTCGTACCAAGCCTCTCTTGAAACCCTTAAGTAGGCCAAGGGCCAAAAACACCAACAAAACGAGGTCGATCCACTTTCCAATCATCAAAAAACCTCCACTTAATTGGCTTCCTCCAATAGCGCTACGAGGTCCGCATGTTCTGCTCTGAGCTTCTCCAGCTCATTGGCAAGATTAATTGCCACCAAAATTGCCACCCGGTGACGGGGAAGCAAGGGGTTCATCTTCTGAACCTCGTCTAGTCGACGATCCACCAAGGAGGCCAAGTTTTCAATGTACTCCTGCGAGGCTTGCCCTTTTATTATATGCTCTTCGCCAAAAATCTGAACCCGTACCGAACGAACTTCACGGTCTCCACTCATGCCCGTCCCTCCTTCGTTCCTCACTTCTACTCCATCTACATATTTCCTCCTAACGGATTTCTGCACCGAACTTAGAGCTCAAGCCCGCAACGCAGCTCTCCATAATTGGATTGATTTCCTCGTCTGTCAAGGTACGCTCGCCCTGAAAACGTAGAGAGAAAGCTACGCTCTTCTTGCCTTCCGATATAGGTTTCCC
>DUQE01000079.1 GCA_012837925.1 Bacillota bacterium
CCACGAGGGCCCACACGCCAGCCTCTTTCAACTCTTTGGTGATTTTGTGGCCTTCTGTGCAGTGTTCGATGCTAATCCTCAGATTGAATTCTTTAGCAATCCGCAAAGCTGTCATGATGTCATCCGCACGATGAGCATGGGCTCTTACTGGAATTTCTCGCTTCAGTACTCGTACAAAGACTTCCATTCTGAGATCCCGTTCAGGAGCTTTGTCAGGGTCTGCTTTAGCTTGTTCCAGTTTGGCCATATAATTCTGCGCCTTAACTAGATTCTCGCGCAAAATAGCGGCAGTCGCCATTCTGGTCGAAGGTGATTTTTTCTGACCAGAGTAAACTCGTTTGGGATTCTCACCAAAGGCGATTTTCAGACCACCGTCTTCTTCAATGATCATGTCTTCCACTGTATTACCGTGAAGGTGAACAACGACACCTTGTCCCCCTACAACGTTGGCGCTTCCGGGCAGAATGCACATAGCCGTAACGCCTGCCTGGAGTGCATCAGAAATACCTTCTTCGTGCGGGTTGATGGCATCCAAAGCTCGCAAGTGTGGGGTGATCGGATCTGTCATTTCATTGCCGTCGGCCCCCTCAAACCCTAGTCCTTCTTCATAGACACCTGCATGTCCATGGGCATCAATCATGCCTGGCATGACAACTTTCCCTGTGCCGTCAATAACTGTGGCGTTTTCGGGTATGTTAATAGCGCCGATCTCTTTGATTTTTCCCTGTTCGTCAATGAGTAAGGAACCTTCTTTGATTCCATCTGTAATGGTATACAGTTTCGCGTTTTTAATGACTAACAAAATCCCGCCTCCTCAATTTGCACGTTCTTTCCATGTTCACCGTGGATGCGTGCAAATCCTTCTTGAGGAGTTAGCCCTTCGCAGCTGCTTGCACAAAATGTTCAAAAATGCGTCTGGCTACCGGGTAATGGTCTATCATATGTTCTGGATGCCATTGCACCCCTAGGACAAAGCGGTGTTCAGTGCTCTCCACGGCCTCGATGACCCCATCAGGCGCAGATGCAACAATGCGTAGACCTTTTCCTACTTTAGCAATGGACTGATGGTGGAAGGAGTTCACCCTGTTGGGCCCGTTCTCCCATATGCGCCCTAGAAGACTTGCTGCTTGTACAGAAATGTCATGGGTGGCATACCAAGAGGGAGCCTGCTGGGCATGCTTGAGAGGATCGGAGATTTGTGTTGGGATGTCTTGTACCAAGGTTCCACCTAGAGCCACGTTGAGCACCTGGCAGCCTCGACAGATGGCCAAAAGGGGCAGGTCACGCTCTAGGGCAAAGCCTGCGGCCCAAAGATCGAGTTCATCCCAGTGGGGATCAATACTGCCACATTGCACCATAGGATTTTCACCATAACGTCCAGGATCGATATCGTCTCCCCCGGGCAACATAAGACCGTCCAACCCTTCAAGGATCCGGAGAACTTGCTCCTTAGGCTGGTACGGTATTAGGATGGGGATACCCCCCGCTTTGACAATGGCCTGAATATTGGCGTTGGTAACGTAATACTCATCCCGTTTTTCTAGTCGGTGCGCACACAAAAGGCCAATAATTGGTTGTTTATCGTGCATGTGACCCCTCCTTGTCAGACAAAAAACACCCACATCCATGAGTGTTTGATCCAAAACTTATACCTTCGAGAGTCCAAGACTGATCTGCAAGGCTTCATCAATCCTTCGCATGGTGTCCTCATCGAGGTGAGCAATCTTTTCTTTTAATCTACGCTTGTCGATGGTGCGAATCTGTTCTAAAAGAATGACGGAGTCCTTATCGAGGGAAAACTGATCGCTGGCTAGTTCTATATGCGTTGGCAACTTCGCTTTTTTGATGCGCGAAGTAATGGCGGCTACGATGGTAGTAGGACTATACTTGTTCCCAATATCGTTTTGCAGAATTAAAACGGGCCTTACGCCCCCTTGTTCTGAACCAATAACGGGATTCAAATTGGCATAGTAGATGTCGCCACGCAATACATTCTCCACTCTATTCAGCCTCCGCCAACTGGCGTTCATAGTGTTCTAATAGCCCATCGTCGTTATCTTCTTCGGCCAGTTTCAAGTTAAGATCAGCCATGATCTGATAACCGACTCGTAGTTTCTCCTGCAGACAGTGAGGTTCTCTCTCCATTATATACACTTGAATGCAGTTTTGTATAAACTGACTGCGATTAATCTCGTTTTCCTGCGCGAGACTGTCAATTTGATCCAGTAGACGTGCAGGAATACGAATCTGTATACGTTTGCTCTCCACTACAGAAGTCACCTCGTTTGGACGAACTCAATGCCATTATACTGTGCTATTCCGGACTCTGTCAATAATGGGAGGCGTTGCCTCTTACCATGTTTTATGGTACACTTTGCCCATATGGGTTGGTTTTACCATGGTTTAGGGGGTTGGGAAATGACGCTTTTAGGATCCAGACTTCGTCACCGCCGCAGGCAAATGAGACTACGCCAACGAGATGTAACCGGAGCTCAGTCCGCAAGCTTTTTAAGCAAGGTTGAGAACGGGGCCGTACTTCCTTCCCTGAATAACCTCGCAGACTGGTCTGATAAGCTACAAACGACCCCCAGTAACCTCATGGGCGACCAGCTTGTTCTCGAAGCGGCTAAGCACTGTGTTCTCCTAACCGAAAAGTGTCATAGCTACCTGGGCCATCTGAACCCATCACCAACGACCCATTTCTTGCGGCAACTGAGCACCAGTGCTACAGCCCTTAGCGTCTCAGTTCCAGAGCCACCTGAGGATCCTGAACTCCAATGCCTCACCGCTAAAGTACTGATGCACAAAGGTCAGGTTGAGGATGCTAGAGTTCTGGCTGAAAAAGTCCTACCCAAAACCTATTCGCCCTTTTTGCGTATGCGTATCCTCTCTCTATTATGCCAGATCTATACGGAACTAGACGAGCCCCATAGGAGGAAACAACTCGCAGACGACTTACATGAAGCTCTTCTCGATCTAGACCACAGCAAACTGCTCCACTCTCTTCCTGATGCTGATGCAATACAGGAAGATGACCTCAATCTACTGACCCTCTGTGAGTTCATTCGATGGTGGAAGATACTAGACTAAGGACATGAAAAAAACCACCCGAGAAACTCGGGTGGTTTTTGATTTGTGATCCTAGAAAGGTACAGTTACGCTAGCTTGGATCAAGTTGCCTCTCTTGCTTGCAAGAATGTTTTCTGCAGTTACTCTTTGAACTGTGAAGTCCAGAGTTGTATCGGAGAGACCGATCATGTATTCAGCAGTTGTCTTCAGGGTAAGCACCTTGCCAAGTTGCTCATAGGACACCAATGGTCTTACAACGAGCTTAGAAGTAGCTTGGATGTAAGCCTCGGCTCCAGCTTTGAAGCCCTTCTTCGTTACCTTTTCGAAAGTATCCTCCCCCTCGACCACGGTCGGTTTCGTTTCGTCGAGGTACGTGTAGCTACCATAGCGTCCAAAAGCTTTCGCCCATACCATGTCAGCAACGACTGGGTACACGGCGTCAATGCCAACTTCACCGAGTTTGAACTGTTCTAGGTTTACGAACGCTTTAACAGCCAGATCATCATTGGTGAACCATTTGTCGCTCTTGAAGAGGTCAGCATAAGCCAATGTGTCGCTTCCGCGATAGATGGCTGTTAGTTCGACTTCGTTGGTGTTGTCTCCTGGCTTGATTGTGTAGCTAGCATCTGCACTCACCTGGAATACATCTTCTGTATAGGTGGCACCTGCATTAAGAATGGTGTTTTCTTTTACAACAGCTTTGCCGTCGCCAGCCCAGTTCTTGTTAGCGTGAGTCACGCTAGCGTTGAGGTTGAGCTGTTCGGTTACATCGCTATCTGCGCTCAAACCAAGACCAAGACCAAGATCCTTTTCGAGGTTGACGCCAACAGCGGCTTCGAGTCTAACATCGATGTCACCGGCAGGAACATCATAAC
>DUQE01000080.1 GCA_012837925.1 Bacillota bacterium
AGCAATTCAGTATGGTTCCCATGAACCTGTTACCCGTGGGCCAGACAGCGAACTACATTTTGACCGGCGTCTGGTCAGAAAAGGCTTTGGAAGAGGCTGAGAAGGAAGGCAAGACCAGGGTCGGCGCCTCTAGTGCGGATAAGAAGCATAGCTATGTTCCGGCTTTATCCGACCTTGATATTCGACCTGATGATGCCTATGTACACATCACGTCAAACAACACCATCTATGGTACCCAGTTTAAGCAGTTTCCTGATACCAAAGAGGTACCTTTGATTGTTGATATGTCCAGTGACATTTTGTCAAAACCTCTCAACATGAACCAGTTTGGGGTAATTTATGCGGGAGCCCAAAAGAACCTCGGACCATCGGGCGTTACTGTAGTGATTATCCGCAAAGACCTACTGAAGCGCAGTCCAGAGAATATGCCGACCATGCTGAACTATAACACCCATGCCTCCAAGAACTCTATGTACAATACTCCGCCGACCTTCGGCATTTATCTGCTTGGTAAGGTCTTAGGCTGGGTGGAACGAAATGGTGGAGTGAAAGCGATTGAGAAGATCAACGAACTCAAGGCTGGCATGATTTATGATGCAATCGACCAGAGTGATGGTTTTTACAAAGGTCATGCCCAAAGGGCGAGCCGTTCGTTGATGAACATTACCTTCAATCTCGCCTCCGAAGAGCTGGAGAAGAAGTTCCTGGCCGAAGCCAAAGAGGCAGGTTTTGTGGGATTGGCCGGACACCGCTCTATCGGCGGTTGCCGCGCATCTGTGTACAATGCTGCTCCTGTTGAGTCCTGTGAGGCTTTGCGCGAGTTCATGATTGCCTTCAAGGCAAAGAACTAAAGGTAGTCTTGATCCCATTTAGATTATGGGCCGTTCCGCACGTTATGGTGGAACGGCCTTTTTCGAGATGAGGATTGCCCTTGAATAGTGGTACGATAAATGGTAATATTTAAGTGTTAAATATAAAATCTATAAGAAAAATAAGCGTAAAACGGATTAAGAACCTACGGGTTCTTGAGGCGAGGCGTAGATGCGAGTAAACCGATGACAAGACAAGGAGGTGACCAGGCAGGGTTATTACGCCTGATAGCCTTTCCCCCGAGTGAAGCGGGTCTTTACGGGGAGTATAAATTGTTCCAAAAACGAGGAGGTAGTTTATGTCAAAGATTAATGTAATCATTATCGGTGCGGCCGGCAGGGACTTCCACAACTTCAACACGTATTACAGAGACAATGAGAAGTACAATGTGGTAGCTTTTACTGCGACCCAGATCCCTGACATTCATGGACGTCAATATCCGCCCGAACTAGCAGGTAAACTCTATCCAAATGGTATTCCCATTTATGAGCAAGCTGAACTGGAAAACTTGATCAAGAAACATAATGTCGATGATTGTGTGTTCGCATTCAGCGACATCCACTATGTTGATCTCATGAACCTCAGTTCTATCGTTAATGCGGCTGGGGCCACCTTCACGCTCTTAGGACCAAAACATACAATGATCAAGAGCAAGAAGCCCGTTGTAGCAGTCTGCGCTACCCGGACAGGGACCGGCAAGAGCCAAACGTCAAGAACCGTCGCCGAGTATCTGATGAAGCAAGGGCTCAAGGTTGTTGCTATCCGTCACCCCATGCCTTATGGCGACTTGGCTGCCCAAAAGGTTCAACGCTACTCAACGATTGATGATCTTGCCAAGCACAAGTGCACAATCGAGGAAATGGAAGAGTACGAACCCCATATCGAAAGGGGTAATGTAATCTATTCTGGCGTCGATTATCAAGCGATTCTCAATGAAGCTGAAAACGATCCTGAAGGCTGTGACGTAATTTTGTGGGATGGTGGCAATAATGACTTCCCGTTCTACCAGCCAGACTTAATGATTACCGTCGCTGACCCTCACCGGGCCGGACATGAACTCACCTATTATCCTGGCGAAGTGAACATGCGCATTGCTGACGTTATTGTGATTAACAAGATGGATAGCGCTTCTCCAGAAGGAATCGAAACCGTCCGCAACAGCATTCGTAAGGTAAACCCCAACGCTATTGTTGTCGACGGCGCATCTCCCATTCGAGTTGACAATGCTGAGTTAATCAGAGGCAAGAGAGTGCTCATCGTAGAAGACGGCCCAACCTTGACCCACGGCGATATGAAACTCGGCGCAGGCACAATTGCTGCCCAGAAGTTTGGAGCCGCTGAAATCGTTAATCCCAGGGATAAAGCAGTAGGCAAACTCAAAGAAACCTATGAGATTTATCCACATATTGGCGACCTCCTTCCTGCCATGGGCTACAGCGATCAGCAAAGGGCCGACTTGGAGGCCACCATTGCGAACGTAGATTGTGATTCGGTCATCATCGGTACGCCGATCGATCTGAATAGAATCGTCAAGATCAAGCAACCAAACACCCGAGTATATTATGATTTGCAGGAAATCGGCTCTCCGAATTTGAGTGAAGTCTTGAGCGATTTTGTGAAAAAGCACAACCTGAAGTAGACAGCGAAGGAGATGATTTCCGTGGCTCGGACCGACGAATTCATCAGAGACGTCGAACGTTACAGTGCAAATAACTACTATCCTTTACCCATCGTCATCGAAAAGGGAGAAGGGGTCTGGGTTTATGATGTGGAGGGCAAGAGGTACTTGGATATGCTCTCAGCGTATTCGGCCCTCAACCAAGGCCATAGGCATCCGAAAATCATTGGTGCCCTGTATGAACAGGCTGCCAAGGTCACCTTGACTTCTCGGGCCTTTCACAACGAAACAATGGGGTCGTTTTTGAAGACTCTGTGTCAAATGGCAGGTTTCGAGAAGGCCCTGCCCATGAACACGGGGGCTGAGGCGGTGGAGACCGCTCTCAAGGCTGCGCGCAAGTGGGGTCTTGTCAAAAAGGGAGTACCAGAGAACCAAGGAGAGATCATCGTCTGCGACAACAACTTTCATGGTCGCACGGTAACGATCGTGAGCTTCTCAACAGAAGAGCAATACAGGTATGGCTTTGGCCCCTTTACACCCGGCTTCATTAGCGTACCTTTCGGCGATGCCGACGCTCTGGAAAAAGCCATCACCAAAAACACAGTGGCGATCCTGGCCGAGCCCATTCAAGGCGAAGGCGGAGTGCTAGTTCCTCCCGAAGGATATCTGGCTAAGATGCGACAGCTGGCAACGGAGCACAACGTACTCATGATGCTAGACGAGATCCAAACCGGTCTTGGTCGCACCGGAAAACTCTTTGCCTACCAGTACGAAGATGCCAAGCCAGATGTTCTCCTTTTGGGCAAAGCGCTGGGCGGAGGTGTGTACCCAGTATCGGCCATGCTTTCCTCTGATGATGTCATGGACGTCTTTAAACCTGGCGATCATGGGTCAACCTTCGGTGGTAATCCACTGGGTTCAGCTGTTGGGAAAGCAGCGCTGGAGGTTTTGGAAGAAGAAAACCTGGTTGAACAGGCCTTCACACTCGGTCGCTACTTCAAAGAGGGCTTGGAGAAAATAAAGAGCCCTCTGGTCGCAGAGATCAGGGGCAAGGGTTTGCTGATTGGTGTGGAGATTAAGAAAGAACACGGAAAAGCCAGACCTTTCTGCGAACGCCTCATGGAACTAGGTCTCTTGTGCAAAGAAACCCACGATTACACCATTCGGTTCGCTCCTCCTTTGACTATCACGAAGGAGGAAATTGACTGGTCCTTGGAACGGATTGCACAGGTACTAAAGTAGCCTCTGTTGGATCAGCGAAGGAACAGGATAACGACACCAATAATCGAAATGAGTGCTCCCAGAATCTCTTTGGGGAGCACTTTTTCTTTAAAGATCGCGATGGAAAAAGGTATGATCAGAATGGGTGACATTGATGTCAACGATGACACAACACCAGCAGGCGCATACTGCAATGCGACGAGGGAGAGGGCAACACCAATAAAGGGACCCAAGACCGCTCCTATTGCTATGTTTCCGATGGCCTTTCTGTCACGAAAAGCCGCGCGGATCTCCGGCCACTTCTTGCCGAATGTAATCAGGATTGAAAAAGCAATGAATGCTGCGATCATTCGAATCTGGCTTGCTGCTAAAGGATTGTACGAACCCATGCCAAGTTTACTGAAAACAAGGCCCAGAGCTTGTCCTACGGCGCCAAGCAAGGCAAACACAATCCCGCGTAAGGGACGGTTGAACTTCACCTTCTTTTCTTGCGGACTACGACTGAGGATGACAAGGGATACTCCGATCATGGTGATGAGTATTCCCATAAGACCCAGGGATGAAATGCTTTCTCCCATGATCAGGAAACCGGCTAGAGCAGCAAGGGGTGGACCAAGGGACTTGATCAGCAGGCTGATCCTGGACCCGATCTCAACGAGGGCCTGAAAGAGGAAAATGTCACCTAAGACAAAGCCAATAAGGCCGGAGAGCGATAGGTAGAACCAGGCTGGCGTAGTGGCGTCAACCGGCAGGGCAACCCCCCTAGTGAGCAGGGCCGTCAGTGTGAGGAGGGGAAAAGCGATCAAGAATCTAATGTAGTTAACCGAGAGTGAGCCGACTTTCTTGCCTGCAGCTTCAAAGGCCATAACGTTGAACGTCCAGCAGATAGCTGTGCCTATTGCTGCGATTTCTCCTAGATATGCTTGTCCGATGGTCATTCCCATATCCCCAATAGTTCATATTTCAATTACACCAATCTCTATTATACCTGGACTTCTACTTTAAATAAAGGAGTATTCATGGCGAAGGGAGAAAGAGGGGCGCAAGTTATCGGTTCTATAGTGAATGAAGGAGTGGTTATGGGTGAGTATTGAACGAGGCCTTGACCTGTTAGAATATATGGCGGCAACGAATGCATCACACACCTTAGAACATCTCAGCGAGCATTTGGGGATTCCCAGAACCTCTTGTTTCAGAGTCTTGAAAGTACTGCAAGCTAGGGGTTATGTTCAAATTGCCGAGGCGTCCGGTCCCCAAAAATGGGAGTTGACGTACAAACTTAGTGCATTTGGCAACATGGTGGAAAAAGATGGAAATTTGAGGGCGGCGGCGCTTCCGCTCATGAAAGAATTGGCGCAAGTTACAGACCTGTTTGTTCAGCTCGGAGTAGTGTCCAACAATAAGGTGCTCTATATCGAGGATGTTCAGCGTCCTAAATTGCTCCAAGTATACGCTCCGAAGTGGAGTTATCTAGAGATTCATGCTTGTGCCGCGGGTTTGGTTCTGCTTTCCCACATGTCCAAAAACCAAGTGGAGGAAATCATTCGTCAAGAAGGTATGCCAAGGAAGACCAACTCTACCATAACGGATCTCGATGAACTTCATGCTGTATTGGGTGAAGTAAAGAAGCAGAACTATGCCATCGACAAAGAATATTATGCGCCGGGTATCACATGTGTGGCGGCACCAATTTTCAACTACCAGGGAGTCTGTTTAGCTGCTGTTGGGGTTACAGGCAGCACAGACGAGTTCTCTGATCTGCCCGTAATCATCCGGGAGGTACAAGAATGTGCTTTCGGGGTGTCGGCCAGGCTTGGATACGAAAATGGGGCCGTCTGATCCAAACGAAGAAGGATATCGGAAAATCATGGAGAAAGACAAAACAGGACAGAAATGAAATGACCATTCCAAATATGGAATGGTCTGTTCGATCACGGTTCAAAAGGTTGGTGCATGTAACAAGGTGATGGCGGGATGATTGTTCCAGAAAGTCGGAAAATCAACAAAAAGGAGATGTCACAATGAAGAAAATTATGAACAGACCTGACCGGTTTGCAAATGAGACACTTGAGGGGATTCTCAGAGCCCATCCGAGAGACTTGAAGGCGGTAGGCGACGATCTACGAGAAATCGTCCGTGCAAACGCACCGCAGCAAGGCAAGGTAGCCATAGCCACCGGCGGAGGGTCTGGTCACCTGCCTGTCTTTCTAGGCTATGTGGGCGAAGGACTTGCTGACGGAGTAGCCGTAGGCGATGTGTTTAACTCTCCAAGTGCCCAGCAGATGTACAATGTCACGCGGGCGATCGATGGCGGCAAGGGCGTCTTGTATCTCTATGGCAATTATGGTGGAGATGTAATGAATTTTGATATGGCAGCGGAACTGGCGTCTATGGATGACATTCGCGTGGAGAGTATTCGCGTGGCCGATGACGTTGCTTCGTCACCAAAAGGTGAGGAGGACAAAAGGCGCGGAGTAGCGGGTCTATTCTTTGCCTACAAGATTGCTGGCGCGAAAGCTGAAACCGGTGCGGAGTTAGATGAAGTGGTAGTTGTCACCAATCGCGCTTTGGCGAATTTGCGCTCCATGGGAGTAGCGTTATCCCCCTGCATTATTCCCCAGGTTGGCAAACCCGGTTTCACCATTGGAGACGATGAGATGGAAATCGGCATGGGCATTCACGGAGAACCTGGGATTGACAGGACCAAGTTACAGACAGCTGATCAGATTGCTGAAACACTGACGCGGACTATTCTAGAGGACGGGCCCTACGAGAGTGGAGATGAAGTGGCTGTGCTGGTGAATGGATTGGGTGCGACACCCCAAGAAGAGTTGTATATTGTGTACAGGAAAGTGGACGAGATTCTAAAAGAAAAGGGAATCAACGTATATCACACCTATGTTGGCGAGTTTGCGACATCCATGGAAATGGCGGGCATGTCTCTGAGCATCCTCAAACTTGATGACGAACTCAAGGCGTTGCTGAGTGCTCCTGCGTACTCGCCGTTCTTCTCGCAACCCCAGTTATAGGTAGGAGGAATTGACGTGACCATAACCTTTGAAACCATCAGGTATCAATTCGAGCATTTGAGCAGCGTGATGAACGAGAACAAGGATTTTTTGATCGAACTCGATTCAGCTATTGGTGATGGCGACTTAGGCCTCACCATGTCAGCAGGGTTTGCCGCCGTTGTAGAATCCATGAACAAAGCTGCCGAAACCGATATCGGTAGGGCATTGATGCAGGCAGGAATGGCCATGAACAATGCCGCCCCTTCCACAATGGGAACTCTGATCGCATCGGCTTTGTTACGCATGGCCCAGGCGACGAAAGGGAAAAAAGCCATAAGCGACGTGGAGTATGTGGAAATGTGCAAAGCGGCTGTGGCAGGTATTCAAGACCGGGGCAAGGCAGACGTTGGTGACAAGACCATACTCGATGCCCTCGTTCCCGCAACTCGCGCCTTAGAGGAGGCAGTGGAAAGCGGGGCGAGTCTCCAGGACTCCTTGGAGAAGGCCGCCTCAGCCGCCGAAGAGGGATTTGATCGAACAAGTACTCTGGTCTCGAAACATGGTCGAGGTCATTACTATGGAGAGAAGTCCAAGGGGCACAAAGACCCCGGCGCAGCGGTGGGGATGCTGATCTTTAAGGGACTTCGGGACTCTCTGTAAAGCTGATTATCTTGCGCTTTTCGTGCCACGCCAACGTTTCGATGTAAAATAATCGTGGCAAAAGACGAAATAATTGTTGACATAGTAAAACATTGCTTGTATAGTAAATATCAGAAAAACGATTGCGTAAACGTTTCGATGAATGCGCAATGTCGTAATACAACCGTGAGCGAATGTGATCGCCCGGAAGGAGCTGTGAAACGTGATTGATCTGTCCAGTTGTAGAAGTCAATTTCCCGCGCTTAATGTTAAGGTTGGCAAGTACAATGCTGCTTACTTAGAAGGAGCAGGCGGCACCCAGTTTCCACAACGAGTGATTGATGCCATGGTGGGATATATCCATCAGGGCAATGCTAACATTCATGGTCACTATTTAACAAGTCAGCTCACAGATCAAATGCTTTTGGATGCTCGTGCAGCTATGGCTACACTCCTAGGGGCCAGCTCTCCTGACGAGATCGCATTTGGTGCGAACATGACAACCATGAACTTTGCTTTGTCTCGTGCCTTGGCTAGAGATCTTCAGCCAGGTGATGAAGTGATCATCACCGATATGGATCACGAGGCGAACAGGAGTCCTTGGGTTGAGCTGCAGGAGAAGGGCCTTGTTGTTAAGTCCATACCAGTCCGCACGAATGACTGTACTTTGGACTACGATTGGCTACAAAAGGAAATCAATTCCAGAACAAAGATCATCGCCGTTGGCTACGCCTCTAATGCTGTAGGTACTGTTAATGACGTTGAATTGGTGATCAAACTTGCCAAGCAAGTTGGGGCCATTACGGTGATTGATGCTGTTCACTACGCTGCGCATGGCGCCATTGATGTACAGGCTCTGGACTGCGATTTCCTTTTGTGTTCTCCCTACAAGTTTTTTGGAGCACATATTGGTGTACTCTATGGCAAGAAGGACGCATTTGAGGCCCTGCGCACCTATAAGGTTCGCCCTCAAAGCACGACCCCGCCGAGCAAGTTTGAGACAGGTACACAGAATCTCGAAGGCATTGCAGGGTCGATTCAGGCGGTTGAGTTTATCGCTAGCCTTGGAAACCTCAGTGATGACCACTCCTTGAGAGAAAGGGTCTTAGCTGGATATGATGCACTCGAACGCTATGAGAGACCATTATTTGAACGTATGGTGGAAAGTCTCAAGGAAATTCCCGGTGTCACGATCTATGGACTGCCCTGGGATGGAAAACGGACAACAACGGTTGCGTTCACCATCGATGGAGTTCATGCTTCGGAAGTCGGAAAGAGACTAGGCGAGGTTGGCGTCTTTGTGATGGTCGGAGATTTCTATGCGACAAGACTGATCGAGGTTCTGGATCTTGTGGAAGAAGGGGGCGTCATTCGCGCCGGACTTGCTCCGTACAACACGATGGAAGAAGTCGAGCGTCTCTTGGAGGGAGTACGGGAGATCGCACAGAGATAGGCTTCCACAACGGAACTTGGTAATGGGAGGGCAAACAGTGGAATCAGCTATTATTAAGGTCGAGAACGTGCACAAGTATTATGGGAAGTTACACGTACTTCGAGGTATGAGCCTAAGCGTGGCGCGTAGCGAGGTAGTGGTCTTGATCGGGCCTTCGGGTTCTGGAAAATCGACGCTCTTGCGTACACTAAATGGTCTTGAACCGATCCAGGAAGGAAGCATTATCGTGGACGGTATTGAGCTAAAGGGCCAGAAGAGCCTCGTTGAACTAAGGCGTGAAGTGGGATTCGTTTTCCAATCCTTCAACCTCTATCCCCACATGTCGATTTTGAAAAACGTTACATTGGCACCGCGCAAAGTGCGTGGGCTTGGCAAGGAAGAAGCGGAAGAAATCGCCATGAAATATCTGGAGCGGGTCGGGATCAAGGATCAGGCTCACAAGCGCCCTGGCACTCTATCAGGAGGACAACAGCAACGAGCTGCTATTGCCCGTGCGTTAGCCATGAATCCGAAGATCATGCTTTTTGATGAACCAACGAGTGCGTTGGACCCTGAAATGATTGGTGAGGTTCTACAAGTTATGGAGGATCTGGCCGAGGGCGGCATGACCATGATGGTCGTCTCACATGAAATGGGTTTTGCACGCCAGGTTGCAGATAGAGTCATTTTCATGGACGAGGGGGTGATTGTCGAACAAGGGCCTCCTGAGCAAATCTTTGAGAATCCCCAGGAGGAGAGAACGCAGAAGTTCCTCAGGCAGATAGTCTAGGGAGAACGGTTTTGTCGATACTGATTACTAAGAGGAGGATTTAAATGTCAAGAAACAGTCGTTTAGTTACTATGGTATTTGTTCTGGCCCTGTTATTGGTAGCTGTACCTGCCTTAGCCAATGCTTCCCTAGTTGATACTATTCAAGAACGTGGCAAGCTTATTGTAGGTATTCAGACATCTGCCCCCCCTGCTTCGATGGTCAATGAGAAAGGCGAAATCGTAGGATTTGAAGCCGATCTAGCCAAAATGATCGCTGATTCCATGGGTGTAGGCTTGGAGTTCAGGCAACTGACTGACGCAACTCGTATTCCGATGATCCAACAAGGTTCCGTTGATATCGTAATCGCCACCATGACGCATTCTAGAGAACGCGACAAGGTTGTAGATTTTAGTATCAGCTATTTTTGGACAGGCCAGCGCGTACTGGTTCCTGCCGACAGCAACATCAGCAGCATCGAAGACCTCGCTGGAAAGAGAATTGGTACTGCACGCGGCTCTACCAGCGAACAGAACATCATGGCCGCTCAACCTGCAGCCAAGATCTTAACGTATGACGATGCAGCAACCGCTTTTGTTTCGCTGCAGCGTGGTGCTGTGGATGCCATTTCTACCGATGAAAGTATGCTACTCTCGTTAAGAGCAGACTCTCGCAACCCAGCCGACTGGAAGGTTGTAGGACCTTACTTTAGTGCTGAACCATTTGGCATCGCCATGAGAGAAAACGACTCTAGACTACGTGATGCAGTGAACTTTGCTTTGATTGAAGCCTGGGAAACCGGGGAGTTTGAGGAAATTTACAATCGTTGGTATGGTCCTGGAACAAAGTATGAACTACCTCTGAACTTCGAAATCGAAATCTGGCCATAGAACGAATTGTAAAGGTTACGGCGCTCATGCGCCGTAACCGCCCAAATTAGAACCGATGATCGAGGTGTGATGGTGTGGGACTCGATTTTAGAGCAATATTGCAACAACCATATTCTACCTGGATGCTCGAGGGCATCCGTGTAACGTTACAGCTCACGGGAGTAGGGATCGTGGGCAGTACATTCCTGGCTCTGTTACTCGTCTTAATGAGGATGTCCAGCAACAAGGTCATAGCACGGGTATCGCAGGGTTTTGTACACTTCTTTCGTAATACACCGTTTCCTGTTCAAATCTTGTTTTGGTATTTTGGATTTCCCGCAATACTACCCAGATCAGTGCAGGCTGTCTTATACAGGGGTCCTTTTGAGTTTACTGCTGCGGCCTTTGCCTTGGTACTTTACAGCGGAGCTTACATCGCGGAGCACTTTCGTTCGGGAATCAGTTCCATTCCAAAAAGCCAAATGGAATCAGCGCTGTCTAGCGGGCTCACATACTTTCAAAGCATGATCTTTGTCATTTTGCCACAGGCTTTTCGGATTAGTCTCCCGCCTTTGATCAGTGAGTACTTGAGTATTGCCAAGAACTCGTCAGTGGCTATGACGATTGGCGTAGCAGAGGTCACGGCCATGTCACGCCGTGTTGAGTCGTATTCGTTCCGAGCCTTTGAGGCCTTCTTTATTGCCAGTGCGGTGTACTTGACTCTTTCGCTCGTGACATCATTAGTCTTGAACTGGTACAACAAACGCTTCTTAGCTGCACAGCAGAGCTGAGTAGCAGGAGAAAGGGGCAGCTAAAGTCGGTGTGGATGTAATTATACGTTTTGCGAGATATTTGCTTGTCGGGGCGTTTCCTGATGGTCCTATGGGTGGTCTTCTCCTTACTCTTGTTTTATCAACCGTAGCCGGTTTGCTTTCGATTGTCGTGGGGCTGGTTGGTGGGTTGATGCGGACGTCAAACAGTCGCATTGCACGCGGTATCGCCACCGTGTATGTTGAGCTGGTTCGTGGAATTCCATTCATTATGGTCCTCTTTTGGTTTTACTTCCTGATGCCTAGAGTCTTGGGCAAACCTTTGACCGAAATCGGAAGTAGTGTCTATGCACTGATCTTTTTCTTCGGGGCCTACGCTACCGAGGTAGTGCGGGCAGGGATCGATTCAATTCCCATCGGTCAACATGAGGCAGCGGCTTCAACCGGACTAACAAGGGTGCAAACGATTGTGTTTATCGTTTTACCACAAGCCTTGCGTAACATGTTGCCGTCTTTGGCCAATCTCTACGTTAGTCTGATTAAAGACACTTCCCTTGTCTACTTTATCGGTGTCGTAGAGCTGAATGGAGCGGCCACACAGGTAATGAGGCGAGAAAGCTGGGCTGTGTTTGAGGTTTATGCGTTCGTACTCTTGGTGTACTGGGTCATTTGTTCGCTCTTGAATGCCTTCAGTGACAGACTGGAAAGACGTCTGGCTACGTAGGAGCAACGGGGGGAAACGAAGATCATGCGACGGTTCAACAGTGCCCCCCTGCGGTTTTTCTTCAATCTGGTAGGGGGCTTGTTTGTGGATAACTGGCTTGATATTGGACGAAGAGTACTGGACAGTGAAGCGCAGGCCAGCACGATGGTGGTGACGCTGTGGCGGTAGCTCTGATGACTCGAAGAGGATTCACTGCAGATCAATTTGCTTTATACCACCCAGGTGGTAGTCTTGGCAAGAGACTTAGCTATGAACATGGAAAGGGCGAATGATTATGGCAAGAGTGCCCAAAGTCGTTGTTGTAGGAAGCTTTATGATGGACTTGGTGTTTCGCGCACCTCGCAGACCTTCGCAAGGAGAGACCCTTGCGGGAAGTAGTTTTGGAATGTTCCCAGGGGGTAAAGGTGCAAACCAGGCTGTAGCAGCCGCGAGGCTCGGTGCGCAAGTGAGCATGATTGGCTGTTTGGGTAATGATGATTTTGGCAAGAAATTCTTCGAACTAATGAATAATGAGGGCATTAATACTTCCCATATAGTAGTGGACGAATCTGTCGGCACGGGTGTGTCCAACCCCGTCGTAGAAGATAGCGGTGAGAACAGTATTATTATTGTTCCCCAGGCTAATCTGCGCCTTACTGTTGAACACATTCGACAGTCCGCCAAACTCATCCAGGAGGCCGATGTCTTGCTGCTACAACTCGAGTCATCCTTAGATGCATCCATGGAAGCAGCACGTATTGCCCACGATGCCGGGGTTAAAGTTGTATTGAACCCCGCTCCCTATCAGGAGCTACCTAAAGACTTTCTAGAGATTGTCGATGTTATAGTCCCCAATGAAGTGGAGTTTGGAGGCCTGACAGGATCGGATTCCGATGACCTCGATGAGTGTATTGTTTTGGCCAGAGATCTGATGGCACGAGGTCCTAAGGTTGTCATCATTACTCTAGGCTCGCGAGGAGCACTCGTCGTTACTGCAGAACAGGCGAAACATGTTCAAGGGGAGGCGGTTAGCAACGTAGTGGACACGACCGCAGCCGGTGATGCGTTTTGTGGAGCGTTAGCCTTTGGATTAGCGTCTGGCAACGACCCGTTTGATTCTGTTAACTATGCCAACAAGGTAGCGGCCGTAGCCATAACTAGGCTGGGTGCTATCCCTTCTCTACCGAGATCCAACGAGGTGTGAGCTTCAGCAGATTCCTTTGCGAGTTGAATCGTGGCAGGAATCGCCTGCGATGTCAGCGAATAATTCTAAATAGGTTGAACTTTTCCTTTACTATGTTTTGGGAGTGAGCAGATGGCTACGATTGTTGATGTGGCGCGCAGAGCGGGTGTCTCGACTTCGACTGTGTCTCACGTGATAAACGATACCAGATATGTGAGCCAAGAGATACGGCAAAAAGTGCACGCAGCCATCGACGAACTCGGCTACCAACCCAATGTTGTGGCGCGCAGCCTGCGAACACGTAAGAGTAGGATCATTGGCGTGGTTGTTCCTGACATCACCAACCCCTTTTTTACAGCGAGTGTGAGAGCGATTGAAGAGGAAGCGAGTAAGCATGAGTATAGCATGATTCTCTGCGATACCGGTGAGCAAGTCCAGCAGGAGCAGAAGTATCTGAATCTACTCATAAGCAGACAAGTGGACGGGATCATCGTGGCCCCAAGTGCACAGAGTGCTCCTGTTATTGCTTCTATCGTTGAAGGGGGAACGCCCGTTGTACTGCTCGATAGAGAACTTCCGGGAATGTCCTTAGACTTGGTGGAGTGCGACAACGAGAGTGGAGCGTTCGACGCAGTGTCGTATCTCATTGAACGCGGTCACTCACGTATATGCATTATTGCAGGAAGGGTAGCCGTTAGTACCGGTGCCCAGCGCTTAGCCGGGTACAAACGGGCCATGCAAGAACATGACCTGAAGGTCGATGATGAGCTGATCAAAGTTGGAGACTACCGTCTTGATCTGGCCTATCAAAAAACCAGGGAGGCGTTAGACACGCCTAACCGTCCTACAGCGATGTTTGTGTGCAATAACCAAATGACATTAGGGGCTGTAATGGCCATCCGTGACGCGGGTTTAAGAATTCCCGACGACATTTCTCTCATAGGATTTGACGATCCTGAATGGGCGCGTTTGATGGATCCGCCCATCACTTCAGTGGCCCAGCCAATCAGTCAAATGGGGACCAAGGCAGCAGAGATTCTGATGGCCCGTTTGAACGGTTCGATCAAATCTGGGCCATCAACAGCAACCTTGCCTCTGTATTTTACGGAACGGGCATCATGCCGAACCTTGAACAAGAGTCTGAGCCGGCGGGCCTTATGATACAAATCTGAATAACTACACTCATGCCCCTGGCCATGGACCAACGAAGGGGGAGTACACAGTGTTGGAGTGGTGGAAAGAACGAGTGGTCTATCAGATTTATCCCCGCAGTTTTCAAGATACCAATGGTGATGGTATCGGAGATCTGCCGGGGATTATTTCGCGTTTGGATGAGCTTAAGGATCTGGGAGTAGGGATTATTTGGCTGAGCCCTGTCTATCCTTCGCCCAACGTGGATTATGGTTATGACATTAGCGACTATAAGGCCATCCATCCAGAGTTTGGTACCATGGCCGACATGGATAGGCTCGTGGCTGAGGCAGCGAAGCGAGACATCAAGATCGTGATGGACTTGGTGATCAACCACACATCAGACCAGCACGCTTGGTTTCAAAAAAGTCGTGACAAGAATAGCCCTTACCGCGACTATTACATTTGGCGCGCAGGAAAGGGGAATAAGCCTCCGAACAATTGGAGCGGTTTTTTTGGCGGAGGGACCTGGCAGTATGATGAGCTGAGTGGAGAGTATTACCTTCATCTCTTTGCTAAGAACCAACCGGATCTCAATTACCGGAACCCCAAGGTCTTGGAGGAAGTAAAGGATATAATGCGTTTTTGGCTCGATAAGGGGATCGCGGGCTTTCGCTGTGATGTGATCAACATCCTATATAAGTCTAGTCTGGAGGACGGCAAACGGAGTTTGATTCTAACTGGCAGCGAACATTATCTCTCGCAAGAGGGAACCCACGAGATCTTGCGTACTTTGCGGCGTGAGGTTCTAAGCCACTACGATTGCTTTACGGTGGGAGAAACCGTCTTTGTGACCCCAAAGAGCGCACTGGACTTGATGGCTCCCGAGCGCAAGGAGCTCGATATGGTTTTCTCCTTTGAGCACATGGAAACGGATCAATACATAGTAAAGTGGTTTAAACGCCGGTTTCATGCAGGACGGTTTGCCAAGAGTATCAGTAAGTGGCAGAATGCCCTTCCATGGAACGCGAACTACTTTGAAAATCATGATCAACCTCGTTCTGTATCTCGTTTCGGGGACGATGGGACCTACTGGGAGAAGTCTGCCAAGCTCCTTTGCATTATGCTCTTGACGCTCCGCGGAACTCCATTTATCTACCAGGGCCAGGAGATCGGGATGACCAACTTTGACTTTACCTCTATGGAAGAGTTAAAGGATGTTGAGTCTCACAACATTTACGGCATTGCCAAACGTCTGGGATTCCCAAAATCCATACGGTGGAGAATGATCGAAGCCACGTCAAGGGACAATGCGCGCACGCCCATGCAGTGGAATGATGGACCTTACGGTGGATTCAGCACGGTGCAGCCGTGGATTGGTGTAAACAGCAACTATAAGACGATCAACATGGCAGCGCAGATCGGTGATCCCGATTCCATTCGTACGATGTACAAGGAAATGATCGCCCTGCGGGCGGGGAGCGTGACGCTTAAAGAGGGCGTCTTTGAGGCGCTGCAGATTTCAAAAGAACACTTTGTTTATCGGCGCAGCCACCAAGGCGAGTCCCTAGTCGTTCTCCTCAACTTCTCGTCGAAGGCGAAAGAGGTTCGCTCTGCAGGGACGACGGTAGTGATATCGAATTATGAACGAGAAGTCTACGATGGGACGCTACGACCCTACGAAGCGGTGATCATCAAGGAGTCGTAGTCAAATCAAGGAGGAGTTTCATGGAAACGGCAGCAAAACGCAATGTTTATGCCTTTGGCCTGGGAACAGTGGGACGCGACATGGTCTATACGATGGTAACGATGTATTTGATCTTCTACTTGACCGATATCCTTGGGGTTTCCAGCGCTGCCCTCTGGTGGATCAATGGAATCATTCTCGTTGCACGTATCTTCGACGCACTCAATGATCCGATTATGGGCGTCATTGTTGATAACACGAAGACGAAGTATGGGAAGTTTAAGCCCTGGATTGCCTTTGGCGCTTTTGCTTCTGGTCTTGTAACAATCCTGTTGTTCACCGACTTCGGTTTAACCGGAACCAGTTTCGTGGTGGTTTTTGGTCTGCTCTACTTCCTGTGGGGGATTACGTACACCACAAATGACATCTCCTATTGGTCAATGCTCCCATCGCTTAGTATGAATCAGCAAGACCGCGAAAGAATCGGTTCCTTCGCCAAAATTTGCGCCAATGTAGGTCTCTTTTCCGTGGTGGTGGGGCTGGTTCCCTTAACAAATATGCTAGAATCTGGGTTTGGTAGCATGACCACAGCTTACACTGTATTTACCGTAGCGCTCGTTGTAGTCATGTGGTTGGGCCAAGCGATAACGATCTTTGGCGTAAGGGAGAAGACAGATGTCTTTAAAGAGGAAACTTCCACGACGCTTAAAGGCATGCTTCGAGCCATTGTCGACAATGACCAACTGCTTTATACTGCGATTTCCATGTCTTTGTTCATGATTGGCTATGTCACAACTACAAGTTTTGGCTTGTATTTCTTTAAGTATGCCTATGGTGATGAGGGCATGTACTCTATCTTTGCGTTGATACTGGGGGTCTCTCAAATCAGTGCGCTAGCCGTCTTTCCACTCTTTAGCCGGCGCTTCAGCCGAAAAACGCTCTATGCCGTAGCAACTGCGCTTGTTGTCGTCGGCTACTTAATTTTCTTCTTTTCTCCCATGAACATGCTTTACATTGGCACAGCTGGAATTCTGATTTTCCTTGGGCAGGCTTTTATTCAAATCCTTATGCTCATGTTCCTGGCTGATACGGTGGAATACGGTCAGTGGAAACTTGGCAAGCGAAACGAGAGCGTAACATTTTCGGTGCAACCTTTCATCAACAAAATGGGAGGTGCCATTGCCAGCGGAATTGTGGGAGCAACCGTCATTATATCCGGGATCAATGATGCTGTAACACCGTCGGACGTAACCGCAGAGGGTCTTCTCATCATGAGATTTGCCATGTTAATTTTGCCTCTGCTTTTCATCTTGCTGGGCTACTTGATCTATAGGCGTAAGTACAAGATCGATACGCATATGTATCAACAGATCCTAACGGAGTTGCAGGAACGAGGAGATTTGAGACTGAGTTAACACAAGACGATCTTGAAATTGGCAGGAGGGACTCGCTACCCTTTGACGAAGATTGAGAACAATCAACATCGGTTATTACCAGCGAAGGGAGATTACGCAGTGAGTCAGACGAACGCCATGGATTTAGTGGAGAAACTCTATGGCACAAAGCGCAGGGAGGGATTGGATAAGTATAGTGTACAACATCCTTTGGACGTAGTTGATTATTGCTTTTTAAACTTGCAGCAAGATAATATTCGCATTATTCGGCTCCTGAATGTGGCTATACTTCATGATGTGGTGGAGGATTACTCGAAGGACGGATACACCCTAGAGCGGGTGCGATCCATGGTTGGTCTGGGACCCAAAGAAACGAAACTCCTGGATTTGATCACGAGAAAGCAAGGTCAGGAAGATCGCTATCTGCCTGAATTATTCGCTATGGAAGATGGTGCCATACTTAAGCTGGCGGATCGCATTGCCAACCTAAAGGATCTGCGCAAATGGGTGGAGAAAGAGCAGGGCTTCACCGAACGAGCATCGGACATTTTTAAGAAGTATCGCCATGAAACGAGAGAAATGCTTGCGTTAACACGAAGGAATTACCCTAAGCAAATGCAGGATCCGAACCATCCCATATGCCGTCAGATAGAAATCCTGCAGGAAGAGTTTGCTGGATTGGAAAGCCTTTACATGCAGCAATATGGTGATGCATAACGCCCTTATCGTAGTATGAAGGAAACACCCGTACTGTACTAGTACGGGTGTTCATTTTAGTTCGCCCTGCATGGGTATAGTCTAACGGGTGAAAGTCCCGAACACACCCTGATAGTGGGAAGTGTATAGCTGAAGACAAGGGTGTCCTCCGCGAGGAAGAATCTGAAGGAAGTCGTAGGCAAA
>DUQE01000081.1 GCA_012837925.1 Bacillota bacterium
CGAGGATGGGAAAGAGTTGGTCCGCATTACCCGCAGGGTGCGTAAGTTCTTGCACGAGCGGCAAAATGCCTTGAATGGGGGAACAACGAAATGTGGAGATTAAAGACGCGTTTTACGCCTTATTGGGCTACAATTATCGCCGTCACGATCCTAGTATTCCTAGAAGTTATGGCAACCCTCAGGCTACCGGACTTGATGAGTATCATCGTAGACCAAGGGATCGCTACCGGAAACATACCCTTGATCTGGAGAACGGGGGCTATTATGCTCGCCGTGGCTCTAGCTGGCGTGGTATGTGCAGTTGCCGGTAATTTCTTGGCTTCCAGAGCTTCAACACGTTTTGGAAGAGACTTGCGTTTTGATATCTTTCGTAAAGTAGGCCAGTTCTCGCCCCGTGATTTTAATACCTTCGGGACGGCGTCCTTGATTACCCGGACAACCAATGATGTACAACAAGTGCAGCAGGTCTTTCATATGGGTATGCGCATGGCTATGCGGGCGCCCTTGATGGCCATTGGTGGCGTGTTGATGGTGGTCAGGAAGGACTCCAAACTCGCTCTGATTCTTCTGGGTCTCATTCCGATTATTACCCTTTTGATTGGGGTTGTGATTAAAAAAGGTATACCCTTGTTCAAGAGTTTGCAACAAAAATTGGACCGGCTCAACCTGGTCTTGCGGGAACAGTTAGTGGGGGTTCGGGTGATCCGAGCCTTTGAACGCAGGACGCAGGAACAGGCCCGTTTCGATGACGCAAACCGTGACCTTACGGATACAGCACTCCAGGTAAACCGACTGATGGTAACTTTGATGCCACTCCTTGGTTTGCTCGTTAATGTCACCAACATTGCAATTATCTGGTTTGCAGCGAAACGAATTGACATCGGTGCCATGCAGGTGGGCGATTTGATGGCCTTTTTACAGTACACGATGCAGATCTTCATGTCTGTCATGATGCTCTCCTTCATTTTTGTGATGTTGCCTCGGGCCTCAGCCTCGGCGGAGCGGATTGTAGAAGTCTTAGACGGAGATGTTTCTGTCGTCGACCCCGAAAAACCCAAGCGGATCGAAGACGGTCAGGGCGTCATTTGCTTTGAAGACGTGACTTTCCGCTACGCAGGTGCTGCCGAACCGGTCCTAAGTAACATCAGTTTTACTGCAAAACCTGGTCAGACCACGGCTATTGTGGGTGGAACAGGGTCTGGTAAGTCCACGATCTTGAATTTGATCCCCCGTTTCTATGATCCAGAAAGCGGACGTATTACCTTAGATGGCGTGGATATTCGGGAGTTGGCTCAAAAGGACTTGCGTTCACGCCTAGGCTATGTTCCCCAGCAAGCCATGCTCTTTTCGGGAACAGTTGCTTCAAACATTCGGGGGGGTAAAGAAAACGCCAGTGATGCTGAGGTGCAAGAAGCGGCCCGTGTGGCTCAAGCCCCTGACTTTATACTTGAGCGCGAAGGTGGTTATGACAGCTATATTGCCCAAAGCGGGACCAATGTCTCTGGTGGCCAAAAACAAAGGCTATCCATTGCCCGGGCGGTGGTGAGAAAACCACAAGTATATCTCCTCGATGATACCTTCTCGGCCCTCGACTACAAGACAGATGCCCGTTTGCGCAGCGAGTTGGCAACAAGCGCTGACAAGGCTACCATCATCGTAGTCGCTCAGCGTGTGAGCACAATTGTTCA
>DUQE01000082.1 GCA_012837925.1 Bacillota bacterium
CGAAGAGAAGGGTGAGGAACTGGCCGAAGCCATGGGTTCCCGTCTACAGGAGCTCGTTGATACCGTTCAACGCTCTGAGAAGCCCCGAGTGTTTATGGAGATTTGGAATGAACCGCTGATGACGGTTGGACCAGGCAGCTTTATGGATGAATTGATTGTCCTGGCCGGGGGTGAAAACATTGCTGGAGACTCTCCCAATCCCTGGCCCATGTTCAGCGAAGAGCTGGTTATTGAACGGGATCCGGAAGTTGTGATTCTGACAAGCTTTAATCTATCGGAAGCTTTAGCCCGCGAAGCCTGGAAGGTCACAAGCGCGTTTCGAAACGGACATGTGTATGAAGTGAATCCAGATCTGTATTCGCGGACCACAATACGCCTTCTGGACGCTCTCGCCGAGTTAATTGAGATTCTGGACAGGGTTGGTATCCCAGAGTGAGACATCGTCATGTAGGCAGCATTATCATACTCGTCTTGGCTGTAGTCGTTGTGGCTACAGCCTTAGGATCCGTGCGGATTCCTTTGGGGGATGTCCTAGGCATATTGGCCTCAAGAATACCGGGGCTCAAGGTGCTAGTCCAGGAAACGTGGTCAGTCTCCCGCGAAGTAATTGTACTCCAGGTACGGTTACCTAGGGTGCTCTTAGCTTTGGTAGTGGGAGGAGGACTCAGCGTGTCGGGAGTTCTCTTTCAGGGAAGTCTGCGCAACCCACTAGCCGATCCTTACATCATCGGGGTTTCGTCTGGAGCTTCCCTCGGCGCGGCAGCCGGTCTCTTGTTCTTTATACCCCAGGGTCTAGTAGGTTTCGGTGCACTGCCTCTCTTTGCGTTTGTGGGGGCTATGCTGGCTACGTTCACAGTATCGCGACTAGGGCAACATCGTGGTAGGCTAGAACCCACAAGTCTTATCTTAGCGGGGGTGGCAGTAAGCGCTGTCTTGACAGCTCTTGTCTCGCTCTTGATGGTACTGAGGATCCAAAACCTTCAGGATGTGTACATCTGGTTGATGGGAAGTCTCTCAGGGCGTGGCTGGAAGCACCTTGCGGTAGCTACTCCCTACGTCGTCGCAGGGGCTATTTTGGCCCTGTGGATGGCCAAGGATCTCAACGTATACTTGCTCGGCGAGGAAGCAGCTCACAGTCTGGGTATCGACGTGGAGCGATTACAACGCCGGGTCTTAGTCGTCGGATCCCTGGTGGCTGCGGCGTGCGTGTCTGTGTCAGGAGTTATTGGATTTGTAGGGCTCATGGTTCCTCACGCCCTGCGCCTCATCGTAGGAGCTGAACACAGGCGACTTATTTTTCACTCTATGTGGGTCGGTGCCCTCTTCTTGCTCGTTGCGGATACGTTGGCACGCACAGTGCTCACACCCACCGAGTTTCCAGTGGGCATTATCACGGCCATCGTGGGAGGACCCTTTTTCATCTATCTAATGAAGCGAGGTACCGGTTATCATGGGTGATAAGATTCGGTTGGAAGGAGTCACCTACTCCTATGATCAGAACCCGGTCCTGGAGAACCTGAGTATGCACTTGCAGCCATCCTTGTTCTATGGTGTGGTAGGTCCCAACGGGGCGGGTAAGTCCACCTTGTTGAAACTCTTGGACAGCTTCTTGAGGCCGCAAAAAGGGGAGATTTTCCTAAATGGCCGTCCCCTCAGTTCGTTTAGCGTTCAGGACCTGGCCAAGGAAATCGCCATGGTTCCGCAACATTCGCATTACTTCCCTTTCACAGTGGAGGAAATGGTCTTGCTCGGACGCACTCCTTTCTACACACGTCTGGGCAAACCGAGCGACAACGACTTGGCCATTGCCCAAGAAGCCATGCGCGTCACCGATATCGAGCACCTGGCTCATCGCGTGGTGAGCGATCTGAGTGGTGGAGAACGTCAACGAGTGACGTTGGCGCGGGCGTTCGCCCAGCGTACAGGAGTCTTGTTGCTTGATGAACCCACAACACATCTAGACCTAGAGCATCAAATCAACACATGTCGGTTGCTAAAAGCCAAAAGCGAGGAGGGCGTGACTTGCATCGCCGTACTGCATGATCTGAACCTGGTGGCCAACTTCTGCGACCATGTTTTCGTGCTGGATAGAGGTAGGCTCGTGAAGCAGGGGACACCTGGAGATGTCTTTACGCCCAAACTTATTGAGGATGTATTTCACGTCGCAGTTCCCAAGCTCTCTCATCCCTTGACGGGTCGTCCTGTGATTACACCATAAATCGCAATCTTCTCGGTTATACTAAACGCAGAGTGTAGCCAAGAAGGAGGAGATGCGATGAAATGGCGTGCCAGCCTAGGAATTACGATTTTGCTTTTAGCCTTGTTCATGGTCTGGTCCATATTAAGTCCAGCTGAAGCACCCTTAGGTGAGACCCCCGTTGAATCACAGGAACCGCGAGGTAACTGGGAAGAACCGGTAGTGCAGGCTGTGGCCAAGGTCGGACCCGCCACCGTCAGAATCGACACGACACGAGAGGTCATTGTTGATCAGTTCTTTTTTCAACAGCTACAACAACGAAGAGGGGTAGGGTCGGGTGTCATATATCGTGACGACGGCTACATATTGACCAACAATCATGTGGTTGCGGATGCTGAGGATATTATCGTTGAGCTTGCCGACGGGAGACGCTTTCGTGGCACCGTAGTCGGTGGAGACCCCCTCACCGATCTGGCCGTTGTAAAGGTGGAAGCTGAAGGGCTTCCAGTGGCCAACTTCGCTGACTCCAATGAACTGCGAGTTGGACAGATGGCCATAGCCATCGGAAATCCCTTAGGACAATCTAACACTGTCACAACTGGAGTCGTGAGTGCAGTCGATCGAGATCTGCTCGTGGACCCCAGAGAAAACCGCTATTTAGAAGGCATGATCCAAACCGATGCTGCTATCAATCCAGGCAATTCAGGTGGCCCCCTCATTAACCAGGGCGGTGAAGTCATCGGTGTCACGACGGCCATTATCGAGCAGGCTGAAGGTATTGGTTTTGCCATTCCATCAACCACGGCCAAGACGATTGGCGATCAGATCATTTCGCATGGAAGGCCTCTCCGTCTAGGCGTATTGGGTGGGTCGCTGACACCTGCTTTGGCAAAGAGCCTTCGTGAACAGGCTGATCTCGACTTACCCGTCGATCGAGGTGCTTTTTTGACCCGCGTTTTGCCTGGTACACCTGCAGCCCAAGCTGGTTTGATGCAGGGAGATGTGGTGACGGCTGTCGATGGACAGGAGATAGCCGGTATGAGAGAACTGCAGGATGCTGTACAGAGAGCTGGTTTTGGAGGACGGCTCGTCCTAACCTATTACCGAGGAGCGGCAAGAAACCAGACCGAGGTGCAGCTGTGACATTCGAACGATGTTTGGGCCAGAGGCTGGGTGCACAGCCTCTGGTCTTCTTCTTTTTTTTCGTCACTAATTGTGGTATGATGATTTATACGGATATATTTGTCAATGCACGTTTTCCCAAGGGAGGAAAAGCATGTATGTAGTTTGTGCAGACCATCTGGAAGAGGCTATCGATGAGTTCGTAGACATCTACGAGACTCCACCGGATCTCTATGAACTGGAAAGCGTGTCCTTTACCGACTGGAGTACGCCTTCCCATTGCACTTTTTGCGACAAACCTCCGATCTATTTGGTTGTGTGATCGAACCACAATCAACGGTGGAGGGGTGTGGCTATTTTGAATGTCCAAGTTATAGCTGTCGGGAAGATTAAGGAGAAGTATCTAGACCTGGGCCTCAAGGAATACGGTAAACGCATGAGGCGTTATGGTCGTTTTGAAGTTGTAGAAATCAAGGAAGAGAGCTTTAACGAACCACTGAGTGACAAGGAAGTGGAGCAGATCCTCCAGCGTGAGGGAGAGCGAATTCTAGCTGCCATCAAACCTCGTTCTTACGTGTTTGCCCTCGATCGACTGGGAGAGTCCTGGAGTTCGGAAGAGTTGGCGGCCGAGTTTCAGCGCCTTGCTGTTGGTGGCATCAGTCAAGCAGTTTTTGTGATTGGTGGTTCCTTAGGCTTAGATCAGAGGGTTGTCTCCCGCGCCGATGTGCGCCTGTCGTTTTCGGCCTTTACGTTTCCTCATCAACTCATGCGTCTGATTCTGTTAGAACAGATTTATAGAAGCTTTACGATTGTGGCTGGTGAACGGTATCACAAATAGGGAAAGGAGGAAGATGGATGCGTTGGAACAAAATTTCTGATGCGGTAATTCGGCGTCTCCCTTTGTATTTGCGCGTATTGGACGACCTAGCTCAAGAATCTGAAACAGAAGCCATATCCTCACAGGAACTCGGTATACGAGCAGGAGTGGGACCCGCCTTAGTGCGGAAAGACCTAGCGTGGTTTGGAGAGTTTGGCAAGCAAGGGGTAGGCTATGAGATCGGCTTTTTGCGCGATGAGTTGCGAAAAATTCTCAATCTTGACAGCAGGCTTGCTGTGGGACTCGTTGGTGTAGGAAGCCTAGGTGTCGCGCTCACGCGTTATCACCTCAAACGATTCGCGGAAGACGCAAGTTTTAACCTTCAACTAGAGGCCCTTTTTGATAGCGATTTAACCAAAATCGGGCAGTCTGTGGAAGGAGTTCCTGTTTATGGTTTAGAAGATATTCCACGCCAGGTGAAAGAGAAGGGACTCAAAATCGTGATCATAACAGTTCCAGCTCAGAACGCGCAGGACGTGGCAAACCTCTTCATTAAGGCGGGAATTCAGGGTATTTTAAACTTTGCACCGGTTAAGCTTAAGGCGCCTGACACGGTTCATGTTGTCGATACTGATGTATCGTTGGAGTTGCAGCGCCTAGCTTATTATGTACCAAAAACAACGAACGGATAGTGAAGGAGGAGAGGCATTGGCCCAGCAGATTGATCTTCTTGTAATAGGCGGAGGCCCAGCCGGTTATGCTGGCGCAATTCGCGCTCGTCATTTGGGTATGAGTGTAGTAGTGGCCGAAAAGTCTAGTGTGGGCGGGACCTGCCTGAACCGAGGCTGTATTCCTACAAAAGCTTTACTCGAGAGCGCCCATTTTTATTCGAGTCTTGCGTCAGCGAAGACGCACGGGGTGACCTTAGAGGTCCAAGACCTAGACTATGCTAAGGTTGTAGAGAACAAAGATCAAGTGGTACATCGACTCGTAGATGGCCTAAAGTTCTTGTTGGACAAGAAAGAGATCCGTGTGATTGACGGTGAAGCTCGTTTTCTATCCGCAACGGAAGTCCAGGTGGGGGACGAAACGTTTGCGCCGAGTAAGATCCTGGTGGCCACAGGCACTGTTCCCTTTGTACTTCCTAGTCTACTCATCGATGGCAAACGTGTAGTAGACAGTGATCAGCTTCTGGACCGGGATGTTCTACCTAAGTCACTGGTTATCGTTGGCGGTGGAGTTATTGGCTGTGAGTTTGCCACCGTCTTTGCCTCCTATGGAGTTCAGGTGACGATTGTAGAGTTAATGCCTCAGATCCTGCCTCCTGAAGACGCAGAGATTAGCCAGACATTAACGAGAGAGTTCAAAAAGCGCAAGATCAAGGTCTTGACTGGCGCTAAAGTAGAGGGTTTGCGTCATGAGTCTGATCACGTTGTAGTAGAGGTGGATCAGAAGGGACGTTCAATGGAGATCGAGACCGAGCTGGTCTTAGTATCAGTCGGACGGAAGGCAGTTTTACCAGAGGGTTTTCCCGGAGACGTAGACCCTCGAGGTTACGCAGTTGTAAACGAACAGTACCAGACTTCGGTGCCTCACATCTATGCGGCCGGAGACATCATTGGTGGTATGCAGCTAGCCCATTTGGCCTTTGAAGAAGGCTGGTCTGCGGTGAACAACATGGCTGGAGAGCCTGCAAGAAATGAATGGTTCGTGCCTAGTTGTGTCTACACCACACCAGAAATTGCTTCTGTAGGATTAACAGAGGCGAACGCTAAGGAGCAATATGGCGACGTGGTCACTGCAAAGTATTCTCTCAAGGGGAATGGCCGAGCTGTGATTGCGGGTGATGATTCTGGTTTCGTGAAGTTTGTCGCTTCAACCGATGGGGTTGTACGAGGTGTACATATCATTGGTCCTCAGGCAACAGAGTTGATCTCAGGAGCAGCGATTGCTTTAGAACAGGGGCTGACTCTCCAGAAGTGGGCAGAGGTGATTTATCCGCATCCTACCGTTTCAGAATCCATTAAAGAAGCGGTGTTGAGCGGATTAGGAATAGGCCTACACTCTTTGTAGGTCACAAGAAAAGACAGGGGGACTGAATAATGCTTACTGACATTCAAATTGCACAACAAGCCAAACTGCGTCCAATCACAGAGATTGCAGAAAAGCTTAACCTGACGCCAGACGAGGTTGAGTTGTATGGTAAGTACAAGGCCAAAGTCGACACCAAGGTGTATGACAGACTGAAAGATCGCCCAAACGGCAAACTAATCTACACCACCGCGATCACGGCCACTCCAGCAGGAGAAGGCAAGACAGTAACATCTATCGGTTTGACTCAAGCCTTGGGGCAACTTGGCAAGAACGTAATCGCCTGTATCCGTGAACCATCCTTAGGACCAACGTTTGGAGTCAAAGGTGGAGCGGCCGGCGGTGGATATGCACAGGTTGTGCCTATGGAAGACATCAACCTCCACTTTACAGGCGACATTCACGCCGTGACCACAGCCCACAATCTCTTGGCAGCCCTCTTGGATAACCATATTGCGAAGGGTAACGCACTAAACATCGATCCCAAGCGCATTGTGTTCCGCCGCGTTATGGATATGAACGACAGGCAATTGCGTAATATCGTCATAGGCCTTGGCGGTACAGGTGACGGCTATGTGCGCGAAGCCGGTTTTGATATTTCCGTTGCGTCCGAAATTATGGCCATTCTATGTCTGGCCACCGATCTGCAGGACCTCAAGGAGCGTATTGGAAGAATTCTGGTCGCTTACACCTACGATCGCAAACCGGTATATGCTAAAGACCTGAAGGCCCAAGGCGCCATGGCGGTAATCATGAAAGACGCCATCAAACCGAATCTGGTTCAAACCCTGGAGGGACAACCCGCTTTCGTTCATGGAGGCCCCTTTGCGAACATTGCCCATGGTAACAACAGCATCATCGCGACCCGCATGGGTCTGAAGCTGGCCGACTATGTGGTTACCGAAGGTGGATTTGCCGCTGACCTGGGTGCTGAGAAGTTCTTTGACATCGTCCATGGTTACTCTGGACTAACACCAGACGTGGCCGTCATCGTTGTCTCCGTGCGGGCTCTGAACATGCACGGTGGTGTAGCGAAAGAAGACGTCAAGTTGACAAATCTTCCTGCTCTCGAGAAAGGCTTGTCTAACCTTGACAAACATGTCGAGAATGTCCGCAAATTTGGGCTCCCGATTGTTGTGGCCATCAACCAGTTCCCGACCGATGCCCCAGAAGAGTTAGAACTTGTACAACGTCACTGCGATAAGCTTGGCGTGAAGTGGGCCGTATCCAGAGTTGTGGTTGACGGTGGACCGGGTGGCGTAGAACTGGCCCAAGCTGTTTTGGATGTCCTTGAGACCGAAAAGGCAAACTTTAAACCGCTCTATGACTGGAACCAGCCAATCAAGAATAAGTTGGAAATCCTGGCCAAAGAGATTTATGGGGCCGATGGTGTCACCTTTGCACCACGAGCTGAGCGCTCCATTCGTGATCTCACACGCCTTGGCTATGGCGACTTGCCAGTCTGTGTAGCAAAAACCCAGCACTCCATTTCTGATGATCCTAAACTCAAGGGTGCTCCTAAGGGATGGACATTGACCATTACAGATGTCCGACCATCTCTTGGTGCAGGGTTCTTGGTTTGCTTAGCAGGCGATATCATGACCATGCCAGGTCTTCCATCGAGTCCAGCTGCTGAAAACGTTGATATCGACGCAGAAGGCAACATCACAGGACTGTTCTAAAAAGCGAAAAGCATGCTGAAAGCTGTTGTCTATTCTTAGTAGTAATGATATACTAATTGAGAATGGTTAGTGCAAGCAGCGAAAGCACGACCGATTTTTTCCCCTGTAGGAACTTCCTACGGGGGAGTTTCTTTAGTTAGGGAGGAGTAACAATGAGCGTTGTCTCAAGGCAGAAAGAGCAGTTACGCTCGGCAATTCAGGCAGCCATAGATGCCGCACAAGCGAGCGGAGAACTAGAACTCGCTACAGTGCCTGAAATAGGTTTGGAAGTCCCGAGGGACACAGGGCATGGGGATTTTGCATCCAACATTGCTCTGGTAACAGCTAAGGTGGCCAAAAAGTCACCTAGAGATGTGGCGGAGATTATCGTGAAACATCTCCCCTCTGGGGGTGTTGTTCGAGAAGTCGAGGTAGCCGGTCCTGGATTTATCAATTTCTTCCTGAGTTACGATTGGCTCTTTGACACTGTTCGAGTCATTGAAGAACAAGGTCACGAGTATGGCAACTCAGAGTACGGGGCAGGTGAGAAGATCCTTCTCGAGTTCGTGAGCGCCAATCCTGTTGGTCCCATGAACGTGGTCAATGCTCGAGCAGCGGCCGTGGGGGATACTCTTGCGCGGCTTTTTCGGGCAGTAGGATTTACCGTAGGGACGGAGTTTTACGTAA
>DUQE01000083.1 GCA_012837925.1 Bacillota bacterium
CCAGTTGACTTGCAATGTTATCGGAAACCGCAAACCCAAAACCCTCAGAAAGCATAACGGCCCCGATCCACTTCCCAGCCTCACTTTCCACACGTAGCATGAAGCGTCCTTCATCCGTCCCCAACTCGCCATCTATCGTTGCGTTGTCAAATACGAGTGTTTGGCCAAGATACTGCTCAGGAAACAAGTACACCCGTTCAATCGTGGTCAAGGAGGCTGCAGACACAGGCAAGCAAAAAGCAGCAATGATAAGTAGCAAAACTACCACACGAATATGAACTCGATTCGATACCTGTTTGAAATTACTCATAGACTTCCTTCCTTCCCTGGATGTGTCCCTTCAATTGTGCTAGGTTTCAGTCCTGGAACCGCATCCTTATTCCTCTTGGCATCATTCGTCGCAGGAGACATCAAGTCCTTTACCGATGTTCTTATCGTGACTGATACCTTAGCATGACGTTGCGGAACACTGTACGACAGGCAAAATCTCTCGGGATCAACAAAAAGCCCTGTGACATGCACAGGGCTTATCTTTCATGTTGGTGGACCCCCAGGGATTTGAACCCTGGACCAACGGATTATGAGTCCGCTGCTCTAACCGCTGAGCTAGGGGTCCAGTACTGGTCTATTATATGGGAGCAGGGTCACCTTTGTCAAGTGCTGTAGCCAGTCGTTATGAGCTATAACTCGCAGTACTTGGCACCATCATCCGTTGGCAAGTTATTGTTCTAGAAAGTCCTTGAGCTTCTTGCTGCGACTCGGATGACGCAATTTACGAAGAGCTTTCGCCTCAATCTGACGGATACGCTCACGGGTCACACCAAAGACTTGACCAACCTCTTCTAATGTGCGACCTCGTCCATCGTCCAAACCAAATCGCAACCGCAACACCTGCTGTTCTCTAGGTGTCAGCGATTCCAAAACTTGTCCGAGCTGTTCCTGTAACATAGTGAAAGCAGCCGCCTCAGCTGGAGCTGTAGCTTCCTGGTCTTCAATGAAATCTCCCAGATGGCTGTCTTCTTCCTCTCCTATGGGAGTCTCTAAGGAGACAGGCTCTTGAGCGATCTTCATGATCTCCCGTACACGCTCCACCGGCAAATCCATTTCTTCGGCGATCTCTTCAGGAAGAGGAGCTCTACCCAACTCCTGGAGAAGCTGTCTGGAAACCCTAGTGAGTTTGTTAATGGTCTCAACCATATGAACTGGAATACGAATAGTGCGAGCTTGATCTGCTATGGATCTGGTTATCGCCTGTCGAATCCACCAGGTTGCGTAGGTACTGAACTTGAACCCTTTGCGATAATCAAACTTTTCCACAGCTT
This sequence comes from Bacillota bacterium, assembly GCA_012837925.1. Lineage (GTDB taxonomy): Bacteria > Bacillota > Limnochordia > Darwinibacteriales > Darwinibacteriaceae > UBA5420. The sequence continues at coordinate 1,323 of DUQE01000083.1, forward strand.
TAATTAGGCCAAGGTTACCCTCTTGGATAAGATCTAAAAAATGCATTCCGCGACCCACATACCGCTTGGCGATACTGACCACAAGGCGCAGATTTGCCTCAGCGAGCTTTCGTTTGGCCTCTTCGCTACCTTCTTCAATACCCTTGGCCAACTCTACCTCTTCTTCCGCTGTCAAGAGCGGAACACGGCCTATTTCTTTTAGGTACATCCGAACCGGATCGTCTAAACCCACACCTTCAGGTACGGAGAGATCATAGTCTTCAGAGTCATCCGTGTCGTCTGGAGCATCTGCATCTACTACATCGCTAATATCGGGGTCATCTACATCGTCACTGTTGTCACGACTACCAGAATGGGGAATCACGTCTACACCCATAGCCGAAAAGCTCTCATAGATCTCGTCTATTTGCTCAGGTAAAAGTTCGACATCTTGAAGACTATCCATGATTTCGCGATACGTAACCATGCCGCGTTTCTTCGCTTTGGCCATGAGCTCGTTGATTGCTGTTAGATGTTCATCGGCTATGCTTGCTTCTCTTCTGTTCAACATGACAACCCCCTTTCCTACGGATACTATCAAGTCTGTGATATGAAAACGTCATAGTACTCCTTTAATAACTGATATAATCCCATACGAATATCAAAACCTCTCCTATCATTCTCCAAAAGGGAAAGTTTTTCCTCTATCTTCTGCAATCTTCGTCTCGTTAAAACTAAAGAAAAAGATCGTAAACAATCTTCCCAGCTCGGCATGGGTCCCGGTAAAGATAAAAGGCGACTGGCAATGGCCGTTCCCTCTGGATCAGAACCGTTTTCGGTCAAAGACACATACACGCGGTGATAGTCGGGATGGCGAAAATCGTTAGCCGTAATGCCGTACGCCTGAATATCCTTCAGATGACTTGGCTTCTGTAACAGCCATCTGATAATTTCCCTTTCTCTCAGCTCTTCACCTGCTTCGACAGGTGCTAAATTTGCGTTACGCGTATTGTGTACCGGCTTAGCCCGGTCTATCCCCAGCTTTTCCCGAACCTCCTCGGTCAGCGAACGCTCGAGTACTCCGAGACGCTGGGCGGCATAGCCAGTATATTCATCACGCTCCAAAGAGCTACTCAGACCTGCGAGTAATGTAACAAGTTCTGTAGAGGCACGCAGTTTTCCTTCTCTAGTTTCTACATCGTGTTGGGAAATAATTCTATCGATTTGGTATTCTCTGAAAGGTCTTGCAGATTCAAGCCATTCCTTAACTTTGGTCTCACCGAATGCTCTTGCATAACTGTCTGGGTCTTGCCCGTCGCTCAGAGCCGCCACTCGGACTTGGAGGTCCGCTTCATGAAGGATTTCCATCCCTCGCAGGGTGGCTTTTTGACCCGCACTGTCGCCGTCAAACGCAATGATCGCACTATTGCAGAAGCGCTTAAGTAGCTTACCATGGGCCGGGGTGAAAGCCGTCCCCAGTGACGCCACGACGTTACGTGTTCCGGCTGCAAAAAGCGAGATCAAATCGGTATAGCCTTCAACAATAACTACCTGATCTCTCGCTTTAATCTCGTCCTTGGACCAGTTTAGACCATACAGTATATAGCTCTTGTTGAAGACCTCAGTCTGCCCTGTATTAAGATATTTCGGTTGACCCTGTCTTGTGCTTCTTCCTCCAAAACCCAAGAATCGCCCTAGGTGATCACAAATTGGAAACATGATTCGACCGCGGAAGCGATCAATGTACCCTCGTTTGCCTTGAGAAATGAGCCCTGCTGCTTGCGCGATTTGCAGATCAAAGCCTTCACTCTCAAGAAACTGCACTAGGCCATCCCAATTAGGGGAAGCATAGCCTAGGTAGAAATCACGGGCCAACGCATCATCAATGCCCCGGTTCTGCAAATAGGCTCGAGCTTCTTCGCCTGTTGGTAAACGCAAGTTTCGATAGAAATAACGAGCTGCGAGTTCATTGGCCTTGCGCAGTTGCTCGCGCCTGGCTTCCTTTTGTTGCTCCTGGGCAGATACTGCTGGAACCGGAATTCCCTGTTCTTCGGCCAGTTTGGTCACAGCCTCTGGAAAAGAAAGGTGCTCCGTTTCCATGATAAAGTTAATGACGTTTCCCCCTGTTTGGCATCCAAAGCAATGATAAAACTGCCGCTCGGGGTTAACGGAGAATGAAGGTGTCTTTTCGCTGTGAAATGGGCACAACCCCACATAATTTTGACCGCTTTGCTTCAGTTCAACACGTCGACCAACCACCTCAACAATGTCGACCGACGACTTGACCTGTTCGATCCATTCGTCAGAAAAACGAGCCATACCCATCACCTCCCGTCAAGTCTAGGCACAAAAAGAGAACCCACACTACTATAGTATGGGTTCCCCACAGGGGGGAGTTTTCCTCCCTCCCTGGCACGCTACTTAGCGAGGATTACGGATGTTGGCCTGTGCGGCAGCCAAACGAGCAATGGGTACTCTAAATGGCGAGCAACTTACGTAATCTAGTCCAGCGCGATGGAAGAAATCGATGGAGGAAGGATCTCCGCCGTGTTCACCACAGACACCAATCTTCAACTTGGGCTTGGTGGCGCGACCCTTGTCAACACCCATTTTCACTAATGCACCAACACCCACCTGATCAAGCGACTGGAACGGATCTCTATTCAAGACACCCTTCGCCACATACTCAGGCAAGAACGTGCCAGCATCGTCACGACTGTAGCCAAAGGTCATCTGGGTCAAGTCATTGGTTCCGAAGGAGAAGAACTCCGCTTCGCCGGCAATGTCATCAGCCACTACACAGGCTCTTGGAATCTCCATCATGGTACCCACCAGGTACTCAAACTTGACACCCATCTCTTCCATGACTAGGTCTGCTACCTCAACGCAGACATCCTTCATCATCTTAAGTTCTTCAACTGTACCGGTCAGGGGAATCATGACCTCAGGAAGAACTTTAATGCCATCCTTAGTCAACTCAGCTGCAGCTTCAAAAATGGCTCTGGCTTGCATCGCATAGATCTCGGGATAGGTGATCCCAAGGCGACAGCCACGGTGACCGAGCATGGGGTTGATCTCTTCAAGAGCCTCAATACGGGCCTTCAACGTATCAACGGTCAGTCCCATGTCAGCTGCAAGTTTCTTGATGGTCTCCTCATCATGGGGCACAAACTCGTGCAGCGGTGGATCCAAGAGACGAACGGTCACAGGCAGACCCTGCATCGTCTTGAAGATTCCTTTGAAATCGCTCTTTTGGAACGGAAGGAGTTTGGCCAAAGCGGCTTCACGTCCTGCTTTATCGTTGGCAAAAATCATTTGACGAACGATCGATGTACGTTCGCCGTCAAAGAACATGTGCTCTGTGCGGCAGAGTCCGATGCCTTCCGCACCGAAGTCCAGAGCAGTCTGGCTATCGTGCGGTGTATCAGCGTTCGTCCGAATACCGAGTGCTCTATATTCGTCGGCCCAGGCCATTAGCGTTGCAAAGTCACCAGCGACTTCTGCTTCGACCATGGGTACTTCACCGACAATTACTTCACCGGCGGTGCCGTTAAGCGTGATCCAATCGCCTTCTTTAAGCACAGTGTTGCCAAATGTCAAGGTCTTTTTGGATTCGCTGATTTGAGCTGCAGAACAACCAGCTACACAGCACTTGCCCATACCCCTTGCAACAACTGCGGCGTGCGAAGTCATTCCACCGCGGGCTGTTAGGATACCCTCGGCTACATCCATACCACCAATGTCTTCTGGGGATGTCTCGTTACGGACCAAGATTACCTTTTCGCCGCGATTCTTCCATACTTCGGCTTCTTCCGCTGTAAATACGATACGACCTGCGGCAGCACCCGGAGACGCTGGTAAGCCGGTGGCAATTACATCGTACTTAGCCTTGGGATCGATCATTGGATGTAGGAGATTATCCAGTGTCTCTGGCTCGATCCGGAGGATCGCAGTCTTCTTATCGATCAAACCCTCTTCGACCATTTCTACAGCCATGCGTACTGCTGCAGTTGCCGTGCGCTTACCTACGCGGGTTTGTAGCATGTACAACTTGCCTTCCTGAATCGTGAACTCCACGTCCTGCATATCTTTGTAGTGGTTTTCAAGAAGCTTGTAGATCTTAACCAACTCATCGTAGACTGCTGGCATATCTTCTTGCAGATGTGCGATTGGGTGTGGTGTCCGGATTCCAGCTACAACGTCTTCACCTTGAGCATCCATGAGGTACTCACCATAGAAGACATTCTCACCAGTGGAAGGATCACGAGTAAACGCTACACCAGTACCAGAACTGGCACCCATGTTACCATAGACCATAGCTTGAACGTTTACTGCGGTACCCCATTCGTGTGGAATGTGGTTAATCAGGCGATAACGGATGGCTCTGGCGCCGTTCCAGGAACGGAATACGGCATCAATGGCTCCACGGAGCTGCTCAAAAGGTTCGTCTGGGAACAAGCGTCCAGCAGACTTTTTGATGATCTCCTTGTAATCAGCCACCAGGTCTTTCAAAGCCTCTACAGTAAGTTCATTGTCAAGCTTAACACCGTACTTGGTGCGCTCTGCGGCTAAGGCCTCTTCAAACAAGTCATGATCAACGCCCATAACTACATCGCCATACATTTGCAGGAAACGGCGATAGGAGTCCCACGCAAAACGAGGGTTCCCAGACTTCTTGGCCAAAGCCTCTACTGTTTCATCATTCAATCCAAGGTTCAAGACAGTATCCATCATTCCAGGCATAGAAACTCGTGCACCAGAACGTACCGATACCAACAATGGATTCTCTTTGTCCCCAAACTTGGCTCCCATGGACTGTTCGATCCGAGCCAGGCTCTCCTTGATCTGTTCCTCTAGACCGTCCACCCACTTCTCGCCGTTGGCATAAAACGCGGTACAGGCCTCGGTGCTGATGGTGAAACCTGCTGGTACCGGAATACCCAGTTCAACCATTTCGGCTAGGTTAGCACCTTTGCCACCAACTAGATTCTTATCATGTTGCTGGCCATCGGTCTGCCCATCACCAAAGAAATAAACCCATTTAGTGTTCATTATGTATCCTCCTTCTTTTCCTTCTATCTATGCTTCCCCAATGGGGTACACCCAAAAATACCAACAAACATAATTCTGTACAGCTCTGTGTTCTCCTTCTTGAAGCGTGCTTCTTTACTTATTAACAACAATTTGCCGCAAATCCCCACACAAACTATACAAGCCGAGGGCTTTGTCCAAGAGAGCTAGGCGATTAGCACGGACAGCAGGATCCGAATCCATAATCATGACTTCAGCAAAGAAACCATCCACGTGGACCCGGAAACCAGCCAGTTCCTGTAGAACTCCTAGATAATTCTTTTCACCCAATTGCTCTTGGCAAGACGCTTCGAGACTGATCAAGGCATCATGAAACGCCTGATCCGCTTCCGTGAAAACACTAGGATCCATGGGTTCACCTTTGGCTTTAGTTGCAAGATTGGCCACCCGTTCAAAGCCTGTAATCAAATCATCGTAGGATGCGGTACTCGCAAACGCGGTGAGTGCCTGCACTCGCCCGACCAAGTGTAGTATGCGGTCGTCTCGGGAAGCCATGGCGGCATCGATGATATCGTAGGCGTATCCTTGATCCAGCAAGAGTACACGGAGTCTCGCTAAGAGGAAGTCGACCAACGCCTTTGCGTTTTCATCCTCTAATTGGACTTCTGTATATCCTGCAGCGACTTCTCCTATTAGAGCGGCCAGCGAAACATCATAGCCGCCTTGCATAAGGATTTGAACCACACCTTGGGCTTGCCGCCGCAAGGCAAATGGGTCCTGCGATCCTGTGGGTATGCTTCCAACCGCAAAGTACCCAACCAAAGTATCCAGTTTGTCGGCTAAGCTAACCACTGTTCCTTCGACCGTACTCGGTACAGTATCCCCGGAGAAACGTGGTTTATAGTGTTCTCGAATGCCACTGGCCACGACATGCTCTTCGCCTTGAGCCAAGGCATATTTCTCACCCATGATGCCTTGGAGCTCGGGGAACTCGTAAACCATCTGCGAAACAAGATCCGTTTTTGCGAGCAACGCTGTACGAAGTGCTGTCTCTTTTCGATCACCATGCCCCAGAGTCTCAACGAGTTTGCCGGCCAATGTCTGGATTCGTTTGACCTTATCTCCTATGGATCCGAGCTTCTCGTGGAAGACGACGCCCTCGAGCTTTTCCAGATTATCTGTGAGCTTTGTCTGTACATCTTCGTCGAAAAAGAACTTGGCATCGGACAAACGGGCCTCTAAAACCTTTTCGTTCCCGGCGACGACATTGTCTAGATGATTGTCTGCCCCATTGCGCACCCCGATGAACTTTGGTGCCAGATTACCGTTTGAATCATGCAGCGGAAAGTAACGCTGATGCTCCTTCATTGACGTCACGAGCACTTCCGATGGCATATCTAAGTACTCATGTGAAAAACTGCCGCAAAACGCTGTCGGATATTCGATGAGATTGACTACCTCATCCAACAAATCGTCATCCTCTAAAACCTGCGCACCTTCCTTACGGGCCACATCCCTGATCAGCTCCCAAGTCAGGGTCCGCCTTTCTACAGGATCAGCCACGACATAGTGATCTCGCATTTGCGTCACATAGTCACGTGGACTCAAAACCTCAATTGGTCCAGCACTTAACTGCCTGTGACCATAGCTGTACTTACTGGCCTGGACAGGTCCGACCTCAAGTGGAATCACTTCGTCATCAAACAGGGCAATAATCCAACGCAGTGGTCTCGCATAGCGCAAATTATAGTTGCCCCACCGCATGTTTTTCGGGAAACTCAGGTGAGAAATGGCATCTTCGAGAAGAGGCTTTAGGAGTTCCCTGGTCGGTCTCCCCTTTACCTCTTTCGAAACATAGATGTAATCGGCACCTTGGAAGGGCTTAACCATAATCGCACTTTCATCTACACCCTGCGAACGAAGGAACCCCTGGCCCGCCTTGGTCAGATTACCATCCTGGTCTTTAGCCACATTGAGGGGTGGCCCTTTGATCTCTTCTACCAAATCTTCTTGTTGTATCTGCAAATCGCAAATCACAAGTGCCAAACGCCGAGGCGTACTGAAACAGAGAACCTCCCCGAACTGAAGCCTCTCCTGTTGAAGTTTCTTGATGACACTCTCCTTCATCTGCGTTAACGCCTTCTCGACAAAGCGGGCGGGTAACTCTTCAAAACCGAGTTCCAACAAGAAGTCCTTCATCACATACGCCCCCCCTTAAGCATTGGAAAGCCCAGTTTCTCTCGCTCAGCAAGGTAGCCATGAGCAGCAAGCCGAGCCAGCGCCCGCACACGTCCTATGTAACGAGTGCGTTCACTTACACTGATGGCTCCCCTAGCGTCCAGTAGGTTAAACACATGGGAACACTTCAAGACAAAGTCATATCCGGGCAATACTAAGCCACCTTCGATGAGGCGCTTTGCCTCCGATTCATAAAGATCGAAAAGAGTGAACAATCTGTCGGCATCAGAGGCCTCAAAATTGAACTTAGAGAACTCAACTTCGTTCTGCATGAACACATCGCCATAGGTGACATCGCCCACCCACTTCAAGGCAAAAATGCTGTCCACGCCTTGAATAAAGGTCGCAAGACGCTCAAGACCATAGGTGATCTCGGCCGAGACAGGCTTCACGTCGATGCCGCCCACTTGCTGAAAGTAGGTAAACTGGGTAATTTCCATTCCATCAAGCCAGACTTCCCATCCCAAGCCCCAAGCGCCAAGTGTGGGCGATTCCCAGTCATCCTCAACGAAACGAACATCGTGTTTGAGCAAGTCAATGCCTAGAGCCTCCAAGCTTCCTAAGTACATCTCCTGAACATTGTCAGGCGAAGGCTTTAAGACCACCTGGTATTGGTAATAATGCTGTACACGATTGGGATTTTGACCATAACGACCGTCGGTGGGTCTCCTGCATGGTTGGACATAAGCGACGTTCCAGGGCTCTGGACCTAGAGCTTTTAAAAAAGTAGCTGGTGACATAGTCCCAGCCCCGACTTCAAGGTCATAGGGCTGGTAAATAATGCAGTCATGTTCAGCCCAATATGCCTGAAGTTTTAGAATCATATCCTGTAGATTCATATTCGACATCCACCCTCGCTCACTCAGATTTCATGTTTCATGTATATCAAATTGACCACTTATTGTCAATTAGCTTGCTATTGCTGCTACGGATTAAGAGCGTCCAAAGTCTCTAGGAAATCCAGTGACTTGAGGGGGTACTCCAGACGATAGTCGAGATATCTTCGCATCACTCGACGCAACTCTTCTTCGTTTTGGGCCGCTGGATGTAGCACCGTCAGTCTAGAAAAGTCCCACTCTAGTAGCTTTTTCATTAACTCCCAGGTACCATTTGACACAGACATACTACCAGGAACACTTACAGCACATTTGACGCATAGGGCTCCCCCTTGCTCTGTGAAAAAAACGTTGCCCTGCAAAACCTCGCGACACAACAAACAGTGATACAATTCTGGCTCATACCCCAACTCACGCATAAGCCGGATTTCAAAGGCTCGTGCGGCGAGCTTAAAACGCCCTGTTTCACCCAAAGCAAGAGTTGCAGCTAATAAGGGGAAAATCTGCTCGGTAGGGTCTTCTTCTGCTGTAAGAGCATCAAGGAGTTCGGTAATGTACGAAGCATAGGCGAACATTTCCAGGTCATCTCGCAAAGTCTGCCCACTATGGACTATATCAGCCTGACTCATGTTGTGTAGTCCTTTGCTCGGAAATACTAGGTAACGACCATGTGTGAACACCTGTGTCGGGCTCAGCAGACGATTTCTTATCCTGCGTGCACCTCGAGCCACCGCGTTCAGCTTTCCATGTTCTTTCGTGTAAAGAGTGACAATACGATCTGCTTCACCGAGGTTGCGTACACGCAAGACAACACCTTCGACTCTCCAGGTCACTTATCGTCACCGCCTGCCTCTTCAGGTGGCGTTATGCCTAAGTACCGGTAACCCAAAGTAGTGATGCAGCGTCCTCTGGCAGTGCGCTGCAATAAACCAAGCTGCAACAGGAAAGGTTCATAGACGTCTTCAATTGTGTTCGCCTCTTCACCGATTGCGGCAGCTAGGCTCTCTACACCCACAGGTCCTCCTCCGAAGACTCTTTGTATGGTAACTAGAATACGCCTATCTAGGTGATCCAAGCCGTTTTCGTCGATATCGAAAAGCCCCAGTGCTTCTTTGGCAACTCCGTGGGAAATGTGATTATCGGCGCGAACTTGAGCGTAGTCCCGAACCCTTTTCAACAAGCGGTTAGCCACCCTTGGAGTCCCGCGGGAGCGTTTGGCAATCTCAATCGCACCGTCTTCGTCAATGGCCACACCAAGAATTCGCGCAGTCCTTGTCACAATGGCCTGCAAGTCCTTCACCTCATAAAGTTCGAGACGACTAATCATCCCAAAACGATCCCTCAAGGGGGAGGTAAGCATACCCGCCCGTGTCGTGGCACCAATCAAGGTGAACGGAGGCAGGTCGATGCGTACGGATCGAGCGCCTGGTCCTTTTCCAACTACAATATCCACCGCACCATCCTCCATGGCCGGATAGAGAACCTCCTCCACAGAGCGGCTCAGTCGGTGTATTTCGTCAATAAACAACACATCATTGGCTTGCATACTCGTTAGAATAGCAACCAGATCCCCCTGGCGCTCAATCGCTGGGCCAGATGTCGTATGGATCCCGACTCCCATCTCTGTGGCAATAATGTGGGCTAGACTAGTCTTACCCAGTCCTGGAGGACCATAGAACAAGACGTGATCCAAGGCCTCGTTGCGTTGTTTTGCTGCGGTAACGAACAGCCTCATATGCTCCTTCACTTTATCTTGCCCAATGTACTCGTCAAGCGTGCGAGGTCTGATCGACACCTCGGCATCCCATTCATCGGGTCGTCTCCAACCACTTACTATCCGTTCCGTCTCCAAGTACGTTCACCCCTTTGCTGGCTATTCTGTGCCAGCGCCACCTTAAGCAGCTCCTGCAAATTGTAGTTTTCCTTTAAGTGCGGTTTGGCTAAGTTCACCATACGTTCCGCTTCACTGCCACCATATCCTAGGGCCTGCAAAGCTTCTACCGCATCTTCAAAGACGCTTCCCGAAACAATGGGCAAATCATCATCGCCGCCACTTTGCTCCCAAGCCGTGTTCTTGAACGCATCCTTCAGTTCTAACAACAGACGTTGGCCCGTCTTCTTTCCGATTCCAGGCAGACTCGTCAACGTTGCCAAGTGCTGCCCTTGAACAGCATGAACAAACTCTCCTGGGGAAATATTGGACAGAATGCCTATTCCAAGCTTAGGCCCGATACCTGCTACTCCTATGATTTTGTGAAAGAGATCCCTCTCCTCTACGGATGAGAATCCGTACAAGACAAAAGCATCGTCTCTCACCTGTAAATGCGTATGAATATGTAGTTCCTGCCCTACCGCCGGCAGTTTTTTTAGCACCGATCCAGTGACGATGACTTCGTAGCCAATGCCTTGGACATCTAAGACAACCGTACTCTCTGTGATTTCGGCAAGTCGCCCTCTTAACGAGACAATCATTGTACTCTCCCCCAGTTATTGGCGTTATGGCCATGGCACACACAGATCGCCAACGCATCGGTCACGTCGTCGGGCTTGGGTGCTTCTGCAAGTCCCAGGAGCATTTTGATCATATAAGCCACCTGTTCCTTACTTGCCTTGCCATATCCTGTAACCGCCATTTTAACCTGCAGTGGCGTATACTCAGAGACTGTCAGTCCCGCATGAGCTCCTGCCAGGATAGCCACGCCCCTGGCTTGTCCAACCGCTAGAGCGCTCGCCACGTTCTTGTTGAAAAAAAGTTCTTCGACTGCTAGGCAATCAGGATTGAACTCCGCAATCAGATCCGTCAACCCTTCATAAATGGTCTCCAATCGGGATGATGTACATTGGTTCGCTGGAGTACGAATGGCTCCATAGCCCAAAGCAATGTGCCTGTTGTCTTCCAGCTTTACTACACCGTAGCCCGTGATAGCTGTACCGGGGTCAACTCCCATGATGATCATGACTTCCACCCACCTCGACCACTCTATTCGACACCGCATAAAGTAAGTCCTTGCCTAAGATTCGGTGCAAAGAAAAAGCCTCAATCCAGCGGCCTAGGTTGAGGCTATTAGAGCAAACAGTTTCTGACTTGCGAGAAATGCCACTACAAAGAAAACCAATCCAACAAGGAAAAGCACAATCACGCGGCGCATAATTCTCCCCCTTTAGGAGAGTATGCCCGCAACCACACTGAGTATTCCTAGCTTTGCACCTCATAGTTAGAATAGACTTCTTGAACTTCGTCCAGTTCTTCAAGAATTTCGATCAACTTCTCCACGGACTCGACCTTATCCTCGGTAATGGCCACCGTGTTCTGGGGAATAAAGCTAATCTCGGCTCCAAGGAACGCGAGACCTTGCCCTTCTAACTCACCTTTCACCGTCAGAAAATCGCTCGGTTCGGTATGGATTTCAATAACGTCACCCTCGGTGACAACATCCACTGCGCCTGCGTCGAGGGCCAGAAGCATGACTTCATCTTCATCTACCTCGCCACGCTCAACAACAAGAACACCCCGTCGTTCAAACATCCAGGCAACGCATCCGCTTTCTCCAAGGTTGCCCCCGTACTTCGAGAAACGATGACGAACCTCTCCGGCAGTACGGTTACGGTTGTCGGTAAGGGTGTCGAGCATGATAGCCACGCCACCAGGTCCATATCCTTCGTAGAGCACCTCTGAGTACGAAGCCCCTTCAAGGCCCCCTACAGCACGTGCAATCGCTCGTTCGATGTTATCATTTGGCATGTTCACTGCCCGGGCTTCATCGATGGCCAAACGTAGTTTAACATTGGCCTCCGGATCAGGTCCGCCCTCTTTGGCTGCAACACTAATCTTGCGCCCTATCTTGGTGAATATCTGACCGCGCTTCGCGTCTTCTTTCGACTTCTTATGCTTAATATTAGCCCATTTGGAATGTCCTGCCATAGTTTCACGCCCTTTCCCTCCCATTTTAGCATAGGAGGTCTCCACAGACAAGGATTACCTGCCCTGGTGGGACTTAACAGCCTCTTGAATACCCATGAAAAGGACATATTGCAGACCAAGAACGAGTACTATCAGGAAAAAGGGTGAGACAAGATGTGTAATGAGCAGGAAATCATAAAGGCCATGGGCTAAAGCACCGACCGCTAACCCCAAAGCCAATTGCACCACGGGTCTTGCAGAGAACCTGGCCTTCCCTAGATAGTAGCCCGCTAAACCCGAGAAGGCAATGTGAGCGAGTGTGGCAATCGTCCCTCGCAAGGGAGCCACCGTCAAACCAAAGGCAGAAATATACAGAATGTTCTCCACAACGGAAAAACCTATAGCCGTAGCGATGGAGTAGATGATTCCATCCATTGGTTCGCTAAAATGCTCTGATCTAGATACCGCCAAATAGACGGCCCCCAGCTTGAAGAACTCCTCCCCGAGGCCTACGACGGCGAACGAAAGGGCCAACTGCATCAACAACGAGTTGGATTGCTGAAGGAGATGCCTAAAGGGGGCTTCCCAACTCAAGGCCGGTATAACGCCCAAAGCCCCAAAAAGCATGCACAATGCCAGCCTTCCCACAGGCTCCTTATCTCTTACATCAAAACGATTAAAGTACCACAGCCAAAACAGTCCGGGGACCAGTGACGCCAGGAATACCGTTAGCACCCCATCACTCCTTGGAGATTACGTTTCTGCATCTTGGTCTACTGCAAGCAATCTCTCGCCATGTCCCCAGTGTACGGCCTGTTCTACTTGACATGCACCACAACGGTACAAATCAGTATAGGGGTCTTCGGGTTCTGACTCAATCCCTAGCATTGGTTGATTGCAGAAAGGACATCGTACCATGGTATCACCTCGCTACTAGGGTGTGCTTCTCTCCAACTTTTATGAAAGAATCGCAAGAAGGATAAATTCACCAAATCGAGAACCATTGAATGGAATAGAAAAAGCAGAGGGAGGTTCATTATGAAACTAGGTGAAGTGTTACGTAGCGGTGACTGGAAGAGTGAAAAACATGTTCCGGTTATTGATGCCCCTGAACGCGTGCAAGCAGATCAGCCCTTAGAGATCGGTGTCAGTATCGGAGCGGACAATCCGCATCCAAACACGGCCGAACACCACATTCGTTGGATCAAGCTTTTGTTTCAACCCACGGAAG
>DUQE01000084.1 GCA_012837925.1 Bacillota bacterium
GCCCCTCAAATTGCACCTTATCTACTTCTGGGAAATAGGTTTTCATCGTGTTCCTCCTTATGAAACGATTTTGGGTTCATGTGTGATGCTTATCGACGAGTCTCTGACGACGAGTTCTGGTTCTAGATTCGTGTGTGTGGCCGTTGTCGACTCTTCATCGATTTGACGCAATACTTCTCTGGCCCCGAGCGTACCCATTTGCTCGAGGGGTTGTCGAACTGTGGTTAGTCTAGGCACCACAATCTGGCACATCTCCGTGTCGTCATAACCCACAACGGAAACATCATAGGGTACCCTCAAACCTGCTTCTTGTAGCCGTTGCATGGCTCCAATTGCCATATGGTCATTACCGCAGAATATTGCTGTGGGTGGCTCATCCAGGGACATGAAGTCGCTGGCTGCTTTCCAGCCCGAAGATCTTTGCCAATCACCATACTGGATCAGCTCAGGACAAGGAGCAATCCCCGCCTCAGACATGGCCTTGATAAAACCGTCTCGACGCTCTATAGCGTTCGAATCCATCTCTGGTCCACCCAAGTAGGCAATTCTGCGATGTTGTTGTCTCAGCAAATGGTCCACCATTTTGCGAGCACCAAGATCATTGTTCACCTTCACCGAACTAATATTGTCACTAACCTTGGCATTGAGAACAACAAAGGGGAATTGCCGTTCTTCAGCAACATCCAGGAAGCTATAGTCAATGTCATCTTGAACAACGAGTAACATTCCATCGAGGGAACCCTCCTGGATCATCCAGGATATTGTCCCCTGCTTTGTGGCTTCTTCAACACTGATGACCCCAAAGTTGCAGCGATAGTCATGCATGGCCAGTTCGGTGCTGACAGCCTTCAAGATAGGGTTATAGAACATCCAGCTTGAAGGCAACGTCCAGTTACATTTTTCCTTCTCTCCGCCCAAGATATAAAGACCAATCACATCGGACTTACCCTTGGACAAACGGGTCCCGAAGTAGTTTGGACGATACCCAAACTCTTTAGCCGTTTCCATAACCCGAGCTTTGGTCGTCTCCGCAACGAGGGGGCTGTTGTTTAACGCTAATGATACCGTCGCTTTGGAGATTCCCAGATGGCGGGCTAGGTCTTCAATTGTAACCTGGCGTTTCTTGCCGCTCTTTGCACAAAAACAATCCAACGGACTTCCCCCAATATTTGAATTTTCACGCTAAGGAGAGCATTAGATGTTTCCGGGTCGTTCTCCTGCCTCGCTAGGAGGAGTTCTAGGCGTGGGACTTGCGAGAGTTCACGTCAATCAAAACTGCGGTGACCAAAATCAGTCCCTTAATGACTTGCTGCCAGAACGATTCTACGTTCATCAAACTCATACCGTTATCCACACTGGCCATAATCATAGCACCAATCAGGGCACCCGGAACGCTACCTTCGCCACCAGCAAGGCTGGTGCCGCCAATAACACAAGCGGCAATGGCGTTCGTTTCAAACTGCAGACCAGCGTTTGCTGTAGCTACGTTGAGTCTCGACGTTAGAATTGCGCCACTGACACCGGCCATGGCACCGGCCACCATAAAGATCTTCAGCATCGTGCGTTTGATGTTGATTCCCGACAAACGTGCTGCCTCTGCGTTTCCACCGATAGCAAACGTATAACGGCCAAACTTGGTTCGTGTGGCAATGAACGTAAAAATGCCTGCCAAGACCAAAAGTAAAATTACTGGAACCGGAATCCCGCGGAAGCGGTTCATGTTCACAACAAACAAAATCACAACCGCGCTCATTGCTGCAACTACCAAACCTTCAAGCCAGAGCGGTTTGACAGGGAATCCATGCTTTTGCTTGTTAATCCTAGAATAGATAGTGAAAAACAAGATGCCTATTACTGCAAGAACGCCAAGCCATGTCCCGAGGTTTGTGGACAGATACGCCTGCCCAAGCAGCTGAAACTTCGGATCCATGGGTGCAATGTTCACACCGCGCGTTAGACCCAGTAGCCAACCCCGGAAGACTAACGACCCTGCCAATGTCACGATAAAAGCTGGGACTTTACCATAGGCGACTCCCAAGCCCTGAACACCGCCGAGAATCGTGCCAAAACCGATGGCAGCCACAAGAGCAATAATTGTAGCGGGCCAACCGTACGCAATCCAGTCCATTCCGGTCTGCTTCGCAAGCTCAGGCAGCCAGCGAACCTGTGTCAAGGCGGCGATGGCCCCAGTTAGGCCGGCCAGTCCACCAGCGGAGAGGTCAATCTGCCCTGCGGCAATAACCAGGACCATTCCAACAGCAATAAAGCCCACAACAGATCCTTGTCGAAATAGGTTGGAAAGGTTGCGTGGTGTTAAGAAAGCTCCATCGGTAAGAACGCTGAGAATAACCCACAGAACCAATAACGCGGCGACAATGGTATACGCACGGAAATCAAATTTCAAAAGATTCTTCAGGCCTCGGCCTTTATCCATCTTTCCTGTATTCACACTCATCGTAGGCTCCCCCCTGTTGCTAACAGCATAATCTCTTCTGAGCTAACATTGTCATTTTCCACAATACCCGCCACAGTTCCCTCGTGCATGACTAAAATCCGGTCGCTCATGCCGAGAATCTCTGGCAGTTCAGATGAAACCATAATGATGGAGACACCCTGGCTGGTTAATTCGTTCATTAGCTTATAAACTTCATATTTAGTCCCTACATCAATACCCCTAGTTGGTTCATCCATGATCAAGACCTGGGGATCCGTCATTAACCACTTAGCAATGGCAACTTTTTGCTGGTTCCCACCGCTGAGATTGTTGACAATACTGTGCACTGTGGGGGCTTTGATCTGTAGTTTATCTTTATACTCGTAGGTAACAGCTAGTTCCTTTTCTGGATCAATCACATTGTACCGTACAAGATCTTGAATCGAGGCTATAGTCGCATTGGCCAAGATGGAATGTTTCAAAATGAGACTGGTCTGTTTACGGTCTTCTGTCAAGAGCGCTAAACCATGGCGAATCGCGTCTTCGGCTGAGCCAATCGTTACGGGCTCGCCGTTGAGGATCAGTTCACCAGATAGCCTCTTTCCAAACTCGCCAAAGATACTTTGCACAAGTTCGGTTCGACCCGACCCCATGAGCCCTGAAATACCCAGAATCTCACCTTTGTGCAGTTTAAAGGATACGTCCTTTACTGTGGGACGGGCTGCCTGGCTGTGCTTGGCTACGGTCCAGTTCTTCACTTCGAGGGTAACATCACCGATATTCGGCTTTCGAGGAGGATACTGGTTGGTGATTTCTCTTCCCACCATCAAGGAAATGACTTTGTTCTGATCCAAATCCTCCACGGGGTGCGTTTCTACAATTTGTCCGTCTCGCAATACCGTAATCCGGTCGGCAATCTCAAAAACCTCATCGAGCTTATGGGAAATATAAATACAGGTTACGCCTCGACTCTTCAAGTCCCGAATAATATCCATGAGTACATTTGTTTCATCAATGGTTAAGGCTGACGTTGGTTCGTCAAGAATCAAGAGACGGGCATTGCCGGATAGGGCTTTGGCGATTTCCACCATCTGCTGCTGACCAATCCCCAGTCCGCTTACTTTGGCGTTATAGGGGATATCCAGATTGTAGTCTTTCAGGAGTCTTTCGGTATCACTGAAAAGTTGATTTTGATTAATAATGCCACGTTTGCCCGGCTCTGCACCTAGTAAGATATTGTCGGCCACCGTCATATTGGGCACGAGCGTCAACTCTTGGAAGATAATCCGGATTCCGATCTGTTCAGAATCCTTGACGGTGGCTAACTTCACCTCACTTCCGGCGAAGTGAATCTGTCCTTCATAGGTCCCATACGGGTACACACCGCTTAGGATCTTCATGAGGGTGGACTTGCCAGCCCCATTTTCGCCACAGATGGCGTGAATTTCGCCCTCATAGACATCTAAGTTGACATTGTCCAAGGCTTTCGTACCCGGAAAATGCTTCGTCACATTCGATATCTTCAGAAGAATACTTTTCTGTTCTGGCATAGTCCACCCAGCTTTCTGTCGAGATTATTGTTCCGTTACTTCAGTTTACTGACCTGGCCACTCCGACTTTGGAACGTTACGGTATACGTCCTCAAGGGCGTGGAATCCACCTTGAATGATTACTTCATAGAGGTTTTCCTGAGTCACAGGAATAACGTCAAGCAAAATTGCGTCTTGCTCAATACCGCGTTCAGCATTTCTGTACTTGCCGTTCAAAGCGCTTGGGGTCTGGCCGTTGGCGAGTTCCACAGCGGCTTCCATGGCTACACGAGCCAATACGCGTACGTCTTTGAAAATAGATACTGCTTGAGTTCCTTCAGCGATACGCTGGGCTGCTGCTAGGTCAACGTCTTGACCACTCACGGGTACCTTACCGGCTAGGCCTGGCTCCATCAATGCTTGGATTGCGCCACCTGCGGTACCATCGTTGGATGCTACAACTGCATCAATGTTATCATTGTTGGCAACAAGGGCGTTTTCCATGTGCATCATTGCTTCCTGAGGGCTCCAAGCTGGGCTCCATTGCTCACCAACGAGAACGATGTCACCTTTGTCAATGAGAGGTTGGAGTACTTGGAAGTGTCCTTCACGTACTAGATAGGCGTTGTCATCGGTGGGGGATCCACCAATCCACATATAATTGCCTTTTGGAACGAGTTCGGTGATGGCTTTTGCCATTTCATAACCAACGCGTACGCTGTCAAAGGACAGGTAGATAGCGTCTTCGTGGAAAATTGCAACGTCATAAGCGATTACAGGAATGCCTTCTTCAGAAGCCATTTGTACTCCAGTGGCGGCAACGTCACTGTTTTGAGCGATGACGACCAAAACGTCAACGCCTCTAGCAATGAGGTTTTCGATTTGGGAGTTCTGTAGTGCCTCGTCATGGTTGGCATCGGTGAACATAATATCTGCACCAAGTTCATGCGCTGCAGCTTCCATCATGGCCTTTTCTCTATCCCAACGCTCTTCTGACAAGCTACGAATGGAAACACCGATCAATGGTTTGGCTGATGCAAAAACTGATAGGCCAGCTACTAATAGAAAACTGAGAACTAAAATAATCGAGATCTTACGGCTCACTAGTCTTTTCAATGTTTGTCCCTCCACTTGTATTGTTTGTTTTACCTTAGTTCCTATCCGCTCACACGAAAACCCCTATCCTCCTTTACCTTTACTTATCTAACACGTCACTCTATCTCTTCAGGCTCAGCACCTGGGTTGGGTTCAGCATGAAGGGCGTTACTTGACCCTGCATTTCGCTTAAGGGCAATACGTCTTCATGGAGCTCATAGCCTAGATTTTGCATCATCTCGCGACGTCTCTGGATCCGAGCCCAAACCTCAGGATACTTTTGTGCCAATTGTGCACGTAAATCAGCGTCTGCGACCACAAGCCCATCCTCGGTGTGAACGCCGGGATAAGGAGCGGTTGCAGGAACAATAATGTCACATTGAATCATGGTGCCTGACACGAGTACATCTTCAGAGCCAGGTACGAAAGGTGCGTTAATCCACTCTTCATCGCGAATCAGATGGCCTGCATTGAGTGCAATGTTGAAGAATGGCTCCTCCATATATTCCCTTACGGACTCATAAACAGCGCCACACTTCACTCCGACACGCAGAGAACGGTACCAGCGGATCAGCATATCAAAGTAGGGAACGAAGACTTTTTCTACCGCATCTTTGATTTCGGGCTTGAGTTCACTGGCATCGGCCACAGCGATTCCGGTCCGCGCAATGTTTCCACCCCATACACCCAGCGCTACACTGAGGGGATCGCCGTGCTCAAGTTTCCTGCTTGTGGGGCTGTTTAGAGCCAGGCCTACGTTATCTCCAAAGCTCACGACAATGTGACAAGAGAGGGGAACACTGCCGTCAAAGCCCAAGCGACTGCTGATATCAATCTCGGAAACACCTGGTTTAAGGGCGGAGATGGCCTCTTTCATTCCGGCATAGACCATTTGGTTGATCATTTCATTGCGTGCGATTTCATCCACAGTCAACGGAATCCGCAGTCCTGTTGTGGAATGGGTAAACCAAGCCGTTACTTCCGAAAGGTTCTCCGAACCAACGATCCTGATCAGGGTATCAACGATGTAGTATGGGACGTCGGTGACGAAGGCTGCGTCGTCAAACTCGCCCGTTTCGTCGTATTTCGTACCGACTAGACCAACTCTGCTCGTAGAGGTAATCTGACAGTCGGCGAGAATTTCTGCCAGGCTGCGACCTTGACGGGGTTGTCCTTGGAGACTGAATTTGTCATAGAGTTCGACCTCCACACCCTGAGCGATTCCAGCATAGTACAGCCCTTCCAAACCAACCAAAAGGCGCGGCTTCCCGGATAGACCTACAATAACCAAGCTCTCTTCAAAACGTGGATCATAACCAGTTAAGAAGCGAGTATTGGCAAAGTGTTCGCGGTCTCCATAAACAATCACGTGGGAGAACCCATTTTGCTCCATGCGTTCCCTAAGGTCAGCAATGCGCTGAGCATAGGTCTCGACTGGGATCACAGGGAGATCTTGTGACACGACAGGCTCGGACCAGGGAACTTCCACGACTTCAACGTCAGTGAACTGCAAGCGTTTTTCCACAGTATTCCTCCTCATTATGGTATTTTGAACATGCTCTAGGAGCAGTTACTACAAAATCTAGGATGTTACATATATTTAAACCGGTTTAAATTACGGGCAAAATATAATGGCCTGCGACGATTTCGGGTTTCTAGTCATCTTACTGTGGCTAAAAAGCGACGTTGTTTCTCGGACCATTGGGGCAATTTTGTTACAAATTTTGTTAAGTGTGTAATTTAAACCGGTTTAAAGCGTTTTCTAAACTTACTATTAGACACACCTTTTTAATTTCCTTCTTCAAAATTCATTTTCCGCATTTTTCTTTTTTATCCTCGGGGATGGCTAGCACCAAGGTCGATAGAATAGTACTTAGAGCATATTTACTTCACCAATTTGCAGGCATTCCCTGGGGAGGAATCACGGCGAAGATGACTAAGAGTACCGCAACACGTTTGAATATGGAGGTCGTGAGATGACGGAAGTGAAAAGCAAAATAAACTCGACACATGGCGTTCTCCGTTTCGGTATGGTAGGCGGTGCCATTGGGTCTTTCATCGGCGATACACACCGAAAAGGGGCGACTTTTGACGATCAAGCCCAACTTGTAGCCGGATGCTTTTCTCCCAACTACGAGCGCACATTGCTGACCGGGAAAAAATGGGGACTTGATCCTGACAGACTCTACCGAGACCACGATGAGATGGCTGCAAAAGAAGCTGCCAGGGAAGATGGCATCGATTACGTTATCATTGCCACCCCCAATCACGCACACTATGCAGCCTGTAAGGCCTTTCTACTGCAAGGGATTCATGTGGTGTGCGACAAGCCACTCACGTTTACCGTAGAAGAAGCGGAGGAACTCAAGGCCTTGGCCGAAGAGAGGGGTCTGCTCTTTTGCGTAACCTACGCCTATTCCCAATGCGTAGCGGTGAAACAGGCACAGATGATGGTCAAAAACGGAGACATCGGGGAAATTCGTGTTATAGCTGCAGAGTACCCCATGGGCTGGCTGGCCACAGAAATCGAGAATGAGGGTAATAAACAAGCCAGCTGGCGAACGGATCCCAAGTTCTCCGGTCCCTCGAACTGTGTGGGGGACATCGGAACCCATGTGGAGCATACCGTATCGTATATTACGGGGCTGGAAATCGAGGAACTCTCCGCACGTCTCGATAACATCGGAGGAACCAACCGGGCTCTGGATACGAACGCCATGATCATGGTGAAGTATACGAACGGGGCTGTGGGCACATATTGGTGTTCTCAAGTGGCGATTGGCTATGATAACGCACTGACTGTGCGCATCTTTGGAACGAAGGGTTCCATCGAGTGGCGCCAGGAAGATCCTAATTACTTAAGCGTTGCCATGATCGGAGAACCCAAACAAAGGCTAAGCCGAGGAAATGCCTACTTTTATCCCGAGGCGGCAACAATGACTCGCCTTTCAGCTGGACACTCCGAAGGGTACTATGAGATGTTTGCCAATATCTATCGGAAGTTCAATACTGCACTTCTGAAGTTCAAGGCCGGTGTGGAGCTGACGAAAGAGGATCTGGACTTTCCTGATGCTCAGGCCGGCGTAAACGGAGTTAAGTTCGTCAGCCGCTGCGTGGAGAGCTCGCAAAAAGGATCGGCCTGGGTCAAGTTTGATTAGCCACAATGACGGAAGAGGATTAAAAAGGCTCCTTTGTCTTCGGACAAGGGAGCCAACTTTTTAAGAGACGTGGTTCTCATACATTTCTTTCAGCCTGGCCACAAAACGTTCCCGGAAGGCTTGGGGTGAACGAATGATCACAGACTCTCCTAAGGAGAAAACACGCGACAGCAGCAATGCTTCGTCAAAGCGATAATAGAAGACCCGGATCACATGAAGGTCACGCTGCCGGTCATAGGAGGCCTGTCGCTCAAAGCACGACAAGAGGAGAAAGGCCCGTTCTAAAGCCCCTTTGGCGTCCCCTACTTCTAAGACTAAAGGCTCCGGAGCCTGCAGCTCCTTGAGCAGCAAATCCCAATCCTCCGCGTCATCATAGGCCGCGAGGGAAACCTCGCTCATCAAATCCACCCTCACCTTAATCGGACGCCTGATCTCCTTGGGATAGAGTATGGCGTAGAATCGATCACTTGCGATGGAGTACTCCAAACGCAAGACATGGGCCCCTTGGCTAGCGAACCGTTGGCCAACCTGGCTTTGGCTAGAATATCGAACCATTAACCCCTTTTGGACGGCCTCCAGAAGTACGCCCAAAATAGTACGCACATGTGAAACGTCATGTTCTTCCCTTCCCGCCCCGCGGACGTCCAGATGTGTCCTGTAATCCGGCTCTTCTGCGAGCATGTGCTTGAGTTTTTCAAGCACCGCCTCATCGAGAAAAACCGGAGCGAGCCGATGACCGACGAGCTGTTTTAGCCAAATGAGTTCTGTGGTGGAAGGCAGAACCGGTAAGGCCCCCTCAACAGCAAACTTCCACTCTCCATGCGCTTCTTGTGCAAATAAAGGCAGAAACTCGGATGAACTGGGATCGAGCCACTTGTTGATGAGGGCCTCGGCGACCAGGTTGTCCCGCATCAGAAAACTGTGGATCTCCGAAAGAGGCATGGTGCCCCTGCGTTTCAACACATGACTCAAATCCACCAGGCGCACGTACAGCCTATTCTTGCTCTTCGCAAACAGCTCCATAGTTGAGCAACATCCTCCTTGTCTCCGCAGCGAGTCGTTCCCGCAGATCATGTTCTGCCGAGGGCAATACCTCCACATGATGGTTGAAACTCCGAATCCAAGGAAGCATCTCAACTGGATCGTTAACCAAAATCGTGTAGAGGAACTCATCGTCGCTGTTCTTGGTGATCGTCCCGCCTCTGCCCTCCCTTTGCACCCTCTGCAGGACAAATGGCTGCTGCGATGCGCCCCTTTGCCGGAAGAGCAGTTCCACGGTAACCGGTTGTTTACCCCTTTTTCCCACAGAAAGCCAACTCTGGTCATATTCCCGAAAATACTGTTCTTCCAGGGGCGCCAGATCAAAGGTCTGCTCGGTTATCTTTAGCCCCGTCATCCGATCTAGACGGAAAGACCGCAAATAGCGTTCGCCCTCTTGCTTCCCCACTACGTACCAGCGGGAATAGGTGAGATCTAACAGCACTCTCACGGGATCGATCGTAACGCGCCTGACCTTGTTGCGATCCCTCCCATAACGGAATGTGACACTACGTGTCTTGTCCATTGCCTCCAAAAGTGTCCACGTCAGTTGATCGTCCAAGACATGATGCAGGTAGGCGAAACTCATGGTCAAAGGAAATTTGCGAAACGGCATCTGGCGAGAATCAAAGTAGCGTTCCAGGGTGTTCTTTAAGAACTCACCGGGAACACACGGAAACACAACGTGACAGAAAAACAAGACGGCCAGATAAAGCTGCTTTAGTTCCTCTTCGCTCAACTCGTCAAGCAGATTGGCAGGAGCGGAGTAGATGATCTGACTGTCGACCACTTCGCGGACCAGCATCCCTTCTTCGACCAAGATGTCCGCCTGCCTGCCAATCGTGGCGCGACTGATGGACTCAAAGACACCCAAGAGTTCAAGGCGTGTCATCAGTTCGGTCAGAGTAAGGGACCCTTCTTGCTGCACTAACAAGGGAATCAGAACATACGAAGATACCTCCGCCGCGGTCAGTGTCCTGGCATAATAAAGCTGGGCGAGATAGTTTTCGAGGAACGGTCCGCGCCGAACCAATGTCGAGATGACCTTTTCCTTGCCGACCTGGTACTCGTCTAGATGTTGGTCTCCGACAAAGTCCCGAAACCGGCGCAACTCATCATCGTACTTTCTCTTGCTGATCCTTGTCTTGTGAGGATAGTCATTGCGTGAATAACAGCCATAAATGTGGATGTAGCGGGCAATGTCCCTCATTTTTTGAAAATCAGTGACAAAGTATTGAAACGAAGTGTTACCACGCATAGGATCACCCCTCACTATCATCTTCACATGATTTTTGATCTCCTCGAACGAGAATCGAGTGTAAACTGGAATCAACAAATGGACAGGAGGTAAGGCAATGCTGTCAACTGGAGGAAGGAACATATTGCTTGGGATTGGGTGTATTGCCCTGGCACCCGTGGCAGTTGTAGGGGCAGCGTATTGCGCTGCAGCCGCAGGAACAGTTGCGGTTGCTGCAGGGGCCGCTAAAGCTACCGCTGTCGGGGCGGGCGTAATCGCCGCCAAGACAGCTGGCATCTCCTCTGTCACTGTGGGAACGGGCCTGGCAACGAAAGGCGTTACACAGTGCATTACGGACTAACGCTTGCCTGTATACAAGGGAGGTGAGACTGTGCTTGGACCAAAGAATCTTGGCGAAATCTTCGAAGAGATCCTTGATGATATCTTCGAGGAGGTTGGAGACGTTTTTGCCGACGACGAGGAGTAATTCCGCGTCGTCGGTTTTCTTCGAAACAGGAACTCCGTATTCTATTCTTCGTCGTCCGAACTCTCCCTGATCAGGGCAGGCGAGAGCCAATCACTATCTGGTCGACATACCAACCTTGCGCTCTTGTATGCCCAGTTCAAGGGGAACACGGTCCTCCCCTGGTAAGAGCCAGAGTCATTTCTGGTAAGAACCAAGGCCACGTCCACATCCATGTTGTTCGTCAGCCCGATAGGCAGGAGCATACTCATGAGATTCTCACGAGGATAATACTGCGGTATAGCCGCCTTGTAGTTCCACTGCACTCGCTTAAGGGCAAGTCTGTAAGCGTTGTCAAAACGATTGCTCAGCAATAGATACGTTTCCTCGTCCTCCTCCAAAGCTCTGGCGAACTTCTCCAAATAACTATCTCGCTCTGTGCTGTCTAACTCGGAATA
>DUQE01000085.1 GCA_012837925.1 Bacillota bacterium
GATGTTCCCGAAGTTCCCGTATCTGAGTTGATCCCAAGCGAGTTTTTGCGTGACGAGCCTCCTGCGTTGCCTGAGGTTAGCGAACTTGAGGTTGTTCGTCATTACACACAGCTATCCAGATTGAATCATGGTGTAGATGTAGGGTTTTATCCCCTTGGTTCTTGTACCATGAAGTACAACCCTAGGGTGAATGAAGATGTAACGAGTCTTCCAGGCTTTGCAGCAATTCACCCCTACCAGCCTGAAGAGACTGTGCAGGGCGCACTTGAGCTCATGTACAATCTCGGCGAGTACTTGGCAGCGGTAGCTGGGCTTGATGCCACAACACTGCAACCTGCCGCGGGTGCTCATGGCGAGTTGACGGGTCTAATGGTCATTAAAGCCTACCACGCCCAGCGTGGAGAAGGTCACCGAAATGAGATGATCATTCCTGACTCCGCGCATGGTACCAATCCAGCGAGTTGCGCCATGGTCAACTACAAGGTTATTGAAGTTCCGTCCAACGAGCGTGGTGGCGTGGATGTGGAAGCCCTCAGAAGTCTAGTGGGTCCAAACACAGCCGGACTCATGCTCACCAATCCCAACACGCTGGGTCTCTTTGATGAGAACATTTGCGAAATCGCTAAGATCGTCCATGACGCTGGCGGACTGCTCTACTATGATGGAGCCAACGCTAACGCTATTATGGGCATTGCCCGTCCAGGCGATATGGGCTTTGACGTTGTGCACTTCAATCTGCACAAGACCTTCTCTACCCCTCATGGAGGCGGTGGACCAGGCGCAGGGCCTATCGTGGTCTGCAAGGAATTAGCGCAATTCTTGCCAGGACCGGTGGTAGAAAAGAACGGCGATCGCTACTCCTTTGTGACTCCCGAAAACTCCATCGGAAGGATGCGTTCCTTCTATGGCAACTTCCTTGTATATGCCAGGGCTTATGCCTATATCCTGTCCCATGGGCCCAAGGGATTGCGAGAAGTCAGTGAAACAGCCGTACTGCACGCCAACTATATGATGAACAAATTGAAGGATGTCTACAAACTGCCCTATGATCGCACCTGTATGCATGAGTTCGTGTTATCAGGTGAATGGCAGAAGGACCAGCATGGAGTGCGTACGCTTGACATTGCCAAACGTCTCTTAGACTATGGCTATCACGCACCCACAGTCTACTTCCCCATGGTTGTTGATGAGGCCATCATGATTGAGCCAACAGAGACCGAACCGAAGTCAACCTTGGATGAGTTCATCGAAGTGATGCGCCAGATTGCCCAAGAGGCCAAGGAAAATCCAGAGCTCGTCACATCGGCGCCCCATACAACGCCGCTTAAGAGATTGGATGAAGCCAGAGCCGCAAGGCAACCAGTCCTACGCTGGGAAAAAGCATAAAAATAACGCCCTCTTCCTCTTGGGAAGGGGGCGTTTCACTACCTACGCTGTTCTTATTTTGCAGTCCATTCAACCGTAATGTCGGCTTCTTGCTCAAGTTTGTACAGATAGCTTTGGAGATCAAGGGCGCGTGTGCCGCGGTAGTCGCGTTCTACTTCGGCTGCGATCTCTTCAAAAACGGCTTCTTTGCCTTCGTTCTTGGAATGAACCGTAATAATGTGCCATCCATAGGAACTCTCTGTCATGCCATATTCACCAACACCGAGGCTAAACGCCATTTCTTCAAACTCAATTACAGTGTATCCCCTGGGCACGGCACCGAGATATCCTCCCTGAGCGGCAGTACCTGGGTCTTTGGAGTGTTCCATGGCGATGGAAGAAAGATCGGCTCCTGCTTGAAGCTGGGCTAAGAGCTCTTTCGCTTCCTCTTCCGTCTCTACGAGAACGTGACTGACTTCCACAGTTTCTGGCTCATCATAGTAGGAACGGTATTCTTCAAAGAATGCCTCAACGGCCCCTTCTTCTACTTCCACCTCTGCCCTGGCCATATCACCTAGGAGCATGTTCCACTTTAGTTGTTGAATGAACACATCTTCCGTTGCGTTGTTTTGTGCCAACAACATCTCAAGACCTTGTGGTCCACCGAGTTGTTCAATGATAAGTTCATACATCTCTGCGAACTCATCGTCATCAATGGCTACGCCTAGAGCTTCGGCTCTTTGCCTGATCAGTTCATCTTGAATCATTTCCTGAAGAGTTTGCTGTCCGTATTGGGCTTCCAAAACCTTATAGAAGTCCTCCCGGCTAATGGCAACGCCGTTTACTGTAGCGGCCACATCACCCTGCTCAGCCAAGAGTGTCAATGGTGCACTGAATAGGGAAAGAGTAAGAATTAAAAGCAAAAGTACAAGATTGGTCTTTTTCAAGAAGGTCATCCTTTCTGTGTAGGTCGTCTTTCAATAGTTCTCGCTTAGTGGTCGATCCCCTTTTAATATTAGGCCTAAAGCTATGCTATAATTATTGTAATTAAGGAAAAAGGTGGAGATCAAATGCGTGAACTCGGGCAAATACTGCGTCTTAAGAAGAAACATGCTTGCGGTGGGCAAACGTGGGAAGTCCTTAAACCCGGCGTGGATACCCGTCTGAAGTGCACCACCTGCGGGAGGGTTATCCTGGTTCCCCGCGACAAGTTAGTCAGGCAAATCGTCAAATGACAAAAGCACAACCTCTCTGGGAAGAATATAGTAAGTTAAACGTTTTTGGGAGGTCTCAACCATGGTGCATGTTAGACGCTTTTTTGCTGGGAGTAACTCGGGGAAAGGTTTTCATTCCTTCTTTGATAACATCATTGGGCCTGAAGCCAAAAGGATCTATCTCTTAAAAGGGGGTCCTGGTACAGGAAAATCAAGTTTCATGCGTTACCTAGCCGACGAGGTTGGAAAACGCGGGCATGATTACGAGCTCTTTTTTTGCAGCTCCGATCCAGGTGCCCTTGACGCTGTTTCCTTCCCAGAACTGGGTATTGCCATGCTTGATGCCACCCATCCCCATGTGATGGAGCCGCAGTGGCCGGGGTGTCGAGACCAGATTCTATCTCTGGGTTCCTTCTGGTCATCGGACGTTCTTGAAGCCAAGCGTGCGATGATCATGGAAGGTGGACGCATTAAGCAGGAACACTTTGCCGAAGCGTTCCGCTACTTTGCCGCAGCTCTCGCCCTCGAGGACAACATAGCCGCAAGGAACGCCGCCAACCGTGCATGTTGCGACGAGGAGATCGCGGTTATCAAAGACCGCTTGTTTTCCTCAGGCTCAAATCCCAATCAAGTTCACGGGAGAATTAGGCGCCTCTTCGCATCGGCCCTGACACCTGAAGGCTACGTAAGCCATATTCAAAGCCTCGTGCAGGGGCTTCGTGAAGTTTTCATTCTGCAGGGAGGTCCTGGCACGGGTAAGCACGAGCACTTGTCTGCACTCTGCAAAGCAGCGCAAGAAGCTGGTTTCGACGTCGAGGCCTTTTACTTTCCTTTAGATCCAGGTAAACTCTTGCACGTAATCATCCCCGATTTGCACCTAGCTGTTCTCAGTGAGCTACACCTAGAGCGCCTCAGCAATGTAAAAGGCCACAGAATTATCTGCGGCCCTGAAGATGTTGCGGATAGCACAGGAGATGGTGCGCTTCGGGAAGAACTACTCAAGAGAGGCTATAATGCTCTATCACAGGCAAAGTCGAGCCATATTCGTATCGAGAAATTCTATTCCGACGCTATGGACTTTGCTGCCCTGAGCGCATATCGCGAAGAGATACTAGCACAAATCCTGTTATAGGAACTTATCCTGGTTCCTTTGCACAAAGCGAAGAAGTGGAATGCCTAGGCTCAGGACTACCACAGCCTGGCCTATCCCGATACTAAGGACAAGGGGCCAATAGGCTGGAACATCAAGGATATACCACAGATAAAGGCCGACCAAAAAGGCATTAAGCAGGATCGGCGATGCATACCCTATCCAGCGGCCCCGGTAGCGGTAGGTCAAATACGCAGCTAGAAGGCTTACGGCACTCCCCCCGAAAACGTCCCAGGGGCCCTGTCCCCCAAGGATATTCGACAAAAGCACTCCAACGTATATGCCGCCGATTGCCTCCGGATAGACCATGGGCAGCAAGGTTAACGCTTCAGCCACTCGAAACTGAATGGGACCGAAACTAATAGCTTGAAAGACAAAGACTAAGATGATGTAGATACCGGCTATGATACCGGCCCTAGTCAAACGGTTCATGTCGTCTCCTCCCTCACCTTAGTCTACATCTTTGGAGGTGTGAACGCAATGGCTTTACGCATAGGCATTATCGGCCTTCCCAACGTGGGTAAGTCTACCGTATTCAATGCCTTAACCAAACTGGATGTCCCTGCTATGAACTATCCCTTCTGTACCATTGAACCCAACCAGGGGATGGTTTTAATACCCGACGAAAGGCTCACCGCGGTTGCCCAAGTGAGCCAGCCAAAGACTGTAACGGGCGCTACCATTGAATTTGTGGACATTGCTGGTTTGGTAAGAGGTGCTAGTAGAGGCGAAGGCCTGGGCAACCAGTTTCTCGCACATATCAGAGAAATGGATGCTCTGGCCCATGTGGTACGCTTCTTTCACGCAGAGGACGTAGCTAGCCAAGAAGAGGGAATCGATCCGCTCCGCGATGTCGAAATAATCGATCTGGAGCTTGTTTTGGCTGATTTAGAGACTGTACAACGCCGAAAAGAACGAACAAGCAGAATGCTGAAGACCGGTGAAGCACAGTATCGGGAAGAACTCGAGCTCTTAGACCAGTACCAAGCCATCTTAGAACAAGGAACTCCTCTAAGGCGAACAAACATTCGCCCAATTCCTGGTCTCTCACTTCTTTCATCCAAACCAATCCTCTATGTCGCCAATACGAACGAAGGCACTCACACACTTCCTTCCACCTTTTTGGACTACGCCGCTGCCGAACATGCAGAAGTCATCGCCATGGCTGCTGACTTCGAAATGGAACTTAGTCAACTGGACCCCGACGATGCCGACCTCTTCTTGCACGAAGCTAATATGGACAAGCCCGCCTTACACCGTCTCGTCGAAGCTGGAGTACGGCTCCTTGATCTAATCACCTTCTATACCATCAAGGGAGACGAAACCAGATCTTGGATTATTTCCCGGGGAATGTTAGCACCACAAGCAGCCGGCCACATCCACTCAGATATCGAAAGAGGATTCATTTGGGCAGAAGTCGTTAACTGGAAAATATTGGTAAACGAGGGATCCATAACAAACTGCCGTGAAAAGGGGTTAGTTCGAATTGAGGGGAAAGACTACCAAGTACAGGACGGCGATGTCATTTTCTTCCGATTCAATGTTTGACTTCAAAATAGAGCGGTGGTATAATGAGGGTTGCCCTGTCCTAAGCATGACTTAGGACCATATGTCCAGAGGGGAGGTGGAGCTACGGTGCGTGATTATGAGCTAATGGTTATTTTTGTCCCAAGCCTCGATGAAGAGGGATTGGAGGCCCAGATCGAACGAACCAAGAGCCTGATTGAGGGCGTTGGTGGTGAAATCGAAAAGGTCGACAAATGGGGAAAACGCCGGTTCGCTTATGAAATTAACGATAATACCGAAGGCTTCTATGTGGTGATCGACTTTAAAGCAGAAAGCGGAACGACTTCCGAGGTCGAACGTATTCTCAAGATCACTGACGAAGTCATTCGTTATCTGCTCGTTCGCAAGGATGAAGAATGAGCAAAGGAGTGACGATAGGTGTTAAACAAGGTAATTCTTATTGGGCGACTCGTAGCTGATCCACAATTGCGTTATACTCAATCGGGTATAGCGGTTACCAACTTTACATTGGCCGTGGATCGACCCTTTACGACCCAAGGGGGCGAAAGGGAAGCAGATTTCATTGATATCGTAACCTGGCGCAAGTTGGCCGAAGTATGTGCCAACCATCTCAGTAAGGGACGCCTGGTTGCAGTCGAAGGACGTTTGCAGATCCGGTCCTACGATGACCAAAACGGTGTTCGAAGAAAGGCCGCAGAAGTTGTGGCTGACAACGTGCGCTTCTTGGATCGTGCGCAGGATAGTGGATCCGATGTATCAGCAGATGGACCGCCCGAACCGGAGTTTGATGACATTCCGTTTTAATCAGATTGGTTTGGAGGCGAGATAATGGCTAGAGAAAGAGGTCGTAGAGGCAGAAGAAAAGTATGCTCTTTCTGCGTTGATAAGATCGAGCATGTTGACTACAAAGAAGTAGGCCGTCTACGTCGCTATGTAACTGAACGAGGCAAGATTTTGCCACGTCGTATTTCCGGCAACTGCGCCAAGCATCAAAGGCAGGTCACGAATGCGATTAAACGGGCACGTTACGTGGCATTGATGCCTTATACGATTGACTAAGATTCTGGGGAGCAGCACAGCTGCTCCTTTTTTCGAATGAAAAGTTAGAGGTGAATGCATGAAAACTCGTTCCTTAACCGAAGGGGCTATGCTTGGCGCGATCACCGTCCTTGTGGCTATCCTTGGTGAGTATATAGGAATTCCGTCCATCATTGTGCCGATCCCCCTCATGCTCTTAGTGTATCGCCAGGGACTGCAACATGGGATTTTGGCCGCAGTGGCCGCCGCTTTTATCTCGAGCTTCGTAGCCGGACATGTTTTTTCTGGATTGACCATCATCATCTGGGGCTTCGTAGGTGTCGCGGTAGGTATGGCACTCAGGGAGAGATTCTCCTTTTCCAAGCTCATGCTCGTGGGAATTGTATCTAATCTAGTGGTCATTGGGCTAAACGTTCTGCTCTACTCCCTGATTATCGGGGGCAATATCCTGACTGATATGTTAGCTATGTTCAGTGAATCCATTGACCAGGCGATAAAAGTGTCGGAGAGCATGGGTGTCACCGGGGAAGCCCTGCAGCAATATGAAGCCTTAAAGAGCTTTGTTCCCACCGTACTGCGGGTTGGTTTGCCCACCATGCTTATCGTCTATGCGGTGAGCATGAGCTACATTATCCTCGCGATCGGTCGCACCATTTTGAAACGCCTTGGTGATACGACAACTCCTTGGGTTATTCCTTTTTCCCAGTGGAGGCTCCCGGGCTACTTTGGTCTGTTGTTTGCCTTTGGGCTTGTTGTCACCACCCTGGCGCAGACGATGGTCTTGCCTTCGTGGCTTCAGTTTATTGGACTGAACTCCTTCCTGCTGTCCTTTTACTCCTATTTAGTTGCAGGCGTAAGTCTGGCATGGTATTATTTCCAGAAGAAGAATATACCGACATTTGTGCGGGTACTGTTTGTCTTTATGCTCTTTACCATGCAGCTCTTGCTTATGGTCATGATTATGCTAACCTTAGCCGACGGAATTTTCGACTTCCGCAGGGTAAGGACGCCCGTAGAAGAACCTATTGAAGTGGAACATAGTGAGATTGATGTTGAAGAAGAGAATTAGAAGGGTGGGTGTCTCGTGAAAGTTATTCTTCAGGCAGATGTAAAGAAGATTGGCAAAAAAGGTGACGTCGTTGAGGTCGCGGAGGGATACGGCCGCAATTATCTTCTACCAAGGGGTTTGGCGGTAGAAGCCAATGCGGGGAATCTGCGTCAGGTGGCCGAGGTGAAAAAGGCCGAGTCTACCAGGGTCGATCGCGAACTGAAGGAAGCGGAAAAGGTTGGAGTCACTCTCAAGGACCAAAAGATCAACATTGCCGCGAAAGTTGGCGACGGAGGAAAGCTCTTTGGCTCCATTACCACCCAGGAAATTTCGGAGCAGTTACGGCGCCAATTCTCGGTAGAAATTGACAAGAGGAAAATTGACGTCAAGGAGCCAATAAAGACGCTGGGATCGCATCCTGTTATTGTGAAAGTACATCCCAAGGTCCATGTGCCCGTCACGGTGGAGGTCATCCCTGAGTAGGGCTGACAGGTTGGGAAATACTTGCTTGGAGGGTTAATCCCCATTGGATACAAAACAGTTGACAAAAACACAGAGTTCGACAGATTTTAAACCTTCATTAGAAAAACATGTTTCAGCACTTTTATCGATTCTAGCCGAAGTACACGGACACGATCAGCTTGTTCTGAAGGCAGGGAAGTTGGACTCTCTTGAACTGATGCAATCAGAGAAGATTGAAGACAGGATCTTAGCCCTAGAGCGTCTGATTCACGAAGACCCTACGATCGTTGATCAGAGGTCTCCAGAAGAAGTGGATGAAGTCCTTCATGAACTGGAGGACTACTTAGCGGACCTCTTGGCCCGGCGTACTGTGGAAGATCAGATCGAAGCCAAAGTTGGGGCCAAAATGCAAGAACGCCACCTAGAGTATATCAGGGACATACGTAGCCAGGTATTGAAAGAGGAAGCGGGTCCAGACAATGCCCAGACATTGAAGAAATACGCTGAGCTGGAGATTCTAGAGCAGCGCACTTTGTCGCGCTCCACGGTCGATTTAATGCGTCCCCAGAGTCTCGACGAGGTCGTCGGCCAGCAAGATGCCATAAAATCGCTGCTCACAAAGCTAAGTTCACCTTATCCCCAGCACATTTTGGTCTACGGACCTCCAGGCGTGGGGAAAACCACAGTTGCCCGCTTAGCTCTGCAGATGGCGAAGTCCAAGGCCTATACTCCCTTTACGGAGGATGCTCCCTTTGTTGAGGTGGATGGAACAACACTGCGCTGGGATCCCCGGGAAGTCACCAATCCTTTGATCGGTTCCGTTCACGATCCTATCTACCAGGGAGCCAGGCGCGATCTGGCCGATGGGTCGGTACCCGAACCCAAACTGGGTCTTGTGACGGAAGCCCATGGTGGAGTACTTTTTATCGATGAAATCGGAGAGTTGGATCCCGTTTTACAAAACAAGCTTCTCAAGGTTCTCGAAGACAAGCGGGTTGTTTTTGAGTCGTCCTATTACGATCCACATGATCCACAGATCCCAAAGTACATTCACCAGCTCTTCACGAAGGGTGCGCCCGCGGACTTTGTACTCATCGGTGCCACAACGAGGGATCCTTCGGAGATCAGTCCGGCGTTTCGCTCGCGCTGCGCCGAAGTCTTCTTTGATCCCCTCACACCCTCTGACATTGTGCAGATCGTTGAAGCTGCCAGCCGCCGTTTAGAAACCAAGCTGGAACCTGGTGTTGCGGAGCTTGTTGCAGAGTACACCATTGAAGGAAGAAAAGCAACACGCCTCCTGGCAGACGCTTATAGTGCGGCCTTGTACAGGGATGACAGTGAACCTGACGACGTGGTTGTCACGAAGGCTGACATGGCTGATGTGATTCAATCGGCCCGCTTGAGTTCCTATTCAGGTGCCAAAGCTTCCGAAACTCGTGAGATAGGACGGATCTTAGGTTTAGGAGTCAGCGGCTACTTGGGCTCTGTGTTGGAGATTGAGACCGTGGCCTTTAAGAGTAAAGAGCCAGGCAAGGGGCGCGTCCGCTTTAATGATGCGGCTGGAAGCATGGCAAAAGACAGCGTATTTAACGCCGCGTCCGTCTTTCGCGCTCTGACAGGGCAAGAACTTGATGACTATGATGTTCACGTCAACGTCGTAGGTGGAGGAAACATCGACGGTCCATCGGCGGGTGTCGCCATTTTGGCCTCCATTATCAGTGCTGTGCAGGGATTACCTATTCCCCAAGACATTGCTGTGACTGGAGAGATCTCGCTTCGGGGCAAGGTGAAGGCGGTGGGCGGTTTACATGCCAAGATCTATGGGGCCAAGCAAGGTGGAGTCAAGACAGTGTATGTTCCTAAAGAC
>DUQE01000086.1 GCA_012837925.1 Bacillota bacterium
GCCCACCTTCGGTGCAAAACGATCGAACGAAGGACCGTTCATCACAATGGCGGATGTGGGTACGGTTACGAGCGGAGAACCGATTTCCTCCTCCGAAACCACAACCGAACAGTTGCAGGTTCCGCCTCGTTGTTCTGGACCATAGGATGGGAACCAGGAAACAGCTTTGTCTTCAATCATTCCAGCGTAGGTAATCAATTGCCCTAGAACCAAGACGCCTTGACCACCGAAACCGGCAATAATAATATCAGCCATTAGTTGCCCTCCTTTGCGGTGACATCTCTATAAACACCTAAAGGATAGTAAGGAACCATGTTCTCTTCCATCCATTTCAAGGCGTTTACGGGCGTCATACCCCAGTTTACGGAGCAAGTCGACAGCACTTCTACAAGGGCAAAGCCCTTCTTCTGCTGCTGGATTTCAAAGGCTTTCTTAATGGCTTTTCCTGCTTGCAGTACGTGGCGCGAGTCGTGGGTCGACACCCGTGTCAGGTATGCAGGTCCATCGAGCGTAGCCAAAAGTTCGCACACCTTGATGGGGTAACCCATTTCCTCAACCGTTCTACCCCTGGGCGATGTGGCAGTCTTTTGACCCAAGAGCGATGTTGGAGCCATCTGACCACTCGTCATACCGTAGATAGCATTGTTGACAAAAATCACCGTAATGTTCTCGCCCCGCGCTGCAGCATGAACGATCTCGGCCATACCGATAGATGCCAAATCACCGTCACCTTGATAGGTAAAGACGATGGATTCTGGTAATACTCGCTTAATGCCTGTCGCTACTGCAGGAGCACGGCCATGGGCTGCTTGCTGCATGTCGCAGTTGAAATAGTCGTAGGCAAAAACTGAACAACCTACACTGGCCACTCCAACCGTCTGCTCACGTACGCCGAGACTGTCAATGGCTTCGGCTACGAGTCGATGTATGATACCATGGGTACAACCAGGACAATAGTGCATTTGCACATCCGTCAATGTTTCGGGTTTCTGAAAAACCGTGTTCACTAGTTGACCCTCCCTTCAACGATATCACGAGTCTTCTTGAGTACATCTTCCGGAGTGGGAACCATTCCACCCAGCCGATTACTCAAGTATACAGGGCTGATTCCGTTTACTGCCAGGCGAACGTCTTCGATCATCTGGCCGGCACTCATTTCTACAGCCAAGAACTTTCTTCCAGGCTTCGCTAGTTCTCGCAAGCGTTGCTCTGGGAAAGGCCACAAGGTGATAGGTCTGAACAAGCCAACTTTCAAACCTTCTTTGCGAGCAAGTTCCATGGCCGAGCGAGCAACACGGGCGGAAGTACCATAGCCCACGAGAATGACATCGGCGTCTTCCGTGTTATCTTCCTGCCAGCGAACTTCTTCCTCTTTGATGCGGTCGTACTTCGCTAATAAGGCCGTCATGTTCTTTTCGGCTGTCTCCGGGATGATGTCCAGCGAGTTCACAACATTGCGCTCCCGATTGACTGCGCCAGTTGTTGCCCATGGTTTCTCCACTTTCACAGTCTCCTGGTTTTCGGAGAACTCTACAGGCTCCATCATCTGTCCCAGAATGCCATCGCTGAGAATCATTACAGGGTTACGCCACTTGTCGGCAAGGTCAAAGCCCAAGGTGGTCAGGTCCGCCATTTCCTGCACGTTGCCAGGTGCCAGAACGATCAAGCGATAGTCACCGTGTCCGCCACCTTTTACTGCCTGGAAGTAGTCTCCTTGAGCTGGTTGAATTCCGCCCAGGCCAGGGCCATTACGGACTACGTTTACGATAACACAGGGCAATTGGGCGGCTGCAATGTAAGAGATTCCTTCTTGCTTCAAGCTAATGCCTGGGCTTGATGAGGATGTCATTACCCGTGCGCCGGCGCCAGCTGCTCCGTAGACCATATTGATGGCTGAAACCTCACTCTCAGCCTGCAAATACACACCACCGCGTAAAGGAAGATGCTCAGCCATGTACGCAGGAACCTCATTTTGTGGTGTAATTGGATAGCCGTAAAAAGCTTTTAACCCCGCCCGAATGGCAGCTTCGGATAGGGCTTCATTCCCTTTCATCAACACTTTTGCCATACGATCACTTCCTTTCGGGGCTTTTTCTCCTTATTGTTAATACCACATCAGGACACATGACAGCACAGAGAGTACAACCCGTACACTTCTCAGGTGCAACGGCTTCTACCGAATGATAGCCTTTGGAATTTATCGCTTTCCCAATCGCCAAAACATCTTGGGGACAGGCAACCACGCATAAACTGCACTCCTTACAGAGCTCCGAATTGACAATCACTTCACCTCTAGGCATCAGTTCACCTCCCCTCTCTCCGACACATCGCGTCATAAACGCCATCAATAATTGCGGGCTTCCTCGTCGCCTGTTAAGACGCGCAGAGCACCAAATGCTAGCGCCTCTAACTCATTTTCACCAGGCATTACAGTAACAGGTGCAATAAACTCGACCTTCTGTCTTACTGATTCTACCAACTCCGGTGAGTAGGCTAGACCACCCGTCAAAACTATCTGATCAACTATACCGCAAAAGACTGTACTAATCCTGCCGATTTCTTTAGCAATTTGATAACACATGGCCTCGTAGACAAACTGTGCTTTCTCATCGCCCTTTTCCATACGAGAGACAATTTCCCGACTGTCATTCGTACCCAAATGGGCAACAAGACCCGAGCGGCCTACGAATTTTTTCATCAAATCGTCCTTGGTGAATCCATGGTCAAAAACATAGTGCACCAAAGCGTCCGTTGGAACGGAACCGGCGCGTTCAGGCGACATCGGCCCTTCGCCTGACAAGGCCTGGTTGACGTCTACAATGCGACCCTTCACATGTGCTCCCACAGAGATGCCGCCTCCTAGATGAGCCACAATGAGGTTGAGCTCGTCGTAGCGCTTTCCCATCTGCTGGGCTACCTTCTTGGCATTCGCTCTCTGGTTTAGGGCGTGGAAAATACTAATACGCTCCACCTTGGGATTACCACTGATTCGGGCTATTTCTTGCAGCTCATCTACCACTACGGGATCCACAATAAACGACGGAATCCCCAGGCGTTCGCTCAAGCCATAGGCGATGAGTGCAGCTAGATTCGAAGCGTGCTTGCCATAAGTCCCCTTACTCAACTGCTCCACCATCGTTGCGTTGACTTTGTACGTTCCACCAGGAATGGGTGCCAGCAATCCACCCCTAGCCACGATTGCGGTAAGCGAACCTAAGTCGATACCCTGTTGTTGTACCCACTGAACGACTACTTTCTCTCTGAAATCCTTTTGTTCTACAATGTCAGAGAACCCTGCCAAATCTTGATTAGAATGGTGCAAGCTTGTAGAATGTGTCTGGATATCATTCTTGAAAACAGCAAGTTTCGTGCTGGTGGAGCCGGGATTTATGACTAAAATGATCTGGTCCATGAGACTCTCCCCTTTATCTTTCGCTTAGGGCCTTGCAGGCAAGTGCAATGGCATTGAGCTTACTCTCGGAACTATCGGCCCGTGAGGTCAAGACGATCGGGCATGTGGCTCCATAAATGACTCCTGCAATTGACAACCCGCCTACGTAGGATAGAGCCTTATAAAGCAGATTTCCAGCGGTCAGTTCTTGAACCATGAAAATGTCCGCCTCTCCTGCCACTTCACTCTCAATTCCCTTTTGAATGGCAGCTTCTTTGGAATAGGCATTATCAAAGGCCAAAGGTCCATCGACAATAGCCGCCTTACTAAACTGCCCTCGTTTTCCCATGAGAGACAAACAAGCAGCGTCTATGGTATCCTGCATCTGAGGGTTTACGGTCTCAACGGAGGCCAGGACAGCAACTTTGGGATTCGTAAGACCGATCGACCAGGCAAACTGAATGGCATTGTCGAGGATTTGCGATTTCTGTTGGAGGTCGGGTTTCACATTCATCGCAGCGTCTGTCAGTAATGCCAAACGTCCTGTTGGTAGTTCAACAGCAGCGATATGACTGAGCAGTGCCTGGGCCCGAATACCCTTCTCCTTATTCAATACAGCCCGCAGAATCACGCTCGTGCTGAGGTGACCTTTCATGAGCAAATCGGTTTCGCCTTCACGAACAAGCCTCACAGCCTCAGCGGCACCCTCTTCGGGTGTCGACGCCGGGTGTAGGGAGAATCCCTCTAAACTCATATCGGTTGAAGCAGCTGTGGCCTCAATCTTTTCGATTGGCCCCGTCACAATGACTTGATGTAACAGCCCGTAATCCAGAGCTTCGCGACAGGCTTGTAGAACACCGCTATCTAATCCCCAGGCAACGGTCAAACTCTTGGGGCCACTTGTCAGTTCTTTCCTTAGATTGGAGAATCCCATACAACACACTCCTTTATGTTGAACTCACGCTGACTGTTGATCCAAAATGTCTTGAGCACCTGCAACCAAGGCCGGCAATGTTTGATTTCCCGGATAGACGGATATGGGAGCCACAAAACCGACTCGCTCTTTTAAAGACTGAACAAAGGGCTCGTGTCTTA
>DUQE01000087.1 GCA_012837925.1 Bacillota bacterium
GGCCAGATCCTCATTTTCTCCAATAGCATACATCGCCTCGCCAGACCAGGTCAGAGCCAGGACTGCTTCACCAGCAACCATTTTGTCCTTTCCTTCATCCACAACATAGGCCAGGACTAAAGGCTTTTGCTGTTTGAGAAGTTCACCAGCCTCGGCCAGTTCCCCGAGATCCGAGGTGTTGATGGAGTAGCCCAACCTGAGCAGGGCTGCCCCAATCGAGTCGCGCTGGCTGTCGAGCATAAGAATCTCCTTGGAGTACTTGGGATCCCAGAGCACATCCCAACTGTCGATTTCCTCGTCCACCATGGTCGTGTTGTAGAGAATTCCCAGCGTTCCCCATAGATAAGGCAGAGAGTACTCGTTGTTGGGGTCATATTTCGTGCCCATCAGGCGTTTATCCAGATGCTTGTGGTTGGGAATCTTGTTTAGGTCAATCTTCTCCAGCATGTCTTCTTCCAGCATCCTAGTGAGCATGTACTCCGACGGAAAGATCACATCATAGCTGCTTCCACCGGATTTGATCTTCACATACATGTCTTCGTTGGTGGAATAGGTGTCATAAACAACCTTCATATTGAACTCTTTTTCAAACTCCCCAAGGACGTCTTCGTCAATATAGTCTCCCCAGTTATAGACATAGAGCGTTGGTTTTTCCTGTCCGCACCCGGTCAAAACGAGACTAAGCGTCACCAAACTTAGCATCAAAAGAACGAATCTGCTTTTTTGAACCATGTCTACCATTCCTTCCCTTCTTTTCTTCCCGGGCTTGCCGGACATTGACGACAATCAAGAGCAAAAGCACAAACGTAAACATAATCGTCGACAAGGCATTGATCTTGGGGTTAATTCCCCGGCGGGCCATGGAGTAAATCGTGATGGAAAGAGTGGATACTCCCGAGCCTGTTGTGAAGAAACTGATCACAAAATCATCAATCGAAAGGGTAAACGCTAAGAGCAATCCGGTGATAATTCCCGGCATGATCTCTGGAATGATCACCTTCCACAGAGCCTGAACCGGCGTCGACCCAAGATCCAAAGCCGCTTCATAAAGGTGCTTGTTGAGCTGCCGCAACTTTGGCAAAACCGACAAGATCACATACGGAATGTTAAACGTGATATGAGCCAAGAGCAGTGTCAGGTAGCCCAGTCGCACGTTGGCAAAGACAAAAAGAATCATCAGCGAAATGGCGGTCACAATTTCCGGATTGAGCACAGGCAGATACGTGATGTTCATAATCAGCCTCTTTTGGATGCCCCTGGAGTTGTGAATACCAATGGCCGCCAGTGTTCCAATAATGGTGGCAATGATGGCCGAGGTGACACCAATGAACATGGTCGAGTAGAGCGAGCTCATAATCGTGCGATCCTGAAAGAGTTCCACGTACCAGCGCAGAGTGAAGCCTCCCCAGACACCGCGG
The DNA here is from genome assembly GCA_012837925.1 of Bacillota bacterium. Lineage (GTDB taxonomy): Bacteria > Bacillota > Limnochordia > Darwinibacteriales > Darwinibacteriaceae > UBA5420. Next base: position 1,419 of record DUQE01000087.1, read on the forward strand.
GAGCGAGAGTCGTTAAAGGAGTACACCATCAAGACTGCGATGGGCATGTAGAGAAAGGCAAAGACGAGGTAGATGTAGCTTCTCTTTAGGAACCTTACCATAGCGCCACACTCTTTTCTTCCCCTTCAAAGAAGGACATTATGGCCATACTGAGCAGAATCAGAACAATCATCACAACAGAAATTGCCGACCCAAACCCCCAGTCGCCTACAACAAGAAATTGCTGTTCAATCAGGTTACCAATCAGGGTAAACTGTCCACCGCCCAAGAGCCTTGAGATGACAAACGTCGTCAGAGCCGGCATAAAGACCATGGTCACACCCGAGACAACCCCAGGAAGACTAAGGGGAAAGACCACCTTGGTGAAGACCCGAAAAGAGTTGGCCCCAAGATCGCCTGCGGCTTCGATGACCCCCTTGTCAATCTTGCTCAGCACGGAGTAAATGGGTAGAACCATAAAGGGCAAGAAATTGTACACCATACCCAAGACAACAGCCGACTCGGTATAAAGAATGTTGAGCCGCGGAAGCCTGAGACTCGTGAGGAGTACATTGATGACGCCATTGCGTTCCAAAAGGGTCAGCCAGGCATAGGTTCGCAGAAGGAAGTTCATCCACATGGGAACCACGAAAAGCAACAAGATCACATTCTTACGGCTAAAGGCATTACCCGCCATTACCATGGCAGCCGGATAGCCGATAACAAAGCAAATAACTGTACTAATCACCGCAAGACGCAGAGAACGTCCCAGTACACGCAAGTAGATGGGCTCGAAAAAGCGATGAAAATTCTCCAAAGACCAGGTAGCTCCCGTATCTGTAGGAACAGTAAAGGCATAGTAGAGCACAAGGAACATGGGTACAACGATAAACAAGGTCATCCAGATCACATAAGGAAAGAGTGATGAGCGTTTCATCCTGCGCTCACCTTCCTCATGATGTGAATGTCCATAGGTTCAAGACCTAGACCGACCCTGGTTCCTACCGGTTCCATCAAGGTGGAGTGGACCAGCCAGGAGATTCCATCATCGGCTTCCACAAGCATCTCATAATGCACTCCCAAGAACGTCACCGAGCTCACGGTTCCGGTGAGTTTCGCATTCTCTGCCGGTATGAGCACCAAGTCTTCTGGACGAATCACGACATCAACAGGCTCGTCGGCTCCAAACCCCTTATCCACGCAGTCAAAGCTCGAGCCACCGAAGTCCACAAGAAAGTCTTTCCGCATGATTCCATCGACGATATTACTCTCTCCAATGAAATCGGCCACAAACGAGTTGGTGGGCTCGTTGTAAATGTCCACCGGTGTACCGATTTGCTGGATTCTTCCATCCTTCATCACAACCACAGTGTCAGACATGGAGAGCGCTTCTTCCTGATCATGGGTCACAAAGACAAACGTAATTCCCAGCTGCTTTTGCATGCTCTTTAGTTCATGCTGCATTTCGCGGCGCAGTTTCAGATCAAGAGCAGCAAGCGGCTCGTCAAGAAGCAGGACTTCCGGCTCGTTAACCAGAGCTCTGGCAATAGCCACTCTCTGCTGCTGTCCGCCGCTGAGCGAGTTCACATCACGTTTTTCAAAACCCGTGAGATTCACCTGCTCCAACATCTTGCCAACTTTTTCCTGAATGACCTTTTCGCTTAGTTTTTTGATGCGCAGGCCAAAGGCGATATTTTCAAATACGTCGAGATGGGAGAACAAAGCGTACCGCTGAAACACGGTGTTCACACGACGTTTATAAGGCGGAAGGGTACTAATATCCTTACCTTCAAAAAGAATTTTGCCCTCTGTAGGCTGTTCAAAGCCGCCGATCAAGCGTAAGGTGGTCGTCTTTCCACAGCCGCTCGGACCCAAGAGGGTGACAAACTCATTCTTTCTAATATACAAGTTGATGCCGTCGAGTGCCACGGTTTCGTCATAAACCTTGGACACCGATTTCAGGTCTACAATTATTTCGGACAACTCCAGTCCCCCTTCCGTAAACTAGAAACTTGGTGGGGTAGAAACCCACAGTACACTAGCAGGCCGTTTGCTGCTGTTAGAAAGGTAGTGACCTTCCTGGGCCGGAAAATAAAACGCCTCTCCTGTGCGAACTTTGAACTTCTTTGACCCAATGTGCAAAAGCACTTGTCCTTTCAGCACATATCCGAACTCTTCCCCATCATGGGGATCGTCGTAGGGGGTTTCGCCCCCGGGCTCAATGTGCACTAAAATGGGTTCCATAGCGTTCTTCTGGGCATTTGGTACCAGCCAGCTCATTTCACTTTTCAATTCTGGATCGCTTTTCACGGCGACATCATCCTTGGTGAACACAACTTTCTCCGGTACTTCATGGTTGAAGAAATCCTGCAAGTTGGTACCCAGAGATTCCAGAATATCGACCAGGGTAGCAATGGAAGGTGAAGTGAGTTCACGTTCTACCTGCGATATGAAACCCTTGGTCAGCTCTGCACGGTCCGCCAACTCTTCTTGCGTCAAGTTGTGCTGCATTCGCAAGAGCCTGATTTTCTCACCGATTTTCACACATGCTCCCCCGTTCCAGAGTTTTGTAACACTAAACCGTTAGTTTAGAACCACTAAACAAATGTATTGTAACGAGTGGGGGCTAGCATGTCAATAGTCTTGACGAACATTTTGGCGCGAAAAAGCAAGATATTTTTGGAACGGGAAAAATAGGCTGTCAAGAGAGGCTATGAAGGGGTGAGATGAGGTGTGGGAACTAGGAAGGGTTGTGTTCTTAGGAGCCATGGCCGGCATACTGGGCACGGGTGCAGGAGGTCTCCTTCTATCGGTCGTGCGGCGTCCGAAGGGCTGGTTATTGAGCTTTCTACTCGCCTTCTCGGCTGGAATCATGCTGGCCGTGGTCTTTCAGGATCTGATCTTGGAGGCTCTGGCCCTCGGGGGACTCACAATCACCCTGCTCGGAGTGGCGTTGGGCGTGGCAGCACTCTTCTTTATGACTCTGACCGTCGGGGAGAAGCGCCTTTCTTCCACTGGACTGATCAAGACAGGTCTCCTACTTGGGTTTGGCATTGCCCTGCACAATCTCCCCGAAGGCCTTGCTATCGGTGCAGGTTACTTCGCATCACAGGATCTCGGCCTTTCCCTGGCTCTGGCCCTCTGCGTCCACAATATCCCTGAAGGCATGGCTATGGCTGCACCGCTCTTAGCAGGAGGTTATGACCGAACGCAAGCGGTGCTTTTGACAATCCTGGCGGGAGTTCCCATGGGAATCGGAGCCTTGGCGGGAGGACTCTTGGGCACGCTCTCCCAGCGAACCTTGGCCGGTGTCTTGGGCTTTGCCGCGGGAGCCATGCTTTTTTTGGTCTTCCACGAACTCTTGCCCGAAGCGCAGGATGGAACGCACCATATAGCCGCTACTTTTGGGGCTATCACAGGCACCTTCGTTGGACTTATTTTCTTGGTACTTGTCTAAAGATGAGGATTAAAAAACCGATACAGTAGTATGGGGGAGGTGGCAAAATGTGAACGTGTTCTACCTAGCGGGGCTAAGAGCAGTAGGTGCTTTTCGAGCAGCGCAAGCGGATTACGTCCGAGCGATGGAACGCATTTCTACTGGCCTGCGCATTAACCGAGCCGCCGACGATCCTTCGGGTCTAGCTATCTCCGAGCGCATGCGAGCCCAAATCCGTGGTTTAAGGCAAGCGTCGAGAAATGCCCAAGACGCTATTTCCATGCTAAATGTGGCCGATGGTGCACTCAATGAGACACATGCCATCTTGCATCGTCTCAGAGAAATCGCCGTCTACTCCTCCACTGGCACCCTCACGGAAGCGGAACGCAACGCGCTGCAACTGGAGTTTGACGAGTTGGTCAAAGCCATCGATGACATTGGGGGCAACACGCAGTTCAATACCATTCCACTTCTGAATGGCAGCCATGGTGAAGATGACCCCCTGATGATCCAGATCGGAGCCAACGCGGGGCAAAACATGGACATCAGCTTCGGTGATATGACAGCTTCGGGTTTAGGTCTCAGGGATGAAGAGGGTAACATTGTCTCTGTCAGTTCTCCGGAAGATGCCAGTGCAGCCATTGACATCGTCGATGAAGCCATCAACAGGGTTTCCACGCAACGATCGTATATCGGTGCCAAGACAAGGCGTCTGGAGCATACCATCAACAATCTGGATAATACCGCTGTTAACCTTGCGGATGCCGAATCTAGAATCCGGGATGCAGACATTGCCGAAGAAATGATGAACCTTGTCAAGGCGCAAATCCGAATGCAAGCCTCTCTGGCCATGATCGCCCAGGCGAATGTAAGCCAGCAAATGCTCCTCCAACTCCTCTGGCCACGCTAAATGTTAGACTATTGTTAATGGGGTCTGTCCCCGTTAACAATAGTCTTCCTTTTTTGGTGGCGAACGCGGAAAGGATTGGCGCCTTCCAGAAGCGAATATCTAGGGACAAGATTGCGAAAGGTGTGAGCGTTATGGTGAAGTTTGGTACGGGTGGTTGGCGGGCTGTCATTGCTGAGGAGTTTACCTTTAATAATGTGCGCCGAGTAGCGCAGGCTGTAGCCCTTTACCTGGAAGAAATCGGACAGGCCCACAAGCCAGTGGTTGTCGGGCATGACTTGCGTTTCTTGTCGGGCCGTTTTTCGCGATCCCTTGCCGAGATCCTGGTCCATAATGGCATACAGGTCTGGTTCATCGAACAAGTGGTGCCCACACCCATGCTCATGTACGCCGTAGACCAAGAAGGCCTGGCAATGGGAATCATGGTTACCGCATCGCACAACCCGTCTGAATATAATGGCCTCAAGATCATTGTGGAAGGCGGAAAGGACGCCCCCGTAGAGGTCACCAATCGCCTCGAGGAGATCTGCAGCACCATTCCAGACCTTCAGGCACCCCCCCTCTCCTTCACCGATGCCCTCGCACAGGGAAAAATCGTGGAGTACTCCAACAAAAACGAATACATCGACTCGCTGTTGGCACAAATAGACACACAAGCTGTACAGGCCCTAAACTTCAGGGTGCTTTTTAACCCCATGTTTGGCGTAGCCAAGGACATCATGGCCATGTGCCTGGCCTCACTGCGCTGCTCCGTCGATCTCATCAACGCTGGACGCGACACCATGTTCGGACAAAGGGCCCCAACCCCTTCCCGCGAATCGCTGCAGGACATGGAGTACATGATGAAGCAGGGACGTTACCATATTGGAATCGCCACCGACGGCGATTCAGACCGTATTGGCCTTTATGACGAGAAAGGAAACTACATCGAAGCTAACGAGATCCTCAAGCTTCTTTACTACTACCTCAAGGCCTACCGGGGCGAAAATGGTGGCCTTGTACGCAACGTAACGACAAGCCACGTCCTGGATCGCATCGCCCATTCCTTTGGAGAACCTGCCTACGAAGTGCCTGTAGGTTTCAAACACATCTCATCCAAGATGGACGAAGAAAACCTGCTCCTTGGAGGAGAAAGCAGTGGCGGTTTGAAGATCCGCGGTCATGTGAATGGAAAGGACGGAATCTTGGCAGCCCTTTTGGCCGTAGAAATGCTGGCCAAGACAGGTAAGAGCCTAAGCCAGCTTTTGGACGAAATTAACAAGCGCTATGGCACCCTGCACTTTGGCGAGGTCAATCTCCACTACCATCCCCAGGACAGAACGCGTCTTGATCAAATCCTGATCAAAGACAAGTACACACCGACTCTACCCTGGAAGGTGGAAAAGACGTCATACCAGGATGGAGTGAAGTTCTACTTTAACAATGACACCTGGTTTTCCATCCGCTTCTCAGGAACCGAACCCATTTTGAGGCTGGCCTACGAGACCAACACGCCCCAAGAGGCAGAACAGCTCAAGGCCTCTGTCTTTAGCGACAGCTATCTCAATCTACCACCGCAAGAAGGAGCGATCTAATTGCTTGGAGTCATTCTAGCAGCCGGGAAAGGTACCCGCCTAAAGGAACTAGGCCAGGATATACCTAAGGCGCTTTTGCCCATTGGCAAGAAAACATGTCTGGAACACATTATTTTGGGAATGAAAGAGGCTGGCATACGCCGCTTTGGTATCGTGATCGGTCATTTAGGGGAGATGATCGAGGAGAGATACGGCTCAGGCGAATCACTCGGCGTGGAAATCAACTACCTCAAGCAAGACCTGAGTGTCTATGGAACAGGCAGGGCTGTGCTCTTGGCCAAAGAACTTGCCGGTGACAGTCCCCTGATGGTGTCTTATGGAGACATCATCATTGAGCCTAGCAACTACCAAGCGATGCTCGAACTTGCCCGCCTGGAGCAAACCTGTGTAAGCTCGGTGAACTGGATGGACGATCCTTCTGCGGGTGCAGCCGTCTACTTTAATGAAGAGGGATTTCTGGAAGACATCATAGAAAAGCCTCCCAAAGGTTCTTCCACAACCAATTGGAACAACGCCGGAGTCTATGTCTTTCAGCCCATCATCTTTGATTATCTAGCCCAGCTCGGTGCGTCCAAAAGAGGCGAATATGAACTTTCAGGAGCCCTTCGCATGATGGTTCAAGCAAAGGTGCCGGTTAAGGCACACAAGATCACCGGGTACTGGAAGGATATCGGCACTCCAGAAGACGTCATCGCTATACGGCATTTGCTCGGCGATAAGTAAGAAAAAAGTCCGCCATCAGGTGGACTTTTTGCGTAGATACTTAAAAATCGAAATAATGGTCTTGGCATCATTGATGCCTCCGTTATCGATCATTTCTTCCACTTCACTTAGGGGCATCCAGCGTACCTTAATGTCCTCGCCATCATCGAGATTCTGTTCACCTTTCGTGATCTCACTGGCTAAGAACAGATACAAGATCTCATTGGTATAACCTGGCGTGGGATAAATATGCCCCAGAGTCTCCCAATGCTTGGCCGAATAACCCGTCTCTTCTTGCAGTTCCCGCTGAGCACATTCGATGGGTGGTTCAGAGCGATCAATAGTTCCTGCTGGAATCTCAAGCATCAGGCGTCCTGCGGCCGGTCTATACTGCTCAACCAGGAGAACTTTATCATCCTGAACCACTAAAGTCGCGGCCGCTCCCGGATGATCCACCATCTTAAACTGCATGACCCTGTTTCCAACCCACAAATCCTTTGTTATAAATCTAAACACAGCCATCACCTCATGTCTCTAATTCTGGGAAAACCACCAGACTCCTGTTGTTAGGAATGCTTCTTTTGCCTTTCTCTGGCATGTCTATCCAAAATCAGTTTCCGTAGGCGAAGCGAACGGGGCGTAACCTCCAAACAGTCATCCTGCGCCAGATACGCCAAATGCTGTTCGAGACTGAGTTGTCTCGGGGTATTCAGCTTAATCAGGTCATCGGAACCTGCGGCCCGCATGTTCGTCATTTGCTTCTTGCGGGCAACATTGATCTCTAAATCTCCAGAACGGCTATGCTCACCGACAATCATTCCAGCATAAACCTCGGTTCCAGGACCAATAAAGAGTGTCCCCCGCTCTTCAGCAGTCTGGAGAGCGTAAGCTGTCGCCACTCCGGCCTCCCAGGCCACAAGGCTTCCCGTCTGCCTTTGCGTAATGGCACCAGCCCAAGGCCCAAAGTGGGAAAAGGCGTGGTGCATAATGCCGTTACCCCTTGTTTCGGTCAAGAACTGTGAGGCAAAACCAATCAGCCCCCGGGCCGGAACCAAGAACTCCGCCCGCATCCGGTCTTCTCCCCCTTGGTTGGCCAACTGCAGCTCGCCCCGCCTTTGGCCGATCAACTCCATTACAGAGCCAAAGTAGTCTTGCGGAACGTCAATATGCAGACGCTCATAGGGTTCAAGAACCCCCTCGTCGGTATGCTGCAGGACAGGTTCGGGCTTCGTCACACAAAAACTGTAGCCCTCGCGCCGCATCGTCTCAATCAAGACGCTCAGGTGAAGTTCGCCCCGACCCGATACCCGAAATTGGTCCGGTGAATCCGTGTCCTCCACCTGGAGGGCCACATTGACTCTGGCTTCCCGAATCAGGCGATCCCTGAGTTGACGACTGGTTAGGTACTGGGCATCCTGACCGGCGAGCGGTCCATCATTGACCCGAAACACCATGGTTAGAGTGGGTTGATCAACGGATATAGCAGGCAGAGGCTTCGGATGATCGACCTGGTTGACTGTTTCCCCAATCTCGATATCCTCCACTCCGCTGAACGCTGCAATATCCCCTGCGGCCATCTTGTCCACCGACACCATCTCCAAACCCTGGTACGTATAGACCTGGCTCACCTTGGCACGCCGCGCACTTGTCCTCTCGCTGTGGGTCAGCAGGATCTCCTGCCCACTGAGAAGTACACCGCTCTGAATACGTCCCAGGGCAATCCGTCCCACATAATCGTTGTATTCAAGATTACTAATCATCATCTGCAGGGGCCCCTCCGTTTGAACGGTGGGCTCTGGAACATAATCCACCACGCCCTGCAAAAGAGGAAGGATGCTCCTAGCTCCCTCTGCTTCGCTCAGAAGTTCTTCCAAATCAGCGCTGGCCCGGCCTGTTAGGGCTGAGGCATAGAAGACAGGAAAGTCCAACTGTTCTTCGCTTGCATCTAAGGCTACAAAAAGGTCGAAGACCTCATCCACCACTCGATTCGGCTCCGCTGCCGGGCGGTCACATTTATTTACCACGACGATGGGAGACAGCCCTCGCATGAGCGCCTTGTGCAAGACAAAACGAGTCTGGGGCATGGGCCCTTCGACGGCATCCACCACAAGGAGAGCTCCATCCACCATACTCAGAATTCGTTCTACTTCACCGCCAAAGTCCGCATGACCAGGCGTATCCACAATGTTAATCTTCACATCTCCAAACTGCACCGAGACATTCTTAGCAAGGATCGTGATGCCACGCTCCTTTTCCAGAGCGTTCGAGTCCAGAATTCTGTCATCGATTTTTTGGTTTGCTCGAAACACACCGCTTTGCCTCAAAAACGCATCGACCAGTGTCGTCTTGCCATGATCAACGTGGGCGATAATGGCCACATTTCTAATCTTCATAAGGGTTAGTCCTTTCCAAATTTGACATCCATTAGTATAACACAAGTAGCGTCCAAGAAAAAAGCACCGCTGCATACTCCAACCAAAAAAATGCAAAATGCAAGATACGAACCCCAGATGGTTATACTAAACCCAATCGTACCGTAATTTGGAAAGGGTGGTCGCTATGAACGCGCAAGTCTTGCTCTACCCCATTCTCGTCCTAGTTCTAGCCATCTTTCTGCTGATCACAGTGCCCCGGGGTGCCTTGCGGTCTTTAATCCCCTACGGCCTCGCTCTTGGTGGTCTCTTCGACTTCATCTGGCACTGGCTCTTTGGTCACGTATTGGGGCTCTTTGCCTTCAAGAACCTCGGCATTTTCGACTTCAATGGCCACGTCTTTTTGGCTCCTCTGGCCTGGACACTCATTATCGTTTTTTACCTCTACTTCTGGCCTCGTGAAGGCACAAAGCTCGCTTACCTCTACGTCTTAACCTGGGCCTTGCTTGCCACTGGCTTCGGCCAGGTGGTTAACGGAGTGGGTATGTTTGAATACGAGCCCTGGGTCTATCCTTTCCCCATGCTAATCCTGTTCTTAGGGCGATTTGCCCTGGTTGCCTGGATTGCCAAACCTTGGACAAATTCTTGGTCTTAATGGAAGGAACCACCCCTCACTTGGAGAAGTCTGTGATAGCTAGACTTAACTTCGCGATGAGGTGAATTCATGGAAAAAGTCCGTAACGTAAGACTGGTCTTGACATGTCTATTGTTGGTGTTTTTCATGATCATACCGCAGGTTTACGCTGCAACTTTAGAGAGCCCCGAAGAACTTGAGGCTTTTTTTGACGGGGCCTTGGCGATGCAGCTCAAGGAATACAAGATACCTGGCGCCACAGTGGCCGTAGTTAAAGATGGCGAGATCGTCTTTAGTAAAGGATACGGCTTTGCTGATCTGCATAAGCAAACGCCAATGGATCCCGAAACAACCTTACATCGTCCTGGCTCCAACTCAAAAATCCTGGTCTGGACAGCCGTGATGCAATTGGTGGAGCAAGGTCGTTTGGATTTGCATACCGATATCAACGCCTACTTGGACTTTTCCATTCCGTCAAGAATCGACGGAAGAGAAGCTCCTCCCATCACGCTCCACCATCTCATGACCCATACCGCCGGTTTTGAAGACGAAGTGACGCAACTCTTCGTCAGCAGTCCCGAGCACATGAAGTCACTCGATCAATACGTGAAGAACCACATTCCTGAGCGAGTTTTTCAGGCCGGATCGGTGATGTCCTATTCCAATTACGGTACATCCCTGGCCGCTTATATTGTAGAACTTGTGAGTGGACAAGCCTTCAGCGCTTACGCCGAAGAACACATCCTCAAACCCCTGGAAATGCATTCCACAACATTCGAACAACCTCTTCCAGAACACCTCGCCTCACAGATGAGTGAGAGTTATCGCTATGAAGCCGGACGATACATACCCGGTTCCTTCGAATATGTGCAGTCCTACCCAGCTGGTGCACTCAGCGCCACCACCCATGATATGGCTCGGCTCATCATGGCCCACCTTAATTTGGGTCTGGTTAAAGAAGAACGTATCGAAGAGGCAGAGAACGAGGACACTGAAAACGACGATGAAGCGAACGAGGCCACACAAGAAGTACGTATTCTCCGTGAAGAAACGGCCAAGTTCATGCAGTCACGCCAACTCACGGGACATCCTGCACTGCCAGGAATGACCTATGGTTTTATTGAGGCCGATTACAACGGGCATCGAGTGCTACGACACGGTGGGGACACCTTACTGTTTACAACAGGCCTTTATTTCCTGCCCGAGGAGAATGTAGGACTCTATGTAGCATACAATTCCTCTGTGGGAGATGCTGCCCGGTGGACACTCTTTAGGGGGTTTATGGATCGCTATTTCCCAGAAACCGATTCTACGCATATGATACCTTGGGCAATTACCCCAGGCACAGCGGCAAACTACGTGGGAACATTCCACCTTGCCCGGGCGAATTTTTCGGGAGTCGAGTCCGTACTCAGACTCGTGCAGCCCATGTACCTCACGGTCGATGAGGATGGTTTCGTAAACGTGACCGTCTCTGGACACACGACTCGTTTCGGCGAAGTAGGCCCCAACCTCTTCCAGGAGATCAACGGCACCGAGCAAATGGGCTTCACCTTTGACGGTGGTCGCGTAACGCGCATTCACTTTGCTGGACCAATCACCTGGCTCCGCACAGTGTGGTATCAAACACCCGAATTTGTGGTCACTTTGTTGAGCATTTCGGTTCTATTTATGGTCGGTACAATACTAGGGTGGATTAGATCCCTGTTTCGGCCAGATCCAAGGCGGCCACGCTTTATCGCGCCAAAAGTCCTTGGTGTATTGTTCTTCCTGCTCTTTATTACCATAGCTGTGCTCTTCATCGATATCATCGGCTCCGTGCATCCCGCCTTCGGAGTGCCTAACGTGGTTCTTGAACCGTCTTCGACCCTTAACACCGTCTTGATTCTTACGAAAATTCTTGTGGGAATAGGAGGTCTCATGGTACTGACCAACGTCCATGTGATCGTAAGAACAAAGGGTAGTCGTTGGCAACGAGTGTATTTCACGCTGTTGACCCTGAGTAGTCTCAGCGTGGTTGCTGTGTTGTACCAGATGAATCTCTTCTAAAATCATCTGGGCAAGACGAATATTACTCAGAGATAGGAGAGCGCCATGGCTTTGATCAGCGAGTTCATCGACGATTACAAAAGCAAGATGGGTCACTATGAACACCTAGCCCAAACCTGCGCTTGCCAATGTGAGAGTGCACTAAAAAGACAAGGTCTACGAGCGTTAGTCACCTCACGGGCCAAGAAATTAGATAGTCTCGCCTCCAAAGTTGAAACAAGGGCCAAAGAAAAGGCCTACAAGAGTGTAGAAGAAATCTATGAAGATATTGTGGACCTAGCAGGGGTACGAATCGCCCTCTACTTTCCGGGAGATCGTGAAGAAGTCGACCATTTCATCCGTTCCCATTTTAATGTGGATCATGTCAAGGACTTTCCGGAAGCCCTGCAGCATCCCGGAGCCTATCAAAAGAGATTCCTGGGCTATGTCGGTCGTCACTACCGCCTGCGGATGAAGCCCGAGACCTTATCTCCGGAGGATCAACATCTGGCCAACTATGTGATTGAGCTACAGGTAGGTTCGGTGCTGATGCATGCCTGGGCCGAAGTGGAGCACGATCTCGTGTACAAGTCTACAGAGGGTTTCTTGTCACAAGACGAATACGCCATCTTAGATGAACTAAACGGACTCATGCATGCAGGGGAAATTGCCCTAGAACGCCTGCAAACGGCAGCAAAGCGACGGATTAATACAGAACGCCAGCCATTTTCCAATCATTATGAGCTATCATCCTATTTATACGATTATACTCGAAAGGCTTCCCATCGCAATGACTATGAACCTTTCATCGGACGCACCGACGTTTTGTTCCACTTTCTCAAAGACATTGGTTTAAACTCGGTTCCTTCCCTCAAACCCATACTGCAAAGCTGTAACCTTGAATCGAAGGAACTACCGTTAGCCCAACAGATCGTCGACTACATCCTGCGGAAGAATCCTGATTATTACGGAGCGTACAATGACGCCCGCATTGCGGTTGGTCGCTCTGACCCGTATGGGGCTCCAGGCGAGTACGTGCCCTTCCTCTCTGACGATGCCAGTCTGGGTTCCTTTATGCGGCAATGGATTGCTTCAGAGAAACTGCTTGGAGATACGCTCAATACTGTCCTCAACGGATCAGCACATCAAGACAGCGTCTTGGACAAAGAAACGGTCGACAAACTACAGGCCATCCGAAAACTGCGCAATGAAATTCTCTACGGAACAAACCTACCTAGCGAAAGTGACATGATGGTCGCCCGAGAGTTCTTGCAGGAAATGATGGAGTTTTTGCGCCACAAGAACGACGGGGCGAAGCTGCAGGAAAGGGAAGCATAATTTTTTCACAAAGGATGTAGGAAACAAAGGGCAAGTGTGGAAGGAAGGAATCAAGATCATTATCCGATGTTCAAATGGATGAAGTATCAATACAAGGAGGAACGTAGATGAACATCTATGAAAGAGCCGTTGCAAAACATGAGCAGTGGCAAGGCAAGCTCGAAGTCGTAGCCAAAGCCAAGGTATCCAATGCCGACGAACTATCCCTCGCCTACTCCCCAGGAGTAGCCGAGCCCTGCAGAAGAATCGCAGAGAACAAGGAAAAGGTATGGGATTATACCTGGAAGGGTAATACCATTGCCGTTGTATCTGACGGTTCCGCTGTTTTAGGTCTGGGCAACATTGGAGCAGAGGCTGCTCTACCCGTAATGGAAGGCAAATCCGTTTTGTTTAAGGAGTTTGGTGCAGTAAACGCCATTCCACTCTGCGTGAATACCCAGGACGTGGATGAGATTGTTCGCATCGTCAAGGCCATCGAACCCACCATTGCAGGAGTTAACCTGGAGGACATCTCCTCCCCACGTTGCTTTGAGATCGAAGAGCGTTTGCGCAAAGAAACCGACATGTTCATTTTCCACGATGACCAGCATGGTACTGCTGTTGTCACCCTCGCCGGGCTGATTAATGCCCTTAGAGTTGTTGGAAAAGACAAGAGTGCTTCCATCGTGGTGAGCGGAATCGGAGCCGCAGGCGGAGCTATTGTGCGCCTCTTGCTGAAAGATGGCTACACGAATGTTGTCGGTTGCGGACGCAAAGGTCCACTGATTCCTGGCGATCCAACCAATAATGACATTAAAGAAGAAGTGGCCCGACTCACCAATCCCGAAGGCAAAAAGATGAGCCTCCAGGAAGCCATGGAAGGTGCGGATGTATTTATCGGTGTTTCTGCCGCTAACACAGTTACGCAGGACATGGTAAGAGGTATGGCTGACCAGCCCATTATCATGGCTTTGGCTAACCCCGAGCCCGAAATCGCTGTAGACCTGGCCCTCGAAGCTGGCGCCGCCATTGTGGCTACAGGACGTTCGGACTATCCAAACCAAATCAACAACGTGCTCGGCTTCCCCGGTATCTTCAGAGGGGCCTTGGATGTAAGAGCCCGAGACATTAATGATGAAATGAAAATCGCCGCTGCCTACGCTATCGCCGATCTCATTGATAACCCAACAGCGGATTACATCATTCCTTCACCCTTTGACGAAAGAGTTGCTCCAGCCGTAGCCAAAGCCGTGGCTGAGACTGCTCGGAAAACAGGCGTGGCAAGGAAGGTGTAACTATGGGCTGTAAGTCGTTCGATCAGATTGTGGATCGCCGTAATACCCAGTGCGTAAAGTGGGATGGGGCCACAGAAGTATTCGGCAAGGAAGACCTGCTACCCATGTGGGTGGCCGATATGGACTTTTGCCCACCGCAAGCCGTAGTAGAGGCAGTCAAGGCACGTGCCGCCCATGGCATCTATGGCTATGAAATCAAGCCAGCCAGTCTCCATGAGGCTGTTCTCAACTGGCTAAAGACCCGCCATAACTGGGTTGTTGATCCTTCCTGGCTTAGCTACAGTCCAGGGGTCGTCTCTGGTCTGGCTACAGCGATCCTGGCCCTCACCGAACCTGGCGATCGGATCGTTATTCAGCCACCTGTTTACCCTCCGTTTTTTGCGGTGGGAGATCAAAACGACCGAGTGATCGTGGAAAATCCCCTTATCGAAGAAAACGGTCGCTACACCATGAATCTTCCTGAGCTCGAAGAGATCTTCCGCTCCGGCGTAAAGTTCTTTGTTCTCTGTAGCCCACACAATCCCGTAGGACGAGTGTGGACTCGATCAGAACTTCTCGCTCTGGCGGAGCTCTTTGTGAAGTACGAGGTTACGGTGCTGTCCGATGAGATCTGGTCTGACCTGGTCTTTCCTGGGCACAAGCACACCCCTCTGGCCAGTCTGTCACCGGAAATCGCTGATCGGGTCATCACCTTTATGGCACCGAGCAAGACCTTTAACCTGGCAGGATTGTATTTGTCGGATGTCATCATCCCCAACCAGGGGCTCAGAGATAGGTTCACGAATCAAATGGAGCGTACGGCCCAAGTGCACCTTAATGTCTTTGCACCGGTTGCAGCTGAAGCAGCCTACCGAGAAGGACAAGAGTGGCTGGGTGAACTACTGACGTACTTAACTGAAAATGTTGCCTTTTTGAAGTCCGAATTGGCCAAGATAACATCCAAGATTCGAGTCGTGCAATCCGAGGGAACCTTTGTGGTGTGGCTCGATTGTCGAGAGCTGGATATACCGGCGGAGGAGCTTAATAAGTTCTTTGTGGAGAAGGCTGGCATCGCGCTTAATGACGGAGCGATGTTTGGCTCCGCAGGCGTTGGCTTCCAGCGCATGAATATCGGCTGTCCGCGATCGGTCATCAAGGACGCGGTGGAACGCATAGCGAAAGCCCTGCAAGATCACAAGTGATCGTAACTACGCAAAAGCGCCTGGAGATACAAGTCCGGGCGCTTTTTTCTTACAGTACACCACCCTCTACGATTTGAAAGGATGCCGTCTCACAATCAATTTCCGCAAGAGCCCCATAGGGCAGAATCATCATGGGGGCGGTGTGTCCAAAGCTGGCATTGTACAACACAGGCAAGTCGCCTCGCCCCACCTCAGCCAGAATCTTGCCAATCGACGTTTTGTACTCTTCGTAGTAGGTGTTGTTGTAGGGTTTGCCGACGATGAGTCCCTTGATCTGCTGCAAAATGCCCTGGCTTCCGTAGTTGCGCAACCAATACTCAAGGTACATAGGTTTGGGTTGGTCTTCTGAGGTCTCTAGGAACAAGATCACATCGGACCAGTCTTGGCCCCTCGGCCACAGCTCCGTTTGCTTGGCCATCTCCAAGACCTCTACACATCCCCCGATTAGCCTTCCTTGCACAACACCCTCTCCCTGAAGCACTTCATAACCGGAGTTCGGCTGCATTTTCCGCATCGTGTCTTTGTTTTCTTCCAGCCAAGGCAAATACTCACTGGTCCAGCTCTCTGGAGCAGGTATGGGACCAATGGGTTCCCCTTGAAAGAGGACCTTTTCCACCCAATGTGCTGTATAGGGATACATCGCCACGTTCTCCGCGAACTCGGCCAAGACCGAGGGTCCGTAGAAGGACGACAAACCGGCCTTTAGACAGATAAGATGTGTGATGGTTGTATCGGAGTAACCCAAAAACACCTTGGGGTTCTTACGAATCACACTAAAGTCAATAAAGGGAAGCATTCTGACACTGTCATCGCCGCCGATGCAGGCAAAAATACCTTTGATAGCCGGATCTGCAAAGGCAGCCATGAGGTCTTCTGCTCGTTTCTCCGGATGCTCATAGACAAACTGTGTACCCTTCAAGGTGTGGGGCATTTCCACAACTTCCAGGCCAAACTGTTCCTCCAGACGGCGTCTTCCCTGTTGGTACCTCCAGAGGATTTCTGCATCGCCGGCACCGCCCCAAGAGAGGCTGACAGTGGCTACGCGATCCCCTCGCCGCAAACGCGGTGGTTTCTGTAGTGCCTTCAATGCAGTCATGATAAATACCCCTCCACAATGCTCGTGAGCGCTCTATGGCCTGTTTCTAATGTCCGTTCTGGCACCAAAAACCTCGCATGGTGCAGCTCATTCACACAACCTTCCTGCCCTGACCCGATCAGAAGCAAAACACCTGGCACTTCCTGCAAGAAGTAAGCCATATCTTCTCCAATCAAACTCGCCAGGCCCTGGGAGACAACAGGTACCTCCGGCATTGAAGCTGCAAAGAACCTCGCTAGTTCCTCCGCGCACAGAGCGTCATTGATAACGGCTGGTACTCCTTTTTGATACTCCAAACTATACTCGCCACCATACAGATGGGCCCCCGCCTTGAAGGCTTGGTGGAGTTGCTTGATCATGCGCTCCTGATCCTCCGTGCGGATCGTGCGCACGGTACCCTCCACCACTACCTGCCTGGGAATCACGTTAAAGCTGGTTCCGCCTCGAATCACGCCAAAGGACAAAGTCTGCGGAAACCGTGTATCAGCACCTCTCTGGGCCAGTGCAAAAGCATGTTGAATGCCGGCTGTAGCCATGGCGATGGGGTCGGTCGTCCTGTGTGGAAACGCCCCGTGGCCCCCTTCGCCCGAAAAGACCACTTTGAACCGGTCGGCATACGCCGTGATGGGTCCCTCCTGCAATCCTACGCTTCCTGCCGGCAGAGTAGGCCAATTGTGAATGCCCACAATACGATCGGGCTTGAGCGTAGAGAAGATCCCCTGCTCCAGCATGGCCTTTGCTCCCACCACATTCTCCTCCGCCGGTTGAAAAATGGCCAACAGGGTGCCCGCAAGACGCTCCTTGTTTCTGGCGGCATAGGAGCAGGTACCTAAGACCATGGCCATGTGACTATCATGGCCGCAAGCATGCATCACACCAGAGTTTAAAGATGCATAGGCAACACCTGTCTCCTCCTGAACAGGTAAAGCGTCCATGTCACAGCGGAGCGCCAGAACCCGACCAGGGCGTGGGAACTGCAAAATCCCAACGACGCCTGTTCCTCCCACATTGATGCGCACCTCAAATCCAAGCAGGTCCAGTTCTCGAGCCACATATTCTGCTGTCCAGAATTCCGCCTCGCTGAGCTCTGGATGCCGATGAAGCGCTTCGTAGGTCTCCCGCATATACTGTCGGTCTGGCATGGTACCCCTCTTTTCCGCATGGTTTCCTATGTTTTCTGCTTGTTTCGGGTTTTTCCTTGTAAAGGGTGAAAAAACCACCCCGTCTCAAGGACTGGGGTGGCTTGGATGTCAGTCATCGCGCTTTTGCTGAAACGCATATTCGTCGCGGATTTCTTCCCGCTTGCCTGCGATAGCATGTCGTCTACGCTTGTTCTTCTCTCGAATCGCCTCCTTTTGCTCTTCCGGGAGGTCCATGTGTAGAGTGTCATGGGAAGCCTCAAGATTCTCGATGGTATTTACGACTTGTTCTCTGAGCTTTTCGACATTGTCGCTGCGATCGTCCGGTTTAGGCCCTCTGGGCATAGCTCAACTCCTTTCACAAAAGCAAAGTCGTTTCAAGCATAGGATAACCTCGGCCCCGCCTTTTATGCCCGAGGCCTTGCAGCACATCCAAACGCGCTCACTGCGGGCACTTGACGGGAAAAAGAAAGACGAATACACTGAACGCGACAGATAACGTCTACAAAGATATCGATTTTTCGAATACTGTAGTATACAAGGTGGTGTGATGATGAACAGACAGCACAAAAGCCTGGGAAATCTGCTCCTCGTGGGGTTTTTGCTTGTAAGCATGCTTGTGACACCGGCTGCTACATTGGCAGCTGAGCGGCCTTCCGTGGCTTTAGTCTTGGGCGGAGGATCTGCCCGGGGTTTTAGCCATATTGGGTTGATTCGTGCACTCGAAGAAAACGGTATCCCCATTGACATGATTGTGGGAACCAGTATGGGAAGCATCGTGGCCGGTCTGTATGCCGGAGGTTTTTCGGTAGAGAACATGACCGAGCTCATTACCAAGCTCGAGTTCGGATCGCTACTAGATATTCCCATGCCCCTAGGCGGAGGCATCGTTGACACAACGGGAATTGAGCATTACCTCGACATTCTGCTTCAGGGCAAGACATTCGAAGAGATGCCCATTCCCTTCCGAGCCGTTGTCGTGAACCTCGCGACAGGTAAAGAACTCGCCCTAGCTGAGGGCAAAGTGAGCAAAGGGATTCAAGCGAGCATGTCCATCCCGGGAATGTTCGTACCGGTACAAATCGGTGATCAGTTCTACGTCGATGGAGGACTGAAAAACCAGGTGCCAGCCAATGTGGCCGCTGACCTGGGAGCCGATGTAATTATCGCTGTTTCCTTAGAAAAGGACTATCATGACCCCAACTATAGACGTATTACTGATAATCTACGCATGAGTCTTACAGCCATGATCGAGGGTTACACCGAGATCAATACGGCCATGGCCGACGTGTTAATTGTCCCCGATGTGGGGCTAGACTCTGCCATGGATTATCAACGAGGGCCTTATTTTATCGAGCAAGGATATGAAGCAGGGATTGAATACATGGAACAGATCAAGGCCGTCATTTTGGCTCAGGATCCGGCCTTTACCTTCATTCCCTACAAACAGCCGGGCTACTCGGGAGCCGAACTGAAGCAGCTTTCACAGAAGGCGCAGCGCGCCGTAATGCTTTTACCGAAGCGTTTTACCCTAAAGCCCGAAATTCAGTTTGACAGCGACTACAACTTCCTCAAAATGGGGGCTAAGTTCACCCACGGACCGCTCAGTCGGTTCGGAATCGGGTACCGGTATGGGTTTGATGACGATGACGGAGGGCATGAAGTCTTTGTTGATTGGGGCAATGACGCCTGGGGAGCCATCGATCTCTACGTACGTAGTAGCAAGAACCGTAGCGAACCTACCTTGGGCGGCTCGATTCGAGGTCCCAAAATTGCCCGCCTGATGCTCGAAGCAACCTATGTCTCCCAAGGCTACAAGGCTTGGCAGGTTTCGGCTTCCGACACAAAGATCCTGAACACACCCCATGGCTATGCCGGGCTGTCCTTACGTGTAACGGGTCTGCGGCCCGAAGACGAGGATACACCCATTCAGGAAACTCTTTTGATGGCGGTGGCACCGCAAGTGCAAGTCTTCCCTTGGGGTGACAAACAGCTTCCCTTTACTATTGCCATGAACCGCCCCTATCTCTTGGCCGGAGTGACGCTGGAATCGCCCGTGACCAAGATCGATGTGCGACCCAAATTCCGCTTGGGAGTGGGCACGGAGATGAACCTCTTTGGTCTCTATCCCAGTGATATCTCCCTTGGCGCTGAACTCGATCATACAGGCAAGACCACCTGGAGATTCGGGATCAAAGGATTAAGGTTCTAAGACATTGGATGCAGAAAGGCCCAAAGCATGTATGTTTTAGGCCTTTTCTAAACTGTGCGCCTAACGGGAATGAGCAACGCAGGAGTGATTGCGTTCCGTCTGCGCATGTCTGAACGTTGTGTTTAGAACCGATAGGTTACAGCGAGCTGCCCCTGTGTCCCCATGGACAGAAGGTCGTCTTTTCCGTAAGGCCGAATCAGGCTGAGCTGTAACTGAACGGAGTTGGGAAAACGATGGGTATACGCTGGACGAATGATGCCGCCCTTTTCACTGAATCCATGCAAGACCAAGACTTCCACCGAACTACCGGGGATAAAATCATAAGCCAGTCGTCCATAGAGATAATGGGCTCCTTCGATTTCCCCGGGCTCTACCGTCAAGGTAGCCAGATCAACATTGGGCATCACATAGGGCTCCAAGAGAGAACCCTGTCCCCGGTAGATGTACTGGCCTTGGGCCAAGAGACCGTTACCTACGGCGAACGTGTAGTCTCCACCCACCACGGCTTGCAGATATTTTTCGTTGATCGAGAGGGGCACTCTGGCCAGTTCCAAAGGATTCTCCGATTCGGCGAAAGGTTTGGGTCCGCCATAGGTTACCTCGCCCCACACGCCTACAGGTCCGATTGTCCCAGTCACCGCCAGCCCCGCAAAGTGCTGCCTACGGTAGGTGCCTTCAAAACTTGTTTCCACGGGCGGAAGTGGGCCAAGATCTAGTCCAAGTAGGGAGGGCTTTAGCACCATTTCAAGACCGGGCAAGGGCTCATATCCAGAGAAGAAGCTCGCTTGAATGTCAAAGCCGGCCAGTTGCGTTTCTGCCCGGATGGCCCACTCCGAGTTTTTCCCCAAGCCCCGGGGTTTCTTCGTATCCTCAATCGCCTGTACGATCAAGGCCGCGGCTGGATCGAGATCCATCATCGCTTTCTTCATCGCATCATCGAGCGTCTGCGGCGTAAAGAACGGAACCACTACGCCTGTTACCGACCAGTTCGAACCATAATACGTGGCCTGACCAGCCCACAGAGGATCGCCACTCATGTCGCCGCTCACCAGGGAATCCATACTCATGCGGGCAAAGTAGTTGGTGGGATTAAAACCATCGGCTGTTCCCCAACTGATTGCCTGGCGACCCACCTGAAAATCGAGATCACCCTGGTAGGCGCTGAACCACAGTTGATCAAGGGCCAAGCGTCCATCCTTTTGCTTCCAGTCCCACCAGCCCTTCGTGGAAAAGTGGAGTTTGCCGCCGAAGTCCAGTTCGTCTTCCAGCGCAAAACGAAAACCCGTCCGCGTGGAAGTATGCACGATTTTCTGCGTATCCTCATCCCATTCAACACCAATACTTCCTTTTAATTCACCTGTGGGTTCCAAGGCGAAAGCCGGTAACGCCGCCAAGAAAACGAGAAGAACCGCTATCACAAACCGAATCCGCTTACTCATCATCTTCACCCTTCCAAGAGATTCTTCTAACTCTACCTTCTTAAGTTCCGTACTGTGAAGATGTCGTCACTGACATCTTCTTGATTCATCTCGATAATTTCCAAAATGGTCCTTGTGCCCTTCACATTATCAGCCATCACCAGATCGTGGGGAATCAACTCGCCTGACACAACTTTGAAGTTGTCCATCGTAAGGGTCTTGGCTAAAGTATCGCCTCCCGTAAAGAACTGAATCTGCACCGGAACCATTTCGTCGATCCACACCCACATCTGAATCTTGGCATACAGCGCATCAGCCCCTGTAGCCGTCAGCTCCAACACATAACAGTCTACTCCTTGCACCCTTTCATTGGCCAAACGCTTTACCGTATAGTCGTCATCATAGTTGAAACCACCACCGATCTCATCATAGGTGAAGTCGGTTCCCATGAAAGAGTCACCGGTCATGTGGGAAGCAATGCGACGTTCTCGGCCCAAAGCCGGCATATAGAGCCACATTTGGCTTTCCTGGCCCTCCTCGTTAATGGAGAGAAATTTGGTGCCGCGTACATCTGCTGGTGCCAGGTATTCCAAAAACTGCTTATCCCCCGCATCATCGCTCTTCAAGTACACTCTGACCGAGAAATCACGCTGGGCTCCCCTGGCGTTTTCCGTTGTCATGGTCAACTCGGCAGTACCAGAGCCACTTAAAATGGTGTCGAAGTTCAAGGCATCGAGGATCTCCTGACCAGTGAGATCCTGAGCGTTAATCACGCTTCCAGCGGAAAATGTCAGAGTCAAAGCAAGCAAAAACACCAGTGTGCGTTTCATTTTTGTGCCCCTTTCTAATTTTCTCGTCTCGGTATAGCTAATCACCATGGGAATCACCAGCAATGCTGCAAGTGAACTAACGATCATGGTGGCTGAAATCAGAAAACCAAAGACGGCGATGGCCCTGAAATGCGAGAATGCCAGAACCAAAAAGCCCAGAATCAACGCTAGGGCGTTGAAGAAGATACCTCGCCCGGCTGTCGATCCCGCCCTGCGCAACGCTGTCTTCACATCGTAGCCATCGGCTAGTTCGAGGCGATACCGACTGATGTAATGCACCGCGTAGTCAACGCCGATGCCAATGGCAATGCTGGCGATGATACTGGTCACGGCGTCCAAAGGCAGCGAGGCAAAGCCCATAAGACCAAAGTTGATCAATACAGTAAAGAGCAGTGGAACCAGGCTAGTGAGACCAAAGAACCAGGATTTCATCATGAGCGAGACGATAAGTCCTACTGTTATGGAAGAGCTCACCAGGCTCGAAATTTGGGTTTGAACATAGCGGCTCATGAGTCGCATCATCACTTTGGGCGTGCCCGTGAGCCGGACTTTCAAATCGTCCCTCGAACCATAGCGCTCTTCCAGATAGCTCTCCACTTCGCTGATTACGTTGCCCATGGCTGTTGCATCGAGGGTCTTCATGCGAGCGGTAACCAAGGCCTGGCTGTAATCATAGGTGACCAGAGCATCCAGACCAGAACCGCCCTGCATTGTAAAGAGAAGGAGCTGCTGGGCTATTCCTTCGCGAGTATCCGGCACCGCATAGAAGGCAGGATCGCCATCCCAGAGGGCCTGGTTGAGTTCTCTCACCACGTCGGCCATGGAGGTCGCTTTGTTAATCGTGTCCAAGGAGTTGAGGTAGTCCTGGATATGAATCAACTCTTGCACGAGCTGCGGGTCTTTCATGCCATCTTCTCGACCGGTGTCGACCACCACCGAGATCTGCATACTTCCCCCAAAGACATCTTCAATCACTTGCGTTCCGCGTTTGACGGGACTGGAGTCACTGAAGTAGTTGACAATATTGCTCTCTAACGTCATCAACGTAGTGCCATAGGCAAAGGCTACGGTGATAATGAGAACACCAATCGCCAATTTGCGCGGGTGATCAATGGCCCAGCTACTTAGAGTGTTTAGAATCCGGGTCAAGAACCCATCGTGGCCTTGCGAGGTCTTCTCACGCCTAACCTCAGGTTCTTTAACCAGAATCAACAAGGCGGGAACAAAGCTCAAAGACAGGACCATGGCTAAGAAGACGCCAATTGCAGTCAACACGCCAAACTCGCGCATGGGGTGCACGAAGGCCGTGATCAGCGAAGCAAAACCCGCCGATGTGGTGAGGGCGGCCATGGCCACGGGAGATGTAATCACCCGAAACGTTTCCACAAGCGCCTCCCGCTTGGGTAGACCTGCGGCCAACGCCTCCTTATACTTGGTGAGAATATGAATACTTGAAGCAATTCCAACGGTCATGAGGATCACGGGCATCGCCATCGTGATCAGTGAAACGGGGATACCCTGCCAAATCATGATGGCGACGGTCCAAATCACACTGGCCCCCACTGTGACCAATGGAATAACAACACCGAGCATGGAACGGAAAACCAAAAACAAGACAACCCCGATGACGACAACGACAAAGGGAACCAGAAGCAACATATCCTGTTTCATGGCTTGTTCGGTGTAGTACAGGATGTAGGAGTCGCCGACCATGTGAATGTTCTCTGGACCCTGAAAACCTGCGACCACATCCTCAATCTGGCCCAGTACGCCGTGGACATTATCCTGATCTTCCAGGTCAAGCAGGAGCGCCGCTCCATGTCCGTCCGCTGTGATCAACACACCCTCGTACGGACTACTGAGGATAAGGTCCTTGAACTGTTCGATCTCCTCTGCTGTTTGCGGGATCTGCTCCGTCATGGGGCCAATCTCGATACCGAAGAAACTACTCTCCACCATCTGGGCGTTAAAGGGACTTTGCACGTCCGCCACCCCGGGCAACGCTTGCAGTGCTGCTTCCAAATCGGCTATCTTGCGCAGTGTGGCCGGTGTAAACACGTTCTCACTCTCTATGGCTATAAAAAAGAGTTCTTGTGAACCAAACTCCTCCGAAACCGCTTGCAGGTCCAAGAGTACCGGATCATCGTCGGGAATCATGGCGTCAATGCTGGCATCAAACTGCATGCGAGGGAGAAAGGTCACAGCCAACACGGTGAGAAGCGTAACAGCCCCAATAACAATCCAGGGCCGATCTAAGACCATTGCGATCCATCGTTTCAAGTCAACTCCACCTTTCCAACCCTAAAGATCACATTGAGCGCATCGAGGGAGCGTACAATCTTCTTGTCACCTGGTTCGAGGAGTGATTGCACGCCAATTCCAAAAATGCCACTGAAAAACAGACTGGACAGCGCTTCTGGACTATACTTCGAACCGAGTTTTCCAACCATCTCCTCCGTGAAAACACCCTCCGTGATCTGCGTTGTGATGCCTTCAAAGATTTCCCTCACCTGATCGCGCACGGGTTCCGACCACAACGCTAACCCCACTAGATCATAAAGCACCCTGAAGAGACTGGGATCATCCTCTAGTACTTCCTGATAGAGCCGGATGAAGCACTCTCCCTTTTCGATAGGGGACATTTCGGGTTTGAGGTAGAGCTGCATGTAGTCGTAGTACTTGTTGGCCACCCTGCGTGCCACCGCCAGGAGCAAGCCTTCTTTGTTCTCAAAGTGATAACTAATCTGGCTTACGGCTACTTGGGCTTCCTGGGCAATCTGCCGCAAAGAGGTTCTAACATAGCCTTCCCGAGCGATCACAGTATACGCTGCGTCGAGGATCTTCTCTTGCTGGTTCTGCTGGTTCATATCCATCATGACTTCTTTCACCCCTTTCGATCGGACGACCGTTCGAATTCTATGTCTATTATATCACTTTTTGTAGTATATACCATCAGGATGGAAAAAAGGACTAATTTTGGTTTCCCCGAAGATACTAGCAAAAGAGGGGGAATGCTGCGTGGACTTTTTCTTAGGCATACGTCTACCAAGAGACTTCGAGGAGACCTGCGAGCGATATCGGCGCGCCTTTAAGGCACCAAAAACGGTCACCCACATTACGCTGGTACCCCCGTTTAGCTGGGATGAGCCAAAGGAAAAGCTCAAGGAACTTCTGGATTCGACTCTAGGCAAAACCCCTTCCTTTCGTGTCGCCGGAAGCGGCCTGGGCTCTTTTGGAACCAGGGTACTTTTTGTCAATGTAGACTTGACTCCGGAGCTTTTGGCCTTGCATGAAGGGGCCACCGAAGCGTTACGACAGGCTGGAGTTGTGGTTGATACACGTCCGTACAATCCCCACATCACCTTGGCGACACGCCTCGATGCAAAAACCTTCGCCAAATACAAAGCAGAACTGGGGGATTTCAGCCCAGAATATTCCTTCACCTGCTCCCATTTAAGCCTCTTCCACTTCACCCCCGAAAAGCGCTGGCACGAGTGGTATCGAGTTGCTTTGAAATAAGCGGTAGCAAAAGCCTCAGTTGGTCTTGTATTCACAGGGTTAATTTGGTATTATCTTACTAAGTAATGGAAGGGAGTGTTTTAATGCAGGCCTCGAAACGATTGACCGAAAAAGTAACTTGGGTCGGTAAAGTTGACTGGGAGCTTGAAAAGTTTCACGGAGACGAGCTCTCCACCACTAGGGGTTCTTCCTACAACTCCTATCTGATTCGGGACGAGAAGGTTGTGCTCATCGATACAGTCTGGTTACCCTATGACAAAGAGTTTGTGAGAAACCTCAAGGACGAAATTGATCTTAAGAAGATCGATTATATCATCGTCCAACATGCTGAAATCGACCATAGTGGTGCCTTGCCTGAGCTGATGAGAGAAATTCCGGATACCCCCATCTATTGCACGAATAACGGGAAAAAGATCATCCAGGGACACCATCATGCAGACTGGAACTTCGTTACAGTAAAAACCGGAGACACCCTCAATATTGGCGAATCCACCCTTACCTTTGTCGAAGCACCGATGCTGCACTGGCCTGACACCATGTTCACGTACATGAGCGGCGAGAACATCCTTTTCAGCAATGACGCATTTGGCCAGCACTACGCCACCGAGACGCTTTACAATGACAGAGCGGACAATTGCGAGCTGTATGAGGAAGCGCTAAAGTACTATGCCAATATCCTTACGCCCTTCAGTGCTCTGGTTACCAAGAAGATCAATGAGGTTTTGTCTTTTGAGCTTCCGGTGAACATGATTTGTACCAGTCACGGAGTAATCTGGAGAGACAATCCAGCGCAGATCATTGAGCAGTACTTAAAGTGGGCCGATAACTACCAGGAGAACCAGATCACCATCGTCTATGATACGATGTGGCAGTCGACCCGTCTCATGGCCGAATCCATCGCTTATGGCATCCAGTTGGAAGACCCAACGGTAACGGTGAAGATTCAGAATGTGGCAAAACAAGATAAGAACGACATTGTCTCCGAAATCTTCAAGTCGAAGGCCATTTTAGCTGGCTCGGCCACCGTTAATAACAGATATCTCTCTGGAATGGGCGCCTTGCTGGAGATGATCAAGGGATTGAAGTTCAAGAACAAGAAGGCTGCAGCTTTTGGTAGCTACGGCTGGAGCGGCGAAGGAAATAAACTTCTCACCGAGGACTTGAAGGAAGCCGGTTTTGAAATCGTCAATGATGGACACAGGACACTCTGGGTTCCTGATGACGAAGAACTTGCTGCCTGTGTCGAGTTCGGAAGGCAGTTTGTGCGCAGTCTATAAGGCGTTTGAAAGGCGGCTATAGGTCGTCTGCAATCAACGTAATAAGAGAAGTGCACCCACAGCGGGTGCACTTCTTTTTTGGTCCCCTATAAGAGACCGAAGATCTGTTGTACGGCAAGCGCTACGATGACGACAATGGCAGAGACGATGAAACCCAAGAGCATAGGGCTCCAGCCTGCCACTTTGAGTTTACTCATGTCAGTATTCAGGCCAATGGCCCCTAGAGCAACTGTCATCAAGAAACGGCTGGTGACTTTTAGCCCGGCACCAAGCTCGGTTGGGATGAAACCCAGACTGTTAATGGCGGCCAAGACTAGGAACCAGAGGATGAACCAAGGCACTGCGGCCTTGAGATAGCCTTTCTCTTGGGTCTTTGCCTGCCGGGTCGATCCGTACACCGAAAACAGTAGCACGATGGGGATGATGGACAGCGTCCTGGTCAACTTTACGATGGTGGCAAAGTCACCTGCCGCTTCGCTGAAGGCGTATCCGGCGGCCACCACACTGGAGGTATCGTTTACCGCTGTTCCGGTCCAAAGTCCATAGGCCAAGTCCGAAAGACCCATTGCCCTACCCATGATGGGAAACAAAATGATCATGGCAATATCAAAAATGAAGGTAGCGGCGATGGAATAGGTAACATCACTGTCGTCCGCGTCGATCACGGGTGACAGAGCGGCAATGGCTGAACCACCACAAACGCCTGTGCCAGCCGAGATCAAACTGCTCATTTTCCAATTGATGTTGAGGAAATGACCGAAGATATACCCGGACCCGAAGGCGGCTGCTAAGGTGAAGATCATGACTAATAGAGAATAACGTCCGACTTCGAAGATCTCACCGACGCTCAGCGTGGATCCGAGCAGTATGATTGCGAGGCGCAAGACGGTCTTCGAACTAAAGCGCAGGCCGGCTGTGAGCCGACTTCTGTCTTGCGGCAGTAAGAGGTTGAGCGCTAACCCCAAGCCTAGGGCCATGACGCTGGAGCCAATCAGGGACATGGCTTCTCCCAAAAACCATGAAACGATAGCAACAAAAAGTGACAACAATAATCCTGGAAATAATTTCGTAAGCAAGTACTCATTCCTTTCCTTGCTTAACATATCATAATGGTCCCCGAAAGTGAAGTAGACAGAAATTGAGAGGCGAACGAGGAACGCGAAAAACCCCAGCGGAACTTACTATTGCTCCACCGGGGTGTGCATTCGCCAAGGCTATTTGTGATCGCCAAAAATGGCGAACAGCAGAACCCCCTCCTCCAGGGCATTCAACACCTGACCATTGATGCCCGCAGCATGCAGCTTGAAGTTGTTGGAACCCTGCATTTGGAACTGCATTTTCAACGTCGCAGGCTTGTTCTTGTAGGTGACCCCGCCTTCTACCTGTACATAGGTCTCCCCATCCGTACCCACAAAGGAAGTCCATTTAGGGTTGGACAGGTATTTATCCAAAGCCGGGCCGATCTTCTTTTTCGGGTAACCACTGAACTCTCCCGCCCGCACCGTCATGATCGTGGGGGAAAAACCCATACCAAAGTCCAGTCCGGTCTTCTGCAGGATGTAACCTACAGGCCCGAACACAAGCAGGGCGAAGGTAACGCACCAGACTATGGCGTATGTCATGGACTGCTTCAAGAGCCTGGCGCGCTTGGCCATATAAACGGGAACCAGGGCATAGAATCCAAGCTTACTCGGATCGTAACCAGCCTTCCTCAGTTTGTACGCGTCGACTTCAATAAAGAAGATATGGATGCCTGCGGTGATGAGCCAAAGCCTTTTCACCCCGCCCTGGGTCATGACGGCCGCTAGGTTTTCTAGCACCGCACCCACCAAGGGGGCAAAAGCCAGCCACCAGATCCAGCGGTTGTCCACAGCTGAACTGCTCAAGGGCGGAGGGGTTTGGTCACTTTACCTTCTGCAATCAAAGCTACGAGGGCATCTCTCGTCACAGGGCCTTTACGTTCGCCTTTGACTTCATAATGCCATTCTTCTACCATTTCTTCTGCTACGTCTGCTACGTGGGCCACGTTCTCTCTGTGCCCGTCATCAAACTGCAACTCCGTACCTCCCTGTTATGTTTCCCCTTATGTCTTAGTAGTTTTCTGCGTATTCCTCATAGTGTGCACGAGGATGAGCACAAGCTGGGCAAATCTCTGGAGCTTCTTTGCCTGTATGAACGTATCCGCAGTTGCGGCATTTCCAGCGAATGGGCTCTTCTCTGGTGAAAACGGTGCCCGCTTCGACTCTGGCGAGGAGCGCTAAGTAACGTTTTTCATGCTCCTCTTCGACTTCTGCGATTTCCTGGAATACTTCAGCGATCTCATGGAAGCCTTCCTCTTTGGCGGTCTCTGCGAATTCTCTGTACATGCTTGTCCATTCGTAGTTCTCGCCGGCTGCTGCATCCTTGAGATTCTCCGACGTGCTCTTAACGATTCCCAAGAACTTGCCTAAACGCTTAGCATGTTCTTTCTCGTGAAGGGCTGTTTCTTCGAAAATACCGGAAATCTGGTTATAGCCTTCTTTTTTGGCGGCACTGGCATACCAATCGTACTTGTTGCGTGCCATCGATTCACCGGAAATGGCCGCCCATAAGTTCTTCTCTGTTTGTGTACCTTTAAGATTCATAGTAGTCCTCCTTTTGTTGATGTACTCTAATTCCTTCGTCTAAAGGAAAGGAGTTCCTTCTACAAAGTTGGGTCTTTACATATAAATAGTGATAACCCTTAACGTTAATGCAGGAAAATCTAGGGCAGATCAAGAATTCAGGCCTCAATTGTGCTTTTCGATGGAGGACGGTCATGCAAAACGGGAAACGAGGGGTCGGTTCCTCGATAATCGTACTTTTGCTTCTTCTGGCGTTCATGATGCCTGCGGATGCCAGCCAATATTACATAAACGAACTCTTGGAGGCCAACCCGCCTCCCCAAGTGTTGAAAGAAGGGCCTGTTGTCCGAGTTAAGCAACCCGGTGTGCAGAAGCAGACGCCCGATGAGGGATCTACCGAAGTGGAGGAGGAAAAACCTCTGCGCAAGGTGGCTTTGACTTTTGATGACGGCCCGGAAGCTCACTACACGTCGAGGATTCTCGATATTCTACAGGTCGAAGGGGTATCGGCGACCTTCTTTGTGGTGGGCGAGTTCGTGGCGCGTTATCCAAAACTTGTGCAGCGCATGTATGATGATGGCCATTTGATTGCCAACCACTCTCATACCCATGGCGATCTAAGTCTCTTGACGAACGAGGAGATCATCGCCCTAGAACTCGCGCCAACCTCGCGGGCCGTGGAAAAACTGACGGGTTTTTATCCCATGATTATGCGTCCTCCCTACGGTTCGCTGCGCGATGACTCTGTACGATACTTGAAGGAAAACGGATGGAAGATCGTGCGCTGGTCGCTGGACACCTTTGACTGGGACAGTCGACGCAATAAACCCGAGCAAATCATCACCCGTATCCAAACGCAGCACCATCCTGGAGCCATCGTCCTGATGCACTGTAATGGTCCAGCCACCACGAGGGTCTTACCGGACATCATCAAAACCCTGCGCGAACTAGGCTATCAATTCGTCACCGTCACCCAGCTTTAATTGTTAAAGGGGTCTGTCCCCGTTAACAAATGTTAACGGGGACAGACCCTCTTAACAAACCCACACACTGAGATGGAGGTTCTATTGATGACTACACTAATCGAACCAACGCAAGTGTTTTATAACGCCACGATCATTACGCTCGATCCATCCAAGCCGCGGGCAGAAGCCATGGCGCTGGTAGGAGGAAAAATCGTGGCTGTTGGTAAGAACGAGGGGATCAAGGCCCTAGCCTGCGACCAAACCGAGATGCATGATCTACAGGGGCAAGTAGTGGTGCCAGGATTTAACGACAGTCATATGCACCTGATTAACCTGGGGCAAAGCATGGACGGAGTTGACTTGACCAAAGCCCGTTCCGTCGCCGATATGATTAGCCTCGGTCAAGACTTTGTAGCCGAAAACCCATCCCATGCCTGGATTCTAGGAAGAGGTTTCAACGATGAAACCTTCGACCAAAAAGTGCTGCCCACAAGGTTCGATCTCGACCAAATCTCCCAAGACAAACCGGTCTTCTTTACCCGCGTCTGTGGACATATCGCCATCGCAAGCGCCAAGGCCCTTGAGCTGGCAGGAATCGATGCAAACATGCAGGATCCTCCTGGCGGAAGCGTCGATCGAGACCCCGAAACAGGGCAACCCACAGGTGTTCTTCGGGAGAACGCCATTGACCTAATCAGGAGGCTCATTCCTTCCCCAAGCGTGGACGACCTGAAGCGTGTTATCCGTATGGCCAGTCACAAAGCGGCTTCCCTTGGCCTAACGACCGTCCAGAGTAATGATCTGCATGGAACCAGAACGCTTATCAACCGGCTCGAAGCCTATCGGCAACTATCGGAATCCGGTGAACTTCCCATCAGGGTCGAACTGCAATCCACCATGCCAACGATCGACGAGCTCAAGACCTACTTAGAAGTCAAAAAGATCCATCCAAAGCTAGGTTCCCATGTCACTTTGGGACCTTTGAAACTCTTTTCCGACGGGTCCCTAGGAGGGCGCACCGCAGCCCTCACCTTCCCCTATGCCGATGATCCCACGACATCAGGGATGGCAATTCACAAGCAGGAAGAACTCAATGAACTCGTTCTTCTGGCAGCAGAAGCCAATTTACAGGTCGCCGTGCATGCCATTGGTGATCGAGCGATTGATATGGTTATTGACAGCTACGAGCAGGCAAAAAACAAAGTGTCTGGCTGGACGGCCCGTCCGCGCATCATTCACGCCCAGATTACCAGGCCCGATCAACTCCAACGTATGGCCAAGCTCGGCATCGTCTGTGACATTCAACCCATCTTTGTTCCCACCGATCTGCACTTTGTCGAAACCAGAGTTGGAACCGAGGCAGCGCAGAGCACCTATGCGTGGAAGACAATGCAAGAACTAGGCATCCATACAGCCGGAGGCTCCGACAGCCCTGTGGAATCCTGCAATCCCTTATGGGGAATGCACGCCGCGATAACTCGTCAAGACCACAATAGCTACCCCACAGAAGGCTGGCATCCCAAGGAACGCCTGACGGGGCTCGAAGCCCTCGCCCTCTTCACCACCGGTTCTGCTTATGCGGCGCAGGAAGAAGACATCAAGGGTACATTGAGTCCCGGAAAACTCGCCGACTTCGTTGTTCTTCCCAAAGATCCAACCCAGGTGGAACCAGAAGAACTCTTGGAAATGAAAGTGACGGCTACCTACGTGGGAGGTCAGCAAGTCTTCGCACGTTAACGCTACACAAGTACGGCCCCTGATCCTGGATCGGGGGCCGTTTTTCGTGCATCGTATGCGTGCTTATTTCATCGGCGCACAATTTTGTAGTACATCCTGGCTGTTATGGTGTAGACAACAGCATAGAACAGGGTAAAGATCAGGAGCGTTCCCACTGTGCACCACGCGAACAAAGCAGTGTTGGTTAGGCTGAAGATGCCCAGGAGCTTTGTCATGAACGGAAAGGCAACAGCAATGTGGACGGCCGATGCAATCATGGGCAAAAAGAAGACGGTCAGTACCTGCGTTTGAATCGACTTCTTTACTTCCTCATTACTCATACCCACTTTTTGCATGATCTCGAAGCGCTGCTTATCCTCGTAACCCTCAGTAATCTGCTTGTAGTAGATGATCAGCACCGTTCCCATAATGAACAGGGCTCCCAGGAACAACCCGAGAAAGAACATGCCACCATACAGGGAGTAAAACGCCTCCCGCACAGTTTCCGCCGTTTCCACTACAACACTGGCATCACCCTCAGGAATATTGGCCCGAAGGTCCCGGTACACTCTGACAAGCTCATCACCTGACACAGGCAGATCAAAGCCCCAGTAGTGAGCGAGTTGCGATCCATACTCACCGTAAACTTCTGCCTGGGCCTCATAGATCGCTTCCACAACCCCCATGTCTTTCACGATCACATAGTGATTGCCTGTGATCGCGGCCAAATTCGACGCTCCTGCAAACTGACTAAGCTTTTCCTTGACGGTGAACGTGCGTTCCAGCACAGTCAGAGTGTCAGAGGGAAAATCCGCTCCTTCCGAGTATATCAGCACCTCGTTCTCCGCCAGAGTCAAAGTCTTGCCGGTTATGCGACTGTAGTCTTCTCCCGGGATAAAAAGCAAAGTCCGTAGCCTTCCAGGCAGCCCATTGACCACACTTCGATCCGTAATAAAATCGCTTCCCTGCTGCGATGCCACAAAGGCCAGCATGCGGCAGTCCATAACGTTGGTCTGCTCCAAACCGTGTTTCTCGAGCACGCCCGAGACATGAGTCCGGAGCTGGGCGATGTATTCGTCCGTAACGCGATGCGAAGAGATCGTGATGTCCTTAGGATAACGGGTCTTGAGCACATCCTCGACTCCGACGTATAAGGATACGGTGGTGGACAAGGTAACGAGCACCATCGAAGACAGGATGCAGATGTTAGCGAGTCCCACCGCATTTCGCTTCATACGGTACATCAATCCAGAAACAGTGGTAAAATGGTTCGCCTTGTAATAATAGCGCTTGTTCTTGCGCATCAGCTTTAAAAGCGTGATACTTCCCGAGGTAAAGAGCAGGTACGTTCCTACAATCACCAGCATGACCGCGATAAAGAACATCGTTAAGGCCGCGATCGGCGATTCGGTAGTCAGGGCCAAATAGTAGCCACTTCCCAGAGTGACCAGACCGAACAGAGTCATCAGCCACTTCGTCTTGGGTTCCCGTTCTCCCACCTGTCCACCCTTCAAGAGCTCAATGGGCTTTGCCAGATGAATCTGCCGCAAATTGCCCAGCAAAGTCAGAAAGAAGATCCCTCCAAACAAGGTGAGTGCCATGACCATGGACGATCCCGAAATCTCAAAGCCCATCTGCACGTCAAACCGAAGGAGTCTCAGCAAAAGCAAGAACATGAGCTTGGAAAGAACGACTCCTCCAACTAAGCCGACTGCAATGCTGATCACGCCAATGTACATCGTCTCATAGGTCATGATCCTGGCAATGTGTTTCTTTTCCAGCCCTAGAACATTAAACAGACCAAACTCTTTTTTGCGCCTCTTGATTAAGAAACTGTTGGTATAAAGCAGGAAGATTACCGAAAAGAACCCCACAATGATCGTGCCAAAATCGAGCATCATTCGTATGCTGGTACCGCCGACCATTTTACCCAGACCCACATTCTGGGAAAGGGCGTGCATGATGTAGTACATCGTCACGGCTGCTGCGCTTGTCAACATATACGGAAGATATGTCTGGGCGTTCTTTCGGATGTTCTCGACAGCCAGTTTCGAATAGAAGAATCTAGTCACGGCGAGCACCACCTGTGGCGATCATGGTCAAGGTGTCCGCAATCTTTTGGTACATTTCTTCTTCTGACGAAACACCCTTGTAAAGCTGGTGAAAGATCTCGCCGTCTTTGATAAACAGCACACGCTTGGCGAAACTCGCCGCCTTGGTGCTGTGGGTGACCATGAGTATGGTCTGCCCTTCCTCGTTAATATCTCGGAACAAACGCAACAGACTATCGGTGGATCGAGAATCCAAGGCGCCCGTGGGCTCGTCGGCCAAAATAAGTTGCGGTTCTGTAATCAAAGCTCTGGCAATGGCCGTTCTTTGCTTTTCACCACCCGACACTTCATAGGGATACTTGGCCAGAATTGGTTCGATCCCCAACTTACGGGCAATCGGCCGAATGCGGATCTCCATTTCCTCGTAGGACTTGCGGGCCAGGACCAAGGGCAAAAAGATGTTGTCTTGAATCGAGAATGTGTCCAATAGGTTGAAGTCCTGGAAAACGAAACCAAGGTTATCTCTGCGAAAGGCTGCAATTTCCTTTTGTGGAATGGAACCTATACTACGTCCGCTGAGCAGAACCTCACCGGATGTGGGTTTATCCAAGGCGGCCAGAATGTTCAGGAGCGTCGTCTTTCCTGAACCCGATTCGCCCATGATGGCCACGTATTCGCCCTTTTCCACCGAGAACGAAACATCAGACAGGGCCTGCACATGGTTTCCCCCAAAGCGAGTGGTATACACTTTTTTCACGTTTTTCACGTCAAGCATCTTCATGGCTTATTCCTCCTTCACCTTGGGCCCAGTATAGCAAAGGGGGGAAATGCGCTGCCATAGCTTTGGCTTACACTTCCCCGCCCAATCTTACATTTCGGTAAGGTTTCTGTATGGATCGAAGGTTTCGACCATATCGAGTCCAATTTTCACTCGAGTTCCCCGACCCACTTCCGATTCTAGAGTAATGGTGTGGGAAAGTTTGTCCAGAATGCGCTTGCACAGGTACAGCCCAATTCCGGTGGAACTCTTCTCCATTCTGCCAGCATATCCCGTGAATCCCTGTTCAAAGACTCGGGGCAGATCTTCCGGAGCAATGCCAATTCAAGTGTCTTCGATCACCAGCGTCTTCTTCGCCCGGTCCTCCATATAGACGGAAATTGTTCCCTCTTTGGTGTACTTTAGAGCATTCGAGAAGATTTGACCGATCACAAAGACGAGCCACTTTTCGTCGGTCAGAACCTCACAGTCCAGTTCCTTAAAATCCAGCCCGATTTTCTTACGGATAAACAGTTTGGCATAGCGGTGTACCGCCTGCCGCACGATATCATCGAGGCTGTAACGCTTGAGTACAAAGTCTGTGGAAGGGCTTTCCACCCTAAGATATTGCAGAACCATGTCTGCATACTGCTCAATTTTGAAGAGCTCCATGAGCAGTTCCACGGAGTCTTCGTCGTTCTTCGACTGCAGAGCCAGACGCATAGCAGCAATGGGCGTCTTGATCTGGTAAGCCCACAAGGTGTAATACTCCACAAGTTCCCTGCGCTTTTGCTCGGCAGAGGAGGTCAGTTCCCTCTTTTCCTCCGATAAAAGACGAAGGAGCTGTTGATAATCCTGCTCGATCAAGTCCTTGGACATGGGGAGTTCCAATTCACCATGGGTAATACTCTTGATCAGGGCTGCAAGGTTTTTGTGCTTGCGCGTGAAGGCATAAAAATCGGCGACTGAGACGATGCCTCCGATGGACAAACAGAGGACAAGTGCATACCATAGAGGTTCTGTAGGCAATCTGTAGAGCAAAAAGACGACGAAAAAAACAAGGAAGAAGGCGACAAAGAGAGTGAACGTCTTTCTGCGCTTTTTCAGATAGGGCAAAAACACCTGACCTCTACTCATTTGACCTCATACCCCATACCTTTTTTCGTTGTGATGAACTCGGCGAGACCTACGGCTTCGAGCTTACGGCGAAGCCTTGTGACATTGACCGTCAGTGTGTTGTCGTCGACATAACTGTCTGTTTCCCAGAGCATGGTCATCAGTGCTTCCCTTGGGACCACGTTTCCACTGTTTTCCATGAGCATTTTAAGGATCTTGTATTCGTTACGCGTTAAGTCGATCTGCTCACCGTTATAGGTTAGAGTGGCGTCACTGGTGTTGAGGATAGCTCCGTGGTGTTCCATGAGATTGGTTTGGCCGGCGAAGTCATAGGTGCGACGCAACATCGCCTGGACTTTGGCGGTCAAAACGGATAGGTCGAAGGGTTTGGCGATGAAATCGTCCCCACCCATGTTCATGGCCATGACGATGTTCATGTTATCCGCAGCAGAAGAAATAAAGATGATGGGCACTTTGGAAAGCTTGCGGATTTCGTTACACCAATGATAGCCGTTGTAAAAGGGGAGGGAAATATCCAAGAGAACCAGTTGAGGATTGAAGGCAACAAAGTGGGAGAGTACGTCCTCGAAATCAGTAGCGCACTCTACCTCATAGCCCCAGCTCTTGATGTGTTTCTCTATCGTCTTAGCAATGACCGCGTCGTCCTCAACGATTAGGATACGGTACATAAACAGTCCTCCCCATGCTCTTTACCAGAGCTTTTTGAGATCGTCGATAAACTCGTCCACCGCATGTTCTTTGGTCGCCCAGGACGTGACAAGACGAATCATGGAATGGTCTGCGTCCACTCGTTTTTGGATCTCGAAGGAATAGGTTTCGGCCAGTTTCCCTATTAGATCATTGGGCATGATGGGGAAAATCTGGTTCGATGGCGAGTGCAGCAAGAGTGGACAACCGATTTCGCAAAGGGCGTCTTGCATCTTGGCGGCCATGGCGTTGGCATGGCGAGCAAGTTCGAAGAACAAATCGTCGCGGAAGAGTTCCCTGAATTGGACTCCCAAAAGGCGTCCTTTAGCCAGCAGGGCTCCCTTTTGCTTGATGTGAAAGCGGAAGTCTTCTTTCAGACTTTCATTGCAGATGACGAGGGCTTCCCCGATGAAGGCCCCGTTTTTTGTTCCGCCAATGTAAAAGGCGTCCACTAAGCCCGCTATATCCCCCAGGGTGAGATCGTTTTGCGATGAGGTCAAGGCCGACCCCAATCTGGCTCCATCCATGAAAAGCAGTAGGTTGTGATCCCGGCAGAAGGTGCTTAGTGCGGTAAGTTCGGACTTGTTATAGATCGATCCAACCTCGGTGGCATTGGAAATGTACACGAGTCGTGGTTTGACCATATGCTCGTCTGTGTGGAAGTCCATTGCTTCCTGTACGTCTATTGGAGTGAGTTTGCCTTCGGTTCCCACTTTGGTAATGATCTTATGCCCGGTGGCCTCGATGGCTCCCGTTTCATGCACTTCCACATGACCGGTCAAAGGAGCGATGACGGCTTCGTGGGGCCTTAGAAATGCCGAAATAGCGATCAGGTTGGTTTGGGTTCCCCCTGGTATGAGGTGAATATCCACGTCGTTGCGTCCAATTTTCTTCTTGATCAGCTCTGCTGCTTCAAGGCAAAACCTGTCCTCTCCGTAGCCAATGGTCTGTTCTAAGTTGGTTTCCACCATGGCCTTGAGGATATCGGGGTGTGCCCCTTCACTGTAATCGTTCCTAAAGCTGTACATGTTATTGAATACCTCCAGTTAAAGTAATCGTTTGAAAGGACATGAATGCAAGCGACAATTAGAGCACGGCCACAAAAAGTTGAATCAGGCCATTATACACGCCGTGGGTAATGATCAGGGAAAGTGTCGTGTAATCTTCAATTTTCTCTCTAAACAGACAGAAGATTACTCCCAAACCCGCCGTCATGAACACCTGCAGGACATCTCCACTGAATGCATGGGAGATTCCAAAAATCACAGACGATATGATGATAGCAAACCAGCGACAATCACGAATCTCCAACAGCTTATGAAAGATGTAGCCTCGAAAGACGATCTCTTCCGCAAGGGCGACTCCAACGATCATGTAGAAAAAGGTATAGATAAACTGCCATGCTTCCGTATACGAAGTACTTCCCACCAGGTCTCGAAATCCCGAGAGAATCGGCAAGACAGTAAGGACGAGTGACAGACCCAGAGCAGCCAAGACTCCCAATATGATCTGTTTGGGAACTCGTACTTTGCGAAAGCCTATGTCACGGATGTTGTCCTTCCGGGTCAGCATTAAAAGACCCGGGACCAGAACAAGGAACCACTGGGTGACAATCATCAGCACCATGCGCGAGTGTAACGAGAAGGACATCAAGAGATGTCTGTTAAACAAAACGAGCCCATACATGGCAACAAAGATGCCCACCAGAGCTACAGCAAGTTCGACAACGGGCTTTCGTGCATTCGTCATAGAGACCTCCATCATTATTAAGAAAATGTTACGGGGGCCAGACCCCCTTAACGTTTTCTACAATGGCAGGTACAATCCTGCACCTGCGTAGGGCGAGCATTGTTAACGAAGTGTTATCGGGGTCTGGCCCCCTTAACAAACTTAACAACCTTAACGACCTGAACGTTTGGGCTATTTTGTACCGCTGCGATCGCCAGAAATCCTAAGGTGCATATACTGGTACAAAGTATGTAATAGGGAGGGATTACACTGAGAAGCAACAACGTTGGTACAACGCAGCAACTCGTGTCGACCCAAACACATGTCCACGAAGTACAGGGCAGCACCACCATTTTTGAAGGGATTCCACACAACCATCGTTTTTCGGGAATGACAGGCCAAGTTATTCCTGTCGGCAACGACCATATCCATGTATTTCAGGCGGACACCGATTTTACCCTTCTTCATCTGCATGAGGTCGGAGGAACTACTGGCTTATCTATTCCTGTCGGAAATGGCCGGCACGTCCATGCCATGTCCGGAATAACTACCCTTAACCGCGATCATGTGCATCAGTTTGTGTTTGCTACCCTAATCGATGATCCATTGCGAATGTAACAAAACGAAGAATCCCAAGCAGAGATGGTCGCCTCTGTTTGGGATTTCCAATAACTACGATAATGCAAACGGCACAAATGCCACAGACGGAGGTTACCCCCAGTCCACGTTCCTGCCTTAAATGAGAAGCAACTCTTCCTGCCGGCCATCAACAAAGTCTACAGTTCCATCCTTGTAGACGACTTCTTCTAAGTACATATAGACAAGCTGATCGCCCCAGGCGTGGATCTGGTCAGCCGCATTGAGTTCCAACGCATGACAGGTCTTGTTTTCAACGGGACGTTCACCAGTCACCGGAACAAAGGCCTGCTGGTCATATTTTCCGATAGTAGGACCCGCCCCGTGACCGAAGGTTCCGAGCGGATGGGTATAGACCATGGCCCGAATGCCCTCGGCTTCCGCCGTTTTCACCGATTCCAAAAACGCATCATTTCCGGTCCTGGACGTACTCATCTTGTCCATCACGATATCCTGCAACCTTTGTGCCTGGGCAAAAAGAGCTGCGAACTCGGCAGGCGCCGCTTCTTCCCCCTCGTTGAGAACATAGGCCATCCACTGCATGTCCGTGTGAAGCTGGATATACGTGCTCTTCAGACCGATGTCGCAATGAAGGAGATCCCCAGGCAGAATTACCGCATTTGTCATCATCGTGTCGGTACTTCCTTTCCGTTGCAGGTTCACATCGGGTCCAAACCAAAAGTGAAAACCCAAACGATTGATGACATCCCGCATGAACCATTCCACATCCGTTGTCGTAGTATAACCCACTCGAATGAACTGTCTCGAAAAGGAGTACTTGATAATGCTATGGGTCACGTCAGAGAGTGCCTTCATGACCTCTTTCTCCAAAGGCGAGACCCTTTGCAACCAACGCAGTACGAGCCCTTCCCCATCATGGAGTTTTTCAGAACTTTCACCCAGAGCTTCCCGAAGCTGCTCGAACATCGTGGAAGAAAGCCCATCACAGAAACCATCGATCCTGCTTCTATTAACAGCGATCTTACTGGGGTTGATTTCGTCTACGATTCGTCCGATGGCCTGCCAAATGTCTTCCTCCGGCTGTTGGACGTTCTCATAGATATCCCTCATCACGGGAGAGTAACGACCAATCACCATCTTACGGATGGCGCCTGTTTCCATATCCCTGTAAAACGCCAAGATTCCATGCCTTCTCACGTCGATCATGTCCCAGGGGTAGAGGGTTTTCAAGACTGGATCCATGCAGTTTTCCCGGGCAGGAATGATCCAACAGTCAAACCCCGACTCTTCCATGGCCCAAGGCAAAACGACATCCAGTCTCTCTTTGAGGATCCGCGTGCTTAACTCAGCCTGCTCTCGCAGGGGCATAATCCCCGCCGCGGCGAGTTTCTCTTCGATCTGTTTGATCAAAGAATCATGTGTGTAGACCAAGCTGTTGTCCATGTTGTGCCTCACTTCCTAATCTGATTATCAGCTAGAATCTCAGGTTTGTGCACCATGCTGTCCGCCTCGGTGATTTCTCGGATCACTCTCGCTGGGTTTCCCGCTGCAAAACTGTTCGCTGGAATGTCTTTCACAACCACGCTGCCAGCTCCGATGACGCAGTTATCTCCGATAGTTACCCCTGGACAGACAACCACATTGGCACCGAGCCAACAGTCATTTCCAATACGAACCGGTTTGGCGTAACACATGTGCGTG
This sequence comes from Bacillota bacterium, assembly GCA_012837925.1. Lineage (GTDB taxonomy): Bacteria > Bacillota > Limnochordia > Darwinibacteriales > Darwinibacteriaceae > UBA5420. The sequence continues at coordinate 42,277 of DUQE01000087.1, forward strand.
ACCACTCCGTCCTTATCCATAATCCCCCGACGCTCATCTGGAAGCATGGGATGGATGGGAGTCACAATCGTCACATTGGGGCCAAAGCTGCAGTGATCGCCAATTTCCACATGGGTGTCATCTTGAATGGTGAGATTAAAGTTGCCAAAGAAGTGCTTGCCAATTTTCGTATGGATTCCATAGTGAATATACATGGGACCTTGAATAAAACTGTGCTCACCAAAGTCAGCAAAAATCTCGGAAATCAACTTGGCCCTGCGTTCCGTATCATCCTCAAACGTAATATTGTATTCGGAACAAAGATTATGTGTCCTGAGCTTAATCTCCCTCAGACTCTGATCACCGGGCGCAAACAAGACACCGGCGAAGATTTTCTCCTCTTCACGCATATTGCTTCCTCCCTACTCTGTGCTTGCTTACTCTATGCTTGGCCACGCAGGAAAAAGCCTGCCCCTTGCCGACACACACCACATGTCTAACACGAAAGAAGGGGTTCATGTGCTAAAAATCGCCATGATTGGTGCTTGGCATGTTCATGCACCGGATTATGCCGCGGAGCTTCGTGCCCACCCAGAAACGGAAATTGCTGTAGTTTGGGACAATGATCTGGCGCGAGGACAAGAGTCTAAGGGGAAACGTAGTGGCTGGATTCAGCCGAGCCAGCTTCCCAAAGCATTACCTTCAGCCCTGGAGCAGTGGGTTGGGGCGATTTTGCGTGATGAACCCAACCGCTTCGATATTGACTGTGCTGTGTCGCTGACAGAGCTCATGGATGGGGCCTATCGTTCGCATGATCTAGGCCAGCAGGTTATGTTCCCCCTTGACTGACTACAAGCCGAGTCTTTCGGCGTTCTTATAGTAGACCTTCTCTAAGATGGTATCGTCCAAACCGATGCCATAGATTTTCCACCTTCCTTGACCTGGAGTTTCCGAGAGCGAGTAATCAAAGTACTCGTTCCAGGTTTCGAGAAACTCGAAATAGGGCTGGTAACCTAGTGGATATCCGGCGGTTGCGTCGATTCCAAATAGGATGCGATCTTGGTGTTTTTCGAAGAACTTGCGCGCCGTATAAGGTTGCCGTCCAAATTCCCCGAGGCGCGCTGCTATATCTATGTACATATTGGGATATTGTTCGAGCCACTGACTGACACATCCGAGGTTTTCCGAATACGAGCCTCCGTGGGCGATGATAAAGGTTGTGAAAGGGTTGTCTCGGATCAAGTTTTCTTGCTGCCTCATCAACTGTTCGAAGGTGTATAGAGCAGGATGATGGAAGGACCATTCGGGAAATCGCTGCAGTTCTTCAATGCGTTCGTTGTACTGATCAATAGGTCGAAAGAAGGCTACGGGGTCGGCTACATGAAGCAGGACAATAAGGCCAAACTCGGCTGCGGTTTCCCAAATCACTTTGAGCCTAGGATCGTCAATAGCAATATACTGATCGTCGGCGTCCTTTAGCGAAAGGCCAAGGTCCTTCCAAAACTTCAAGCCCCGGACACCTTTTTCCTTGGCTTCTCTAAGCGTGCTGCGGACATAGGATTCAAACTTCGGTTCCGCCATCTTCGTGACATCGACCGAACTGAAGGTCGTAATAAATTCCTCGTAGGGGTGAATTTTCCGTAAGAGTCGATCGAGCTCCTCACCCCACACTACCTCCAGGTTCACAACCCGCTTGATTCCAGCCTCCTTGAAGCGTTCCACTTCTCTCGCTGTATCGTAACGCTCGGTATAGTTTGGACCCAAAACCAAGGGGCCGAAATGCGTATGGGTGTCGATGACAGGAAACTTCGGTTTGGTCACGTTTACCCTCTCTACCACCAGTTCACTTCGGGGCACAAAGTCCGCCAAGTTTAGGCTCTTCGTGGTCCTGTCAGACGCACTCGTCACGTTCTCCACCTCCACATTTGTTAAGGGGGACAGACCCCCTTAACATTCTTAACAACATGTTCTCCTTACGTTCTCACGAGATAAAAGACCGCTAGCTGGGTTCTGTCCCTGAGCTCGAGTTTATCCAAAATGACGCTGATGTAGTTGCGGACGGTGCCTTCGCCGAGGTACAGAGTCTCGGCGATTTCCTTGTTACTAAGTCCCTGAGCCACAAGGGCAATAATGCTCTCTTCCCTCTCACTTATGCCCAGACCCTTTAGCTTAGGTTTTTCTTCGCCTTTCATGAGCTCAGGCATTTTCGCAACAATCGCATCACCAAAGACACTTTGCCCCGCCTGAACCGCCTTTAAGGCAGGCAGGATACTCTCGAAGTCCTGTTTCAGTATGTATCCCTTTGCACCTAAGCGCAGTGCTTGCATGATGTACTCATCATGGCAAAAGGTTGTCAAGAACAGAATCTTCGCATCAGGAAACTCCCCTAGGATTGTGGTTGCGGCTTCAATGCCGGTCATCGTTTCCATGCGGATATCCATCAAAAGTACATCGGGCCTCAGACTTCTATACAAACGTACCGCCGTCTCACCGTCATGCCCTACATCAAGGACATCGATGCCCCCACCCGACTGGAGAATCGTTCGAAGCGACTCGGCCACAATGGGATCATCATCAATGATAAGCACTCTCATGAGACGCCCTCCCTTTAGGAATTGAAATGAACAATCGAAAGCCTCCGGCGTGTTCTGCCCTAAACCGTCCGCCTAAGCTCTCGACTCGATCCGTCATACTCTGAAGACCAAGACCTCGACCTGCCATCTCCGAACCTCGTGTACCATTGTCCTGCATCACCAATTGGTACAAACCAGGGTGTTCCAGCAAAGTCAGAGTAACCAACGTGGCGTTGGAGTGACGGACAATATTGTTCAAACCCTCTTTGATAATAGCTACAAAGCAACTTTCCACTTCTTTATCAGGATTTTGCTCCAGTTTATAATCAAGTCGAATGGGGCAGAAGCTAAACTCCCCCACCAAACCCTCAACCTGGGTTCGCAAGTCTAGAGACTCCTCATACAGGCCATGAACACTAGCTCTGATCCGGTCCATAGCATGCGATAGAGTGTCCTTAATCGACGACAGGTTCTGCTTTGTGGCCGCATCCTCCACGCTCACCAACACTGCGCCAACCTGCAATATGCAACGAGACAGCAGATGCCCCACATGGTCGTGGATTTCCCGAGCAATCCGGCTCCTCTCCTGCAGCCTCGCCATACGTACCCCATAATCTTGCTTTTCGATCAGCTCTCGATTCTGTTTCTTGAGGAGCGTAGTCAGTTCCCAGCTATCATCCCGCAGGATTTTTGCTTCCCTGCGACTCGTTTCCAAATCGACCCCTCTTTGGGCGAGAACATAACCAATGGCTGCAATCAGACCCGTCACGATGAAAAGGCTGACCGGAAGCTTCATTGCGATCACAAGGAGAGGAACTAGCATAGTCACAAATAGTCTCTTACCAGGCCCTCTATGCCCCACCACAAACAGGTCATAAAGAACAAGGGGAAGAAAGAAAGCAAACTCCTTCCAAACAAACGCGACCACGCTGTAACCAAGGACGGATACCACAAGAATCGTGAGCGACCGATGATAACCATTGAGCGCACTAACCGTGATCGCAAGTAAGACCGCCAAGACGGCGTAGACACCGTTGGATTGCCACAGCAAGACGACAAAGCAACAACTAAGAAGCAAAAGCCTATCTACCAGCCCGTACATGACAGCCCCTCCTTGGCACAAGTTTACCATAGGAATGTGACAATTGTCACTTGAGATCCTGATTTGTGGCACTTATTTCCACACAAGAAAGAAATTATGCTGTATATAGCAAGAAATGGAGGGATCGTATGCTGGTTCGAGTTGAGAATTTGGTGAAACGCTACGGCGATCTTGTGGCTCTGGACCATTTCAATCTGGAGGTCCAAGAAGGTGAAATCGTAGGACTTTTGGGCCCTAATGGTTCTGGAAAAACAACCGCCATTAACTGTATCCTGGCTCTCTTGAAGTATGACAAGGGAACCATTGATGTCTTTGGTCATCCCATGAAACCGGATGCCTATGAGAGCAAGCAAAACATCGGAATCGTCATGCAAAATGTTGCCGTGTTCAGGGAGCTTACGGTGTATGAAAACATCGATTATTTCTGTGGTTTATATGTGGAAGACGCCAAGAAGCGAAAGGAGTACGTGGCCGAAGCTATTGACTTTGTAGGTCTCGGGGACTTTCAGACCTTCTTCCCCCACAAACTCTCCGGAGGGCTCCTTCGGCGCTTAAATATCGCCTGCGGTATTGCCCATAAACCAAAGCTTCTCATCTTAGATGAGCCCACGGTGGCTGTCGATCCACAAAGTCGCAACAAGATCTTGGAGGGAATCCGCGAGTTAAACCGTCAGGGTACCACTATTATTTATACAAGCCACTACATGGAAGAGGTGGAACAACTCTGCACTCGCATTGTGATCATTGATCAAGGACGAACTATAGCAGAGGGCACAACGACCGAACTCAAGAGCATGATTAACGGAGGAGAGACAATCAGTGTGGAAATCTACCTCCTGGAGTCGGAGAGACTTGCCGAAATCCGTCAGCTTCCCCATGTAAACCGGGCGCACTATGCAGACCATTTGCTGACCGTGCACTATGACGGAGGCGAACATAACCTCCTTGGTCTTTTGGATTATCTGAAGTCGCACGAAATTGCCTTTAACAAGGTGTTTTCTGAACAACCTACGTTGAATGATGTATTTTTGGAAATAACCGGCAAACAGCTGCGGGATTAGGAGGTGAGTCGCATGTTCTGGCATGTTTTCAAGTATCGCCTAAAATGTCTGTTGCGCGATCGCATCACTCTGTTCTGGACTCTCATTTTTCCCTTAGTCTTGGGCACCCTTTTCCACTTCACTTTCGGGCATCTTACATCGGATGCCGAAGGGTTCGAAGCGATAAAAACCGCCGTCATCGATGACGAGGCCTATCGAGGGAATACCCCGTTTCAAGAGGTTCTGCAAGCCTTGGCGGAACCAGGTCGCGACCAATTCCTGGATTTAGTGATTGTCCCTGCAGAGGAAGCGGAAAGACTCCTTGATGAGGGTTCCGTTGTGGGAGTGATTCGAGTCGGCGAAGACATGGAGCTTATGGTGCGACGGAGGGGTATCCGCCAAAGTATCCTCAAGAGTTTCTTGGATACGTACAGTCAAACGATGAACACAGCCCAGGCCATCGCGGTGGAAAATCCTGCCGCGAGCTTCGAGCCTCGCCTGTCCTTCACGGAGGAGATCTCCTTTTCAGGTGCTAAACCAGATACCAATTTGGGATACTTCTATGCGCTGATTGCCATGACCTGCGTTTACGGTTCCTATTGGGGAATCCGAAATACCATGCACTTACAGGCCGATCAGTCGCCCCAAGGTGCCAGACGCAGTATTGCACCTACCCGCAAGACCAGAATCGTCCTATCCGATACCTTAGCCGCCTTGGTGATTACTCTTGGCGAAGTGTCGCTTCTGCTCACCTATGTTCACTTCGCCTTTGGCATCAGCTTCGGCGATCAGCTCGGTTTGATCCTCCTGACGTCACTTGTCGGGTCAGCGTCCGGTGTTGCTCTAGGCAACGTTGTGGGAACCTCGGTGCGCGGCGATGAGAACTTGAAGTACGTCGTTCTCCTCATAGCCAATCTGACTCTGAGTTTTCTCGCGGGTCTTATGTGGGCACCCATGAAGGATATGGTTTCGCAGCGGTTTCCACTCCTTGGCTATCTTAATCCCGCCGCCTTGATCGCTGATTGCTTTTACAGCCTTCATATTTACAGCACTCTCCAGCGCTTTTGGATCAACATTGGAGTACTTTGCTTGATTACAGTTGTTCTCAGTCTGGTCAGTGCCATTCATCTAAGGAGGGAAAGGTATGCAAGTCTTTAGATCCTATTTCAAGATTCTGCGCTCTAACAGGGTGGCTATCCTCTGGAATCTAGGTGTCTTTATGGTCTTGGCTGTCTTTTTCTCCACAACAGCACCGGAAACCAATGAAGACATGTTCGAACCGACAAGGACCCGCATCGCTGTGATTAATCGAGACCCGGGAGGTGTCCTCGCCGAGGGTTTGGAGAAGTACTTGGAACAAGTGGGGCAAAGGGTGTTCTTGAATGATGATGAAGAGGAGCTTCAGGACGCTCTCTTTTACCGGAGAGTGCAGTACATCGCCATCATTCCTGAAGGCTTTTCCCAAGACTTTATGGAAGGAAACGAGGGAAAGGTGGAGACTGTGGTCATCCCGAACTCGACGATGAGTTATTACATGGACATGAGTGTGGATGCGTTTCTAAACACAGCTCGCCTTCATAATGTGCATGGCCGCAGTCACACGCAAACCGATCTTGTGCGACTCGTCTTGTCTGACCTGGATACCCACACAAGGGTTGTGATGAAGCAATCTGGTGTATCGACGGACAGTGAGCCCAACTATCAATATTTCTTCAACTACTGTGCCTACGCTCTTTTGGCCATGATTGTGAGCGGAATCAGCTCGACTATGATTGCTTTTAACCGGCCCGATCTTTACATGCGTAATCGTTGCGCCCCCATACCCCAGAGGAAGGTGAGTCTACAAATTTTGGCCGGTCACGGGATCTTCGCCTTGGCTTGCTGGTCGCTACTCATGATTCTAGCGATGCTGCTTTATGGACGGAGTCTGTCCGGTTCTGGCCTGACCCTCCTCTATTTCGGAAACACCTTGGCGTTCACCATGGTTTGCCTGAGTATTGGCTTTTTGCTGGGCGATATCATCAAGAATCACAATGCCCAAACAGGTGCAGTGCAAGTGATTACCCTAGGTCTGAACTTTCTCGGAGGAGTGTTTGTTCCGCAGGAAGTCATGAGTCAGTCGGTTTTGGCCGTGGCCAGATTTTTGCCCAGCTTTTGGTTCGTGCAGGCAA
>DUQE01000005.1 GCA_012837925.1 Bacillota bacterium
ACAAGTACCTACGGGATCATTTTGCAGACTTGTGAACGAACGAGAGCTCCACTTTCGTTTGTAACGACTGGTCAGGGGGTTCCAGAGGATATTGATGTGGCCACAAACGAAAAGATTGCTCAGCTAATTTTGGGGGACTCGTAACTATGAAAGATCAAGCTGAAGGGTTAAGAAGACTAGTTAGGAAGCAGGAACACGCTTCACGGATCATCGCTGTAACCAGCGGAAAAGGTGGCGTTGGGAAGACGAATTTAGCCACAAATCTGGCCTTGGCCCTGTGCCAGATGAAGCATCGTGTTGTGCTTATTGATGTCGATCTAGGATTAGCGAATGTCGACATTGTTCTAGGCATTACGCCTCCGTTCAACTTAGGCCATGTCTTTCGCGGTGAGAAGAGCCTGCAGGAAGTCATTGTAGATGGTCCGCTTGGTTTGAAGATCCTATCTGGCGGATCAGGAATCACTGACCTGGCCAACCTGAATGGTTGGAGGCTTGAGGTATTCATCAAGTCCCTAGAACAGCTGAATCGCGAGTTTGATTTTGTCATCCTTGATACAGGTGCTGGAATCCATCGGAGCGTCTTGAGCTTTGTCCTGGCAGCCACAGAGGTATTGGTTGTGACAACACCAGAACCAACAGCCATAACAGATGCCTATGGTTTGCTCAAGATCGTCCACCAACAAAGTCCCGAGGCCAAGGTTCGCTTGATTGTGAATATGGCTAAGAACCCGAATGAAGCCGAGGTCGTCGCCGACAAGCTCAACTCCGTCTTACGGGAGTATGTGGAGTGGGAAGTTGAGTACGTAGGCTATATTCTACAAGAGTCGCAGCTGGCTAAAGCCGTCTCGGATCAACAGCCTGTATTACTGGCCTTTCCGTCGGCAATGAGTAGCCGTTCCTTTAAGAGGATCGCGGGCACATTGGCTGGCGAGGCGGTTCAGGCTGCACCTAATGGGATCAAAGGGTTCTTTTCGAAAGTACATGACTTCTTAAAGACGCAGTGAGGTACGATTATGCAATTGCAGCCAAACCAGTTGATCGACTTACGTATCGAAAATGAGAGTGTATATGAGAGTTACCGCACCAGGGTTGAAGACGCCTATGACGATCTGCTCGTTGTTGGTGTCCCCATTAGGATGGGGGTCCTTGTGCCGATTCGCGTCGGCACGCATCTCGAAGTGCAATTCAGAATGCATAATGGTATCCAGGAGGGGCGGTTTACTTGCCAAGCTGTCGTGGAGAAACGCTTCCATGCCAAGGTACCACTGTTGCAGTTAAGACTTCTCAGTCCATGGGAGAAAATTCAAGACAGAAATTTCTTGCGAGTACCGGTATCCATCGATACTCTGTTTGTCCTTTACAAAGAAGGAGGAGGAGAATTACCACCGCAATCGGGAGTCATGCTTGATTTGAGTGCGGGGGGATTCCTACTTCGATCGGACCACGAGTTCGACCTGGATGATGAAGTGCGCGTTTCGTTCACATTGAAAGAAGACCGTATCATGGCTCAAGCAACAATGGTGCGATTTGTTCCCAAGGATTCTGGAGTAGACTATGGATTCGCCTTTTTGGATCTACCCGAGGCGACCCGGCAGCGGATCATTAAGTTTGTCTTTCAACGACAGATTACCTTGGCCGAGTTAGCAAGGGATAATCCGAAATGATCGACGACCCCATGGGGGTGAAACAATGGTGTCTGAACCTAAGCAAGAACAACTAGATCAGCTGTGGAATGCATACAAGAAAACCAACGACATTCAAGCGCGCGATCAATTGCTCGACGAGTACATTCCCCTCGTGAAGTATGTGGCAGGACGTATGGCCATGAACCTGCCAAGCAGCGTTGAAATTGGGGATTTAGAGAGTTTTGGTTTCTTTGGTTTGCTGGATGCTCTAGAAAAGTTTGATGAAACGCGCAACATTAAGTTTGAGACCTACGCGGCTACCAGGGTTCGAGGAGCTATTCTCGATGGTCTGCGGTCTATGGACTGGGTTCCTCGCAGCATACGTTCTAAGATTCGAACCTTGGAAAACCAGGTATATGTGCTTACGAATGAGTTGGGACGCAGCCCCACGGATAATGAAATTGCAGCGGCTTTAGAGCTTACTCCTGAACGCTATTATGAGCTACTGACAGAAGTGAAAGGCGTCAACCTTTTCTCTTTAGATGAGACCGTAACGACCGATAAAGAAGGTGACAGCCTCAAAGTTCTAGACCTCGTCATTGATGGTGATGCGTTGCCTGATCAACGAGTCGTCCAGAATGAGAGTCTGGAGGAGTTGACTGCGGCTATTGAAGGATTGAGTGAAAGGGAGCGGCTTGTCCTAGCCTTGTACTATCACGAAGAACTAACACTAAGGGAGATAGGACATGTCTTGGACGTATCGGAGTCGCGAGTGTCGCAAATTCACACGAAAGCCATATTGACTCTACGCAGTAAGCTCGTATAAGAACGGAGGGGTAGGGATGTCCATAAAGTTTCCTGATTTTCAGGTTCTTGTCTCACGGTCAGATCAAATCCCCCGCATGAATCGTGAAGGCGATCAAACGGGAGCTGCAGGAAGAATGGCACCACAGGTTGCCCAAGAGTTCGCTGCGCGCGAACAGCGCGTAGAGCGCAATAAGCAGAAGGATCGAATCCGTGACCGGCAGGAAGACGAGGGTCGACGTTCTGGTCAGCAGGAGCGAGAAGAAAAAGAAAAGAAGCGGCCGTCAGGTAATAAA
>DUQE01000088.1 GCA_012837925.1 Bacillota bacterium
AGTGTCGGCTACCAAGACGTTTGCGGACTCACTTCGAGCGAGGACTTCCAACTCCTTGAGCTCGAGGTGTTCGGTTGGGTCAAAAAAGGGTACGACGATGACTGGGGCAAGTTGATCCAACAACACGCTATCTAGACCCGGCGTTGGTTCGTTCATTTCAACAATATAATCCAGTTTTCCACCGTTTAGTAGCGTAAGCAGCTCCCGAGTTGACCGGAGCATGATTTCCCCGAGTTGCTCGCCCGGAAAAAGTTGTTGAACGAGTGCGGGCGACAAGCCCTCTAGGCCAATCCTGGGTGGTAGGTAGGGTTGATTGAGCCATACCCAAATCCATATGGCCCCTACGGTCACTGTCAAAAGAAGGAGCAAGACCAAGTGAAATCCTTTCGGCCTTTTCAACACCACAATAAACATCGTCTTCGCCTCCTGTTTCAATGTACGTTAGAGTACGATTTGTCATGATGGTGTGGAAGGACTATTTGGACTTGGAGCGAAGTTTCATGATAGGCATTTTGCGGAAGGGGAGCGCTGTATGAAGGTAGTCGTTTCGGAATATGATCCCAAGTGGCCGATGCTTTTCGCTATGGAGGCCGATTGGCTGCAAGAGGTGTTCGGAGACGAGCTCTTGCAGATTCACCACATTGGCAGCACGTCGGTACCTGGGCTGAAGGCAAAGCCCATTATTGATATCATGCCAGTCGTTAGGAATATCCTTAGAGTCGATGATTTGATCCAGGGCATGGATGCTCTCGGATACCAATCCATGGGGGAGTTTGGAATTCCGGGGCGTAGGTACTTCCGCAAGGGAAAAGAGGAGCGCACACATCATGTCCATGTTTTCCAGGCCGACAGCAAGGATGTGCAAAGGCACCTGGCATTTCGGGACTTTATGCGAGCACACCCCGATGAAGCTGCGCGTTATGGTGAACTCAAAGCTACTTTGGCCAAACAGTTTCCAGACAGTATTGAGTCGTACATGGATGGAAAAGATGACTACATTAAGCGCGTTGAAAAGCAAGCTCTAGAGTGGTATAGACAAGGCGCGAATGGTAAAACATGGAACGTATAGCATTCCATACCTTGGGCATAGTAGGCTTGAGGGATTGATCGGTATAGTGACATCACCCATAGGTGATTGGATACTCATGACTATGTTCATGCAGAGCATTGCTTTGGTACCTACAATCAATCCCTTCCAGAGACTGTTCGGAGTGAGGTGAAAACTCGCTACGTTCAGTCTCTCTTTGTTGCCTATCGCGAAAAGACGCCAACCAAGGGAGACTGCTTCCTCCTCGGTCGGCCTTCTTTTCGGTCTGGATATAGCTATCCTAACATCTGGATGGAACACACTTGACCGCACTGAATGATAGTCAAGTCAAGCTTTGGATTGGCTTCTTCTACTTCAAGAAACGTGTCTCCAAAGGCGCGAAGAATGCCACGTACTTCTCCGCACTTGGTGGTGACAACCACGCGGCGGTCAAGGAACATAGCCAACCCTTCTGGACAGGCACAGCAATTGCGGTTCATTGCACATCCCCCTTTTGCTTGAGAATGCGAGCAAAGCAAATTTCCTGGCAGCGAACAACAGTGGTGGTCTTGTGATCCTGGAGCATGATGGAATCGTCTCCAACGAAAATCAGGCGTCCGTCAACGAGGCCGCATGGTGTAGTGACTTGTACAGAGCGGTTGATAAAGTCGTTGAGAGTAAATGGACATGGGCAACATCTTTCTACTGGTGGCGGCGGTGGTGGCGGTGGTGGTGGCACCTTCTTGGGAACACACAGAACGTCACCTGGGAAAATGAGCTTTGGGTTCGTAATATGGGGATTCGCAGCTATCAAAGCATCCAGTGATACTCCAAAGCGCTGTGCAATCGAGAACATAGAATCGCCCTGAACAACAGTGTACCTACCCAAAAAACCTGGTGGGCAGTGGGTGGGTACACGGGGGTGCTGGCTGAACATGGACCATACACTCCTCCCTCTAAAGTAGTGACTTGCGTAATAGCATATGTACCCATCAGCGCCAAGGTACTAGTAGCCGAGGACTATAGTACTGGAGAGGTGCATAGCAATAGGTCTTTAGGCCAGACATATAAACAAATAGTTTACACTGTTCAGGCGCTTGTGTCAATACCTAATTTGCATATTTGCTCCACTTGTGATACTCTAAATTCAGAGGAAGAACTGCGACTGGTACGCGTTAGCGAATAGATATGGAGGCTCACAATGGATTTGCTGAATGAACAAGTAACACATAAGAGTTTTGGCAAGGGGAACGTAGTGTCCTATGATGGGGATTATGTGGAGGTACGCTTCTCCCTGGGAGTGAAGAAGTTTGTGTTTCCCGATGTCTTCGGAACGCATCTGCGGCTACTTGATTCTAAGGCCGCTAAACGTGTGGAAGAAGTAATGAAGAGGGTAGAAAAGGAGCGGAAGCAGGAAGAGGCTGAGCTCGAACAACGGAGAGCGGTTGAAGAAGAAGAGCGGCAAAGGATGCTTGAACGCGAAAAACTGCTCAAGAACCACAAAGTATCGCCTGCATCACAGGTGGCATTCTGGTGTGATGAAGACGAACAAAACACGGTCTTTTCTGACTGGAGAGTCTTCACAGGATTGAAAAAGAGCGGGGCCAATGAAGGAAGTCCCAACCGTCTTGTCCGCCTGCACCAGAACAGTTGTTGTCTGATTACAGCAAGGGAACCAGACGTACCAGAGAAAGAAAGACGGGTTGTTGGCCTTTTTATGGTCGGAGAATCCTTTGTTGGAAAGTTGTGTGACGATGGATACATTCCAGCTCATTCAGAGTACAGACTACGCCTGTCCGATGAGGAGTCCAAGCAGCTACTGTTTTGGAACTACTACAAAAATGAGCGCTATCCCAACAACATGACATGGAACAGCGGACGGCACCGTTACTTCGACAATGTGTGGCTGGCCCAAATCCTAAGAGACATCGTTGCTTTGAAGGAAGGGACCGCAGAACATGAATTGGCGGAAAGTTTCTTGGATCATTTCTGCGCAATGAATCTTCTTCAGAAGACCGAATTGCCTGCTCCAAACGGTACACTTTTGTGTGGCGAGAGTGCTTAAAGAATAGAAAAGGGTGGTAGTCCCATCAAGGGACTATCACCCTTTTTTTCACCTAGGTAGTGAGTGTGAACTTTGCAGGTACCCGACGACGATCGGCCACCTTCCGTATCTTCACACTCGGGTAAGCCGATACCCCTCGATTGGTCAAAGCGCCGGAGCACTTCTGGCAATACGAGTGGTACGAGCGGTTAGCAGCATAGCAATCTGGACAGATTTTCATACTGATATCTCCTCCTTCTAATTTTGAAAAACAAAAAAAGCGCAACGTGTTTGGTCCCTTGACCAAAACGACAATACGCTTGGTGTACTCCTACGAGGTTAGCTGTCGGATTCGGACACCCAAGTTGCCCTTCTTGCTCTGCTGACGGGGAGCAAGATTCACCCCAAAACTGGTTCCCCCGCTAAATAATATTCGGAGATATCGACTACATTGTATCAGTTTCCTCAAAAAGATCAAGTGATTAAAGCGTTAAATCCTCGTTTTGTCAAGGTTTTTTTGATAGTATAGGGGTGAGGAATACGTTTGCATGGGGAGGAATTTGATGCGCAACCTGCGGAGAGTATGCTCAGTCATTTTAATTGCACTTGTTTTGGCGACTGTTCCTATCGATATGGTTCTAGGAGCGAATCGCACCGACGAAGAGATTTTTCTAAGCAAACACGGAGTTTTCTATCAGATTTTTGTACGGGCCTTTGCCGATGGCAATGGTGATGGTATAGGAGACCTAAGGGGAATCATTGAGCGCATGGATTATCTTGCGGATTTAGGTGTCAGTGGGATTTGGCTCACGCCCATTCATCCTTCCCCAACCTATCATAAGTACGATGTGACAGACTACTATGATGTGGACCCGGAGAATGGTACCCTTGAGGATTTTTCGGAATTAATTGACGAAGCCCACAGCAGAGGAATTCGCGTGATCATGGATCTGGTCCTTCACCATACGAGTACCATGCATCCTTGGTTTGTAGCTGCTGCAGGCGATCCGGAAAGCCCCTATCGCGATTACTACATTTGGGCGGATTCCGATACCAACGTGGACGCGCCTGGTCCATGGGCCCAGCGGGTCTGGCATCCACATGCGACGGGGCATTATCACGGCTTGTTCTGGGATGGTATGCCTGATCTCAACTTTGATAATCCCAACGTACGCGAGGAGGCCAAAGCCATCGCTGCGTTCTGGCTTGATCTAGGGGTTGATGGATTTCGACTGGATGCAGCCATGCACATATATGCGCACGCGGAGACAGACCAATCGGTGGAATGGTGGGTCGAGTTTAAGAATCATCTGGAATCAATAAAGCCCGACGTGTATCTTGTGGCAGAGGTTTGGGACAAGTCCAATGTGGTTGCGCCATACTACGCTGGATTCGACTCTTGTTTCAACTTTGATTTAGCGAACCTGATCATGCTCAGCGCTCGAGGAGGCTCCGACTTTGGTCTTGCCCGCGTGGCAGAAAGGTTTATTAACCGCTATGCTGAACACTCAGACTGGATCATCGATGCTCCTTTTTTGACAAATCACGACCAAGACAGAGTCATGTCGGTCTTGGATGATGTTGACAAAGCCAAGATCGCGGCCTCGGTCTACTTGACACTTCCGGGCAACCCCTTTGTCTACTATGGAGAAGAGATAGGCATGAAGGGCAGCGGCCAAGACGAAAACAAACGGGAACCCTTCAAATGGTATGATGTTTCTGGACCAGGCCAGACCACATGGCGTACATCGAATTTCAACACGGGTGCCTGGCAGCCGTCTTTAGAGACCCAACAAGGCGATCCCGATTCGTTGTGGAGCCACTACAGAAGGTTGATTCACCTGCGGGAGAACAATCTTTGCTTGAAGGTGGGGAGCATTACTCCTGTGGATACGGGTAACAAACAGGTTGTCGGCTTTTTGCGGGAATGGAAGGACGAGCAGGTGTTGGTGCTGCATAACCTAAACGCTGCCTGGCAGGACGTAATGCTCGACCTTAACCAGGCAGCCAATTGGAGGACTCTATACAGCGACGGCGAGTTTGAGTGGGAATCTACGATCAGACTAAGCCCTCGTTCGTCACTGATCGTAGCTCATGAAGACTAATTCACCTTGCCCCCTCGCTCACACCAATACTTAAACGCGCTTCTTGATGGGAAAAGGTTAGAAAGAGCCCTGAGGAATTCTGTGCACTGTAATAAACAAAGGTTGCTTCACGTAACTCAACGGGTTCTTCTGAAAACGCCAACTTCACTTTCTCCAGATAACCTAGGGCTTCGTCTTCGTCGATGGATTCAATGATGATCATGATCTGACCAGGTAGTTCCTGAGCCGCAACGATGTCTCCGTGTGCGCATTGAGGGAGGGAGCCTACCAGGGAGGATGTTGGCCAGTCTGGTCGGCCTAAGGTCATTAGCGTATCGTCCTCGAGTTCGAAGGTAACGGTGTCACTGAGCACATCGGTTTCGCATGATCCCGCGTTTGCTGCGCCGTTGAACGACAGGATGAGCATTAGGGTAACCACAAACACAATCGGTTGTTGCATATTCGCACTCCTCTGCCAGGCCATTTTATTTAACATACTCCATGGCGACGAAGTTGTCGTCCTCGCCGTAGC
The DNA here is from genome assembly GCA_012837925.1 of Bacillota bacterium. GTDB lineage: Bacteria > Bacillota > Limnochordia > Darwinibacteriales > Darwinibacteriaceae > UBA5420. The sequence goes on from DUQE01000088.1 coordinate 5,688, forward strand.
CGAAACCGAGAATGTTCTCCCCCCGGAAAGCGAAGAATTCCACATGACCATCAATAAAAGTGGGTTCTGAATCAAAAGAAAAGCCCGCCTCTCTCACATCCTCAATGTAGGCTTTGACCACATCGCTGTTTTCAACGGTAATCTCCAGATACACGCTTCCGCCTTCCACAAGGATCTTGTGGATCTGACCTCGCAGCCGTGGAACACCAGGAAGCTCATGGGCAGGCCAGGCGAGTCCTCCTGCCGGTGGTTCATCGGGGGGTGTCCAGACTACTCTCGATGCCGGTTAGGACGGCGTAAATGGAGCTTTTCCCAGCATACTTTGGGTTCGGATCCATGGCTGTACTGCTAAGCATGATGTTGTAGTCGACGCCAGATACTGTTGCAGTGATCATGTAACCCCCAGGTACCGTGAGCACACGACTCTCTTGGGCGCCCTGGAGCGCTTCGACGTACAGATCGCGAAGCGCTTCTACACCATAGTTGCTTACGACAGAAACCTCCAAACCTTTGTTAGCTGGATTTTCTCTAACGTCAAGGACTTCCGCATCATCCGGCAGCGACAACAGACCCTCTGGAATGCTGGGGCACGCAAACGTAGGCCAACTAAGTATAAGTACGACAGTCACTATGATCCACGGTAGAACTCTGCGCATTACGTTTTTCCTCCCTTGTATGTATGGTGGCTTTTGGTGCTTCTATCGTACAAAACCCAGGGGCAAAATAATAGCCAAAAAGAGCTCAAAATCATTCAAATATGCTCATCGTTCAGCGCTTTTCGATATTGAGAGGGTGTCATGCCCATGTGTTCCCTGAAGAATCGTGCGAAGTTACCTGGATAGGGGAAGCCGCAGGCGACGAAAGCCTCAGCAATGCTGAGGTTTTTATTCTGCAAAGCTTTTTTTAGACGATTCACCCGAATTTGCTGGTAATATTCGTAGAGGGTCATGCCGCTGTGTTTCTTAAACACTCTGGCAAGGTGTGACGGACTTAGAGAGGCCGCTTCTGCAACCTTGTCAATGTCAAATTCTTCTCGCCAGTGGTTCTCCAGATACTCTCTGGCCTTGGCTACCTCCGGGCGTCCTTGGTAGATACGACTGGTGAAGAAGAGACTGACCACGTATGCTATTTGCCCGTTAGCATAGAATACCGGGAAGTTCAAAATATCGGTGTATATGGCCTCAATGTTCCACACAGGACTACGGTGTGCATACCATTCCCAGAAGCTGTCCAGGGGAATTCGCACATCGGGAACCAGCGTTACTTCACCCGCATAGACACTGCGAATCCCAGCCCGTAGTTCGGGCTTTTCATTCGCGAAGGGGTCCGTAAGGAGGTTGTAGGTCCCTAAGATCTTAGAGGCGTCCTTGACATTCCACATTCGAAGGACGGCCTCGTTAATGTACACGATGTCTCCGTTTTTGGCAAAGATTTGGATTGGAATCGGGAAGAGTTCCGCGATTTGAAAGAGTTGCTCTGGCTTGTAGTTATCGGGGAGTGATAGAAAGGTGGGAGGATTCGCGTGCAGTCCTTGTTGTAGCGATTTTCGATACTGTGAAGGTGTCATCTTTGTTGCAGCTTTGAAAGCCTTGGCAAAGCCGCCGTGATAACTTACGCCGCAAAGGGAAAAGGCTTGACTAATCGTAAGATCAAGGTCCGCGAGGCGCTCTTTGATCTTGTCCACTTTGAGCGCTTGATAATAACTATGGGGAGTAACGCCGAAGTGGCGTTTGAACATCCGGGTTAGGTGGTGGCGGCCGATGCCAACAAGCTTGGCCACGTGATCCGGATCGAAATCTTCGAGTCAATGCTCGTCTATGTACTGCCTCGCCTTGAGGACCTCAGGGTTGCCTTCGGATGTTCCTTTCACAATGAACGCGGTTAAGATGTAGGCCACCGCCCCATCTTCGTAGAAGAGGGGAAAGCTGACAATGTCTTGGTAGATATTCTCTCCCCTGGATGTTGGCACCTTGATACCACGGAGAGATAGAATCTCACCAGACAACACGCGCTCCATGTAGTCGGTCGTTTCCATATCTTGAACGATCGGCGGGTCGTCCTGATAGGGGCGGTTAGTAAACAAGACACCTCCATCTGCCGTAGCTACCCTAATGGGAATGGGGAAGAGATCAAGCACAGCAAATGGGAGTTGTTCTTGTTCCTGTAGGTCATTGGGCAAAGGGGTTCTCTCGGCCCTGGAACCGCCTAGTGGGACCACCCATGTCTCGGCTCGGTCGCCAGTGACCTGGTGATGCCTGGTTGAACGGTGCGACTCATGCATGTTTGTCCTCTTTCCTACCTGTGATCAAACCTCGTTTGCCTTGGCTTTTTGTACAAGAATAGGATCGCGCCGACGATCAACCAGAGGATAAAAACAATGCCATAAACCAATCCCGTGGTGTAGGCCAAGAGATCAACGAGTAGTACAACGAGAATCAAAAGCGATAGCAGCAGCCCGACTCCTACTGACACGTTGAGCCAGAATCTGCTCAGCCTAAAAGGGCTACTTTCGTACGCCTCCGGCTCTTTCTTAGGCAACTGGACAGCCGCCCCCAGCAAGGGGAGGAAGACAATGATTCCTCCGATGGAAGCCAGAACGGCGAATAACGATAGGTGCTCCTCGCCGAGCAGAAGGATAGCTGCGGCGGATACTACATAGATCAAGGTGAGAAACCAATGCGGTGTGCCGAAGCGTTTGTTGATCGACGTTAATCTCTTGGGGAGCAAGCCGTCAGCGCTGACTCCCAATAAGGAACGCGTTCCCCACATGAGGCTGGCGTTGAGAGTTGTAACGATGGACAATAGCCCTCCTGCAAAGACGAAGAAGTTAAATGAGGCTGGCCCCATGAAACTTTGGGCCACTACTGTCAGCGGTCGTCCGGCTGTGGCTGTCCAAGGTAAGACTCCGGCGGCTACTATGGCGACCAGCAAGTACAAGACTAGAACAAGCGGGAAGGAGATCAGAAAGGCCAAGGGGATCGTTCTTCCTGGGTTCTTGATCTCGCCTCCTAGTTCGATAATGGCATTGGCACCCACTAGGGTAAAGGTCAAGATAGAGGCCGCCATGGCAAATCCGCCAGGACCACTCGTAAAAAAGGGAGTGAAGTTGGCTGCGTCAATATGGGGAACGCCCAGGAGTGCAAAGACTATAAGTGCAAGGAGGAGCAAGACCACCATCAGCCCTTGAAGGATGGCAGCAAATGAGATGCCCAGTAGGTTCACCACATACAGCAGGGTCAAAAGGCCAATGGCGGTTGGAACCGTGGGAACATCAACGACGGCCTGCAGATAGTGGGCGGCGCTGATGGCATACAAGGGGAAAGCGCCGAGAAGGGAAGCAGCCAGGTAGCCCCACACTCCTACAAAGGCTCCAATCGGAGAGAAGAGACGACTGGAATACACGTAGGTTCCTGCAGTTGTAGGTAGTGCTGAACCAAGCATGGCCACGACGAGAAGCAAGAACGTAACCGGTACTGCCGCCACGAGAAAGGCCAAAGTCACTGAGGGACCTGTAAACTCAATACCCATACCAGTTAACACGAAGATACCTGCGCCAATCGTTTGACCAATTGCGATAGCCACCACATGGGGTAATCCTAGAGTACGCTTCATTCCAAACTGGATGTTGCTGGTCACGACTACTCCCTCCGTCCTTGTGCACTTAGGTGTTGAATTCGTTAGGTGGTAGAATTCTCCTTTTATCGTTGGATGATGGATGCCTGTATTTTCTTGGGGAGTAGACCATGAATTGGAGGGTGTCACGAGGTCAATTTTTGAACGAAGCAGAAGGGGAACGCGGAGTTTTGACCAACATTACTCCTATGGTCATGTTGAGGGCCTCGAAAGGAGTGGTGTGCCTTGTTTAGAAGACACCTCGGTCTTGTACTTGTATTGATACTCGTGACTACCCTAACCCTAACGGGATTGGCTACTAGTTCTCCCACGCTGCGCAACGATATGCCAGACTATTTAAAGGGGTTTCAGAGGACAGTGAATCGACAAGTCAGTATTTATCCCGACGTTTACTATCTCTCAGGTCCAGAAGATGTAAGGGCCATAGCGTTGACATTTGATGATGGTCCGGCTGGTGACGCCACGTCCCAACTGCTGGATCTCTTGGCTGAGGAGCGGGTTCGTGCGACGTTTTTTGTAGTGGGCGAAAAGGCCCAGGAACAGCCGGATTTGATCCAGCGCATTGTCGATGAAGATCATGAGCTTGGCAACCATTCCTGGTCGCATCCCGATATGCGTAAGTATACGAACCAGCACATTCTGGATAACGAGTTGAAGAACACCTCCCAAGTCATTTCGGATACTGTGGGCCTTGCTCCATCCATTATGCGTCCACCGTATGGGGCTCTTCGTGATGAAACAATTGAGTTTCTTGCAGAAGAAAGATGGTTCATCATTAATTGGTCTATTGACTCCTTTGACTGGGATACAACACAGAACAGTCCTGAGGAAATTACTGAAAAGGTGCTAGAGTACAGTCATCCTGGCGCAATCGTCTTGATGCACACCGGTGAAGGGTTAGACGGTACGATCGCTGCGTTGCCAGAGATCATTCGCGTCTTGCGGGAGGGCGGATACGAGTTTGTGACCGTTAGCGAACTTCTAGGTCTGTAATAATGAAGCATGGCCAAGG
>DUQE01000089.1 GCA_012837925.1 Bacillota bacterium
ATGGATCAACACGTCCTGAAGACTTGGGCGTCTAGTAATCCCTTGGATGTTGTCCGACCCCAGAAGGGTATTGATAGGAACCAGTACCTTGGCTCGGGAACTGGCTCTGGTAACCCGAGAACTTCTGATAATGGTCGGCAATGTGGCTGGGCTGTTCGGGATGAAGTGAGTACCAGCCCTTTTCGAACATGAGATTGAATACGTCCCGGCAGGCGTGGTGGGTCTCATTGAGGATATGGAGAACATCATTGTAGAGATCCTGGTGACTTGTCTCGCGGACGAAAACGTTAAAGCCGTCGGTGAGCCACTTTTCTGTGGCTAGCATGTCATTGAGGTGATCCCTGTCATTAAACTCTGTTCCCTTTGCGAAGTGCGTCGACGGGTTCTTTATGGTTGGGCTCGATGAGCCACCATAGCGTTGCTGCTGGTAGTCTCCATAGGAGCTGCGGTTGTTATTCATGCTCTTCCTCCTTACTAGTTGTGAAAGTGCGGCATCTGGTTATCGTAATTTTGCTGGTTTGTGGATAGATGGTTCAACAGTGTGTTGTAATGCCGCTGATGCAACTGGCAGAGCTGCTCTATTTGTTGCTTTACTTGTTGATCAGAACACTGCGAGGCAAAGCTATGGGCTTTTTTTGCAGCCAACAGCTCCCAAGAGAGAGCGTCTGTGAGATAGGCATCATCTTTCGTAGACAAAACTGGTGGAGGCTGGCTCATTCTCGTTTGCTGTTGTGAGTAGGGATTTTGGTTGTGGTACATTATGAACCTCCTTTAGAAGATTTTTCGCTATTAGACTACCCTTATTTGCGACAATTAAACGTCAACAAAAAATATGCTTTGGGTAGAAGGAAAATCCTGAGACTTAGAGAATATAAACTAAGTCCGCGACTAATAAATAGGAAGAACCATGAGTGGTGAAGCTAAACTGAGGAGGTAGTAAATCATGAGTGAGTTAATTGACAACCGGAAACACCGGCAGGAGAAACTGAAGGGAATCATCCGTGATCTTCACGCGGGGGCAGACAGCGAGGACATCAAGGCAAGGTTTAGCGATCTGCTAGACCAAGTGGGAGCCACCGAAATCGCCGATATTGAACAGAGCCTCATTAATGAGGGGTTGCCCGTTGAAGAGGTGCAAAGACTGTGTGATGTCCATGTAGCAGTCTTTAAGGAGTCACTCGACAAGCAGAAGGACGCTGTAGAGGCAAAGGCAGCGCAGATGGATAACGAAGTGTCTACAGCTCTTAGTCCGTTGCATGAGGAGAACAAAGTCATTACCCAGTTGGTTTCTGACATTAAGGAGATCCTGACAAAGATCAGTGAAGCGGATGGAGGCTCCAATATCGAGTCGTTACTGAACGAATGGGAAGAGAAACACAAGCAGTTACTTACTGTTGACCAGCATTACTCCAAAAAAGAAAATATCCTCTTTCCCTATTTGGAGCGTTATGGTATCAGTGGACCACCATCTGTGATGTGGGGAACACATGACGAAATTCGCGCTGCGCTAAAGGATGTTTCTAAGGTTCTTGAACATGTGGATCCGAAAATCGCATCGCCGCAACTATCGGTGGAAATCGGCAATATTGTTTTACCCGTCCTAAATTCTGTTTCAGAAATGATCTATAAAGAAGAGAACATTCTATTCCCCATGTGCCGAGAGACCTTTACCAAAGACGAATGGAAAGAGATTGCGGCGCAATTCAAAGATCCTATGGCAACAGTTTATAAGAAAAAGGATGGCATGGCTACGGCTGCCCTATCTGGCTTAGGACTACCAGGCATCGACCTCGACGTTGGAGTCTTGACGCCTGAGCAGATCAACCTTGTATTAACGCATCTGCCCATCGACATAACATTCGTGAACGAGAAAGACGAAGTCGCCTACTTCTCATTGGGACCCGAGCGCTTCTTTGAACGCACGAGAGCTGTCATTGGTCGAAAAGTACAGTTCTGCCATCCTCCGGCCAGCATGGGTGTTGTGGAGCAAATTTTAGCTGACTTCAAGAGCGGTCGGAAGGATCATGCTGACTTCTGGATCAATGCCAAAGGTACCATGCTCTACATCCGTTACTTTGCCGTGCGTGACAAGAATGGTACCTACAGAGGAACTCTCGAGGTAACGCAAGACATCACACAGATCCAAAAGCTCACGGGTGAGAAAAGGATCTATGACTATGAAGAGTAAGTGAGTCCATGGAGTCTCTCCTTGGTCCTGAAGATTGGACCAGGAGGGATTTTCCTTCTTAGAGCGAAAGCATAAAAAAGGAATCACCGAGGAAGCATTAGGAAGGATGAATACATATCCCTGAACGACTGATTTTTTGTGACGTGGAAACAACCGGTCTAGACGGAGATCGTGATCGTATTATTGAGGTCTTTCTACTCTCGTTGAGTAAGAAGGGGGACGTTGCAGAGTATGAGACTTTGATCAATCCAGAGCGTCCAATTCCTGCTAAAATAACGGAGATAACTGGCTTGACCGATAGTGATTTGGCAAACGCACCAACCGAAAAAGAGGTAGCAGAAGCGATCCGGGAGTTCGTGGGATTTGGCACGCCGGTCGCCCACAACCTCCCATTTGATTTGCGATTCTTGAATGCCATGTTTCGACGAAACAATCTTGTAGAGGTAAGCCGAGCAGGCATAGATACTCTTGCCATTAGCAGAGCACTATTTCCCAAGTTGTGCATTTATCCTGAAGGGGGAGGTAGTCACCGTTTAAGCAATCTTATGTATCACTTCGGACTCGAGAACTCTTATGCTAATGCTCATCGGGCGCGCGACGATGTAATGCTCCTTATTGAAGTCTTCCGGCATTTGCAGGAGTATTCTTCTGGTCAGGCTCAAATGCGTTTTCCTGAACCCATGACGCACGGTTGTCCCACTTGTGGCTCCGCGATGTACTTGACTAGGACAGACGGTCAGAGTGTACTAACATGCCAAAAACAACCTTCGTGCACAGTAAAATTAGTTGTCTAGGTGTTGACATATACCCCCGGGGGGTATATAATTTACTTGAGAATGAAGTTCAAAGGAGGCTGTTCAAATGCCAATGACAGTGACAGATCAAAGCTTCAAAAGTGATATTTTGGACTACAAAGGTGTATCATTCGTAGATTTCTGGGCTGCTTGGTGTGGTCCATGCCGCATGTTAGCGCCCGCCATTGAGGCCTTGGCCAAGGACTACGAGGGTAAGGCACAGGTAGCTAAGCTTGATGTTGATGCTAATCAGCAATCCGCTGCCAACTATGGAATCCTGAGCATCCCAACCATGATCATCTTCAAGGACGGTCAAGAAGTGGATCGCCTAGTCGGCGTGATGCCCAAGGAAGTCATCGCCCAAAGGCTCGACAAGTGGATTGCTTGACAAAAGCAACGAAATAGAGTACCATTATTAGTAGCGACGCGGGGTGGAGCAGTCTGGTAGCTCGTCGGGCTCATAACCCGAAGGTTGTCGGTTCAAATCCGGCCCCCGCAACCATTTGTAGGTAAGAAGACCGGTTCCCGACCGGTCTTTTCTGTGGAATTGTCATGTTTGGAGGTCATTAAAATGCCATTGCCTGTTATGGCAGCAATCATTCAACAAGGCGATCAAGTGTTGCTCTGTCAACGTAAAGAGGGTGCTCTCGCGGGAAAATGGGAGTTTCCTGGCGGGAAAATTGAGAACGGTGAGACGCCTGAAGAGTGCCTGGTTCGCGAGATTCAAGAGGAACTTGGGATAGCAATCCAAGTGGGAGATATCTTCCAAGCAGTTCACTCCCACTATGATCATGGAGATTTTCTTGTTATAGGGTATTTAGCAAGCCATGTCTCGGGCGAGATCACGCTCCGAGTGCATTCGGCTTGCGCATGGGTAGACTGCGACCAGCTGGACAACTACGATCTTGCTGACGCCAACGTACCCATCGCCAAGAGCCTAAAAGAAAAGTGCAATTCCACCCGGTCCAGCATGGGTTCCGATGGTGGGACCAATTAGCCCTTCCACAATCTCACCCGGGGCCAGTTCTCGCTCCACAAGAGCTCTAAGCTCGGGTACCGTTTCTGCACCCCAAGTGTGGACAATGGCCACTCGTTTCTTTGACAAATCAATATTTCGTTCTTTGGCCTTGCTAACCATAGTTAGCAGGGCTTTTTTTGTCGAACGGACTTTTTCTGCGACCTCGATCGTACCTTCGGCAGTAACCTGCAAAATAGGCTTCACGTTCAGCATGGAGCCGACTATTCCTTGTGTCTTTGTGAGACGACCACCCTTGACGAGATGGGTTAGTGAATCGATCGTGAAGTATGCAAACGATTCTTTCCGGTCTTGTTCAAGCTGTTTCAAAATCTCGTCCAGATCGAATCCATCACGGATCATTTCACCTGCGCGAATCAAGAGAAGTGTTTCACCTATTGACGCAGACCTCGAATCAAACACCTTGACTTGGTCGGTTCCAAGCAGATCTTTGGCCAACACAGCACTCTGCAGTGTACCACTGAGTTTGGATGATAAGCCAATATACAAGATCGTGTAACCTCGATCAATGTAGGGTCCAAACGCCTCCACGAAATCATTGGGATTGGCCTGATTCGTAGACGGGAGATCCTTGGAGGTTTCAAGTCTAGCCCAAAAGTCGGCGTGGGACAGTGTCACTCCATCTTTGAACTCCTCTTCGCCAAAGATGACACTCAAGGGAACCAGGTCGATGTCATAGCGCTTTTGGTAGATTTGAGGCAAATCTGCCGCACTGTCAGTAAACAGCTTAATCTTGCCTTTCATAGTTTCATCCTTCCTGACAATTGTCCCTGCAGATTTCGTGATGTTCGGCAACCATTCCTTCGGACCACTTATATGACCTGGTACTAATCTATGCAATGTTGACTTTCCTATGCATTCCTAGTTATAATGGATTTAATATCAAAAGACTGGAAAGAGGAGTAGTAACTTCGTTAATCTGGCCTAGAGAGTCGATAGTTTGGTGGAATATCGAAGCAGATGCGAAGCGAATGGACCTTGGAGTCGCTGAGCCCAACGGTTTTCTAGACCCTAGGCTCAGTCGGGTATCCTCCGTTAAAGGGAGTAAGCGGATCGCCACAGGCGATCAAGCAGGGTGGCACCGCGGTTTTTATCGTCCCTAACATTGGGGCGTTTTTTTGTATCAAAAAGCTCCCAAACACTTACGTGTGTGAGAGCTATTGCGAGTCTAGGGAATGGCTCCTACTCCGCTTAGGATATGATCTGGACGGTAAGGGAAGAGGTTGGGAGTGTGCTCATTCGAAACTCCACTTAAGACCAGGATAGTCTCGATCTCAGACTCGATTCCGGCAATGATATCCGTATCCATCCTGTCTCCAATAATGACGGTTTCGTCTGTAGCACATCCGAGGCGCTTTTGAGCCTGGCGCATCATCAAAGGATTGGGTTTGCCAACAAAATAGGCCTTCCTATAGGTTGCCAGTTCAATAGGTGCGATTAGCGCCCGACAAGCTGGGGCAATACCCGATTCCGTAGGACCGGTAAGGTCTGGGTTTGTGCCGATGAGCTTGGCTCCTTTCGACACGAGATGCACCGCTTTTTCCATGTGATTGTAGTTGTAATTGCGTGTTTCTCCAACTACTACATAATCAGGATTGACATCGTTCATGGAGAAGCCTACGTCATACAGGGCTTTAACAAGGCCGGCTTCACCAATTACGTAGGCACTTCCGTTTGGCTTTTGACTAGCCAAGAAGGAAGCCGTGGCAAGCGCACTTGTATAAAAGTGGTCTTCTGTAACAAAGAGTCCCATGCGCGCCAGTTTTTCCTGCAGTTCTCTAGGGCTACGCTCGCTACTGTTAGTGAGGAAGAGGAAACGCTTGTCATTATCGTGAAGCCATTGCACAAACTCCTTAGCTCCGTCCAAGAGACGATTTCCATGATAAATAACACCATCCATGTCGCAAATGTAGCCGCGTTTGTCTTGAATTGAACTCATTTCACACCTCCTCGAGTCGTGAATTGTGCTTGTTACACTTAGTTTCGCCTCTGCACGAAAAATACCTTCCGAACGGGCACATCTGCCTGTAGGAAGTAGAGTTACACGAAAAATGAAGGGAATGACGCCACATGACAACAGAACAAGTCGATTACGGGACATTTGAAGCCGCGCTTATCAAGAGTAAGATTCTCGAGAGGGAGTTGCACGAGAATCCGGAAAAACACAAAATCCTGACAGGAGACAGACCAACGGGAAAACTGCACATTGGTCACTTTTTTGGCTCTTTGCAGAACAGGGTACGCCTGCACAAACTCGGTGTTCCGACTTTTATTGTCATTGCTGATTATCAAGTTCTAACAGACCGAGATACCTTTGAGGGCATTTCGGAAAACGTCCGCGAATTGACCATCGATTACTTGGCTGCAGGCATTGACCCCACAGATGGAAAGACCTTCATCTTTCCGCACAGTCATGTTCCTGAGTTGAATCAACTGTTGCTGCCCTTCCTGACACTGGTGACCAACGCCGAGCTCGATCGCAATCCGACGGTCAAAGAGGAGATCGTGGCATCTGGCCAAAAGAGCATTAATGCCGGAATGTACACCTATCCCGTGCACCAGGCTGCCGACATCTTGTTCTGTAAAGGAACGGTTGTTCCGGTGGGCAAGGACCAACTGCCTCACCTGGAGCTTACTAGAACAATCGCTAGACGCTTCAATCATCGTTTTGCTCAAGACAAGCCAGTTTTTCCAGAACCGCAGCCTCTACTCAGCGAGGCTCCCATCATCTTAGGTTTAGATGGCGGACAGAAGATGAGTAAGAGCCGCAATAATGCCATCATGCTGAGTGCTGATGAAGACGAGACCGCGAGATTGATTAAGCGGGCCAAGACAGACTCTGACCGTGTGATTACCTATGATCCGGAAAACCGCCCAGAAGTGGCAAACCTCCTGATGTTGATCTCGCTTTCAACAGGAAGGAACCCAGAAGACATTGCCGCCGAAATAGGGGATGGTGGGGGAGGACAACTAAAGAAGATGCTAACAGAGGCACTTAACGAGTACTTCAGGCCCCATCGAGCAAGGAGAAAAGAACTGGAGAAGGACCCCGCGTATATTCGCCAGGTTCTGCTCGACGGTGTTCAGGCTGCCCGCGAGGAAGCAATTCGTACCCTCGAAGAAGTACGAGAAGTGATGAACATGATGCTATAGTGGAGGAAAGCAGGTTTGCATACAGGAGATTCCCTCCCGACGAAGAATGTATAGTGTGATAAGCATCACCAAAGTACAATGAGAGCGGAGGGCTAGTGTCCATGGTGAATCCAGCACAGGCGTTAGATGTGGATGCTCTTCAAAGGGCTGAACAGGAGATCCGTGAGCTTGAGGAAAAGTTGATCTGGGAGCGTCGCCTCTTGCGGACCATTATCGATAATTTACCTACAGCCATCTACGCCAAAGATCTTGAAGGGCGAAAAATCCTCGCTAATCGCGCGGATATGGATAACATGGGAATCAAAGACGAGGCTGAAATCATAGGCAAGACCGACTTTGATATGTTTCCCAGACATATCGCTGAGCAGTTCTTTCGTGATGACTCCACTGTCCTCAAACACGGACGATCCATCGTGGACCGAGAGGAGCTTCTTTCAGAACAAGATGGAGTAGAGCAATGGCTACGCACCTCGAAGCTGCCCATTAGAGACGAAACAGGGAAAGTACTTGGCCTGGTAGGGTTTGGTCAAGATATCAGCTTCGAAAAGCAACTGGAGAAGGAAAATGCTGCGGCTGCTGCTCGCATCGAGGAACAAGCCAAGACGGTGCAGCACATGATCGAAGATTTGGCTGTGATTCCAGAAAAGATAGGCAAGTTGGTCGATAGCATAACCTATATTGCTAAACAGACAAAGATGGTCTCGATCAATGCTACAATAGAAGCCGCTCGGGTTGGCGAGTTAGGTCGAGGTTTCCATGTGGTCGCCGAGGAAGTCGGACATCTGTCCGATCGTTCCAGTGAAGCTGCGATTCAAGTGGGAGCTGCAATCTCTGAAGTGGAGACTTTGGTACGAAGAGTATTGGAGGTTTGGGAGAGTAGCATTCAACAAGAAAAGAGGTAAAGGCAATGACCTTTCGAGTACCTCTCATAACGAACGCTATTCATGGCGGAGGAGCCTATTATTTCCTCCGCCTTATAAAAAGACACTGTAGTTTACATAATATCCCTTATG
>DUQE01000090.1 GCA_012837925.1 Bacillota bacterium
GTACAAGATCAGGATCATTGGCAGCAACTTCGTTTCTGTCAACGTCGTACTCGCCCTGGTTATGGTCCTAGTTGGAGTGTATCTGGCCCATTATACGAAGTTTGGGCGTACCGTCTATGCCATTGGCGGCAATGAACGATCGGCTCTCCTGATGGGCCTTCCGGTAGGTCGAACCAAGGTGATGATCTATGCCTTCAGCAGCTTTTGTGCTACCTTATCCGGCATAGCTTTCACGTTCTACATGCGTTCGGGGTATGCTTTGCATGGTGTGGGAATGGAAATGGACGCCATCTCAGCTGTGGCCATTGGCGGGACACTGCTCACCGGTGGATATGGGTATGTGGTCGGAACCGTTTTTGGGGTTTTGATTTCGGGAACGATCCAGTACTTAATCATGTTTGAAGGTACGCTCAATGCTTGGTGGACCAAGATTGCCATTGGTGCTCTGGTCTGCATCTTTTGCTTACTGCAGCGGCTCTTCGGGGCTCGCCAGGAACGACAAACAGCAGTACGTAGTACGCGAAAATCCGAGACGGTGGCAGGGTAACAAGCTTCATACTACCTCTTTTTCTTGCGGTATATACTGGAATAGAGTATGATGTATTTGGAAGGAATTGTCATAGTAGCGAACCTAGATGATTCGAACCACTAACAACACCAGGGCTCCTGTAACAGTCATAGTTTCTGCTGCAGTGTACAGAGGAGTTTGGTTGAAGTGGTTCTTTTTTCATGCCTGCCGCAAAACACAAAGTGCGAAGCCAAGTGGTCTCGAGAGGGGGTGACTAGAAGTCATGGGGCTAATCGATAGTGAAACAATGCACAATATCTCTAGCCTAAGAGAGTTGGCGGCTTGCCTGGAATCCAGTGAGGAACTCCATCGAAGTGCAGACGTCTCGGAGTGTAGCGATGAACTTGGATTGTCGCAATGCCATTATCGGAGACTGTATCGACTCTACGGCTATGAGATAATCAGCAACCTCAGGGTCGGAACGGATATGCAGGTTCAACAAAGCCTTAGGCGTTTATTCGCAGAAATGAGGCGCTTAGATCTAGACCGGGGTATGGTGCAGGTTATCTGCTGCGGTTTGCTGCTGCATACCTATGAGACCTTGGATGAACTCGGTCACGATCCAGATGAGGTTTATGGGCAGGACTTCCCTCCACTGGGTAAGATTGTTGCAGCAAGAAGTTTGGATGAGCTCGAGGAGTTCTTTGTTGGTCTTCTCGGGCAGGCGTGTGCCTCCATCGCTGAAGATCGGGGATGTTTTAACAGGAAGCGAATCGAGACGATCTGCAAATATGTGCAAGAAAACTTTGTGTCTGACGTATCCCTTGCAGCCATAGCTAAGCAGCACCGTATTTCACCAAGCTACCTAAGCCTGCTCTTTGTTAAAGAGACGGGGAAGAAGTTCAGTGACTACTTAACGGATTGTCGGATCAACAGAGCCAAGGAAATCTTAAAGCACACCGATAAGCGGATCTGCGAAGTAGCCATTGAAGTCGGTTACAGAGACCCGTACTATTTTAGCAATCGATTCAAGAAAGTCACGGGCGTATGCCCTTCGGAGTACAGAGAACATGTGGCCCAATAAGCAGAGGGATTGAAATTTTTTTCAGAAAACCAGCAATCGATTTCAGAAACCGATTTCGGAAAACAAGACTTCGTCATCGCGAGTAAAGACCCGAGTGCGTTCATCGTTGGAACCAGGGCAGGAACTCAATCGTTATTGCTTGAATTTAAGCCTTGACTGGGATCTAATGTCGTGAAGTACTTCATCGATGGGATGACAATGGAGAGCGTGAGAGGTTAGGTCTATTAGGAGGGCATTTCATTGGTGACAATTTCTGATGTAGCAAGACGGGCCAAGGTTTCTCGCAGCACGGTATCACGCGTGCTCAACAACCAAATGCACCACGTTCGTGAAGAAACCCGCAGGGCGGTGTTGGAGGCAGCCAGAGAGTTGGATTACAAACCTAACTCCATTGCTCGCAGCCTGAAAACCAAGAGAAGCCATTGTATTGGAGTTGTAACAGACGATATTGATACACCGTATTTGCCTTCAATGCTCAAGGCGATTGAACAATATGCTTTTTCCAGAGGCTACAGTGCGCTCGTCTGCAACACAGGATATGAATCGGATCGGCAGAGGGCGTACGTGGAAATGCTGGCGCAAAGGCAGGTCGATGGGATCATCTTCGCAGCCTCTTTGGTGTACTCGCATACGGATGAACTCGTGAACTCCGGACTTCCTATTGTGTATGCCTGTTCGCATTCCCCCCACGAAAAGAAGAACTCCGTTTTGCCCGATGATGTGCATGCTGCAGAGCAGGTTGTCGACCACTTGGTTGGGCTGGGGCATCGCCGGATTGGATACATCAACGGTCCCGAGCATGTGATTCCGTCGCAAGAACGTATTCGAGGGTATGTAAGCGCTTTGAAGGGACATGAGATCCAGTTTGATGAACGTCTTATCCGCAATGGAGAGTGGGAGGATCCTCAAAGCGGATATCAAGCAGCAAAGGAGCTCTTAGCACTGGACAATCCGCCGACAGCGATCTTTGCCGCCAATGATATCATGGCTGCTGGCGTCATCGACGCGGCACATGATCTTGGCTTGAGGGTTCCCGACGATGTATCGGTTATAGGCTACGACGACCGTGATGTGGCGCGTTTCCTCAAGCCGTCGCTGACCACAGTCCGGCTACCTATGGCCGACATTGGTTCGGCCGCGGCCCAGATGCTGATTGATTGCCTGGAACACGGAGAAGCGCTGATGGATTCTACCTATGTGCCGTGCCAGTTCGTCGTTCGTGATTCATGCTGCGCGATTGAATAAGGAATCGAAAAATCACGCTTACAGCTGGCCTGGATGAACAATGCTGTGCGTATAGGAGGCGAGGACTGTGACAATAACCCGTAAAGCGAAGATGATTCTGGAGAAGGATTATCGCATAAGTGAAGTGGATCCACGGCTCTATGGGTCCTTTGTGGAACATCTGGGGCGCGCTGTTTATGGTGGAATTTATGAACCCGGACACAGTAGGGCCGACAACGAGGGCTTTCGGGACGATGTGGCATCCCTCGTAAAGGAACTGCGGGTTCCCATCGTGCGCTATCCAGGAGGGAATTTCGTATCCGGTTACAACTGGGAAGATGGAGTGGGACCCAAGGAAAAGCGTCCTCGGCGTACAGAACTTGCGTGGCGAACCATCGAGACCAATGAAGTTGGTGTCAATGAGTTTAGCCAGTGGGCGAAAAAAGTCAACACGGATGTGATGATGGCCATCAACCTAGGAACAAGGGGCGTTGATGCCGCTCGCAACTTCATCGAGTACTGTAATCATCCTGGAGGATCATACTACAGTGATCTTAGAGTTTCCCATGGTGTCGCGAAGCCTCATGGATTTAAGCTCTGGTGTCTAGGCAATGAGATGGATGGCCCGTGGCAGATCGGGGCCAAGACCGCGTACGAATACGGTCGCCTTGCCTTAGAGAGCGCCAAGGTCATGAGGGGAGTTGACCCCAGTATCGAGCTTGTGGTGTGTGGTAGCTCGAATAGGGCCATGTCCACATTTGCAGAGTGGGAAGCCACGGTACTGGATCTCACCTATGATGAGGTGGACTACATTTCGTTACATACCTATTATGGGAATCGAGACAATGATACGCCAAACTTTCTGGCCCGTTCTTTAGATATGGATCAGTTTATTGATTCTGTTGTGGCTATATGTGACTATGTGAAGGCAAAAAGGAGGAGTAACAAGACAATTCATCTATCTTTTGATGAGTGGAATGTCTGGTACCATTCCAATGAGGCGGATAGTCAAATCGAGCCATGGTCCATCGCTCCTCCGCAGCTCGAAGATGTGTATACAATGGAAGATGCACTGCTAGTGGGCAGCATGTTGATCAGTCTTCTGCGACGCGCGGATCGGGTGAAGATCGCCTGCTTAGCGCAGCTTGTAAACGTGATTGCTCCGATCATGACGGAGACTGGTGGATCAGCATGGAGACAGACAATCTTCTATCCATTCCTGCACGCCTCTATGTTTGGAAGGGGGTTTGTTTTGCAGCCCATTGTGAAGTCGGATAGATATGACAGCAAGGACTTCACCGATGTTCCCTATTTGGATTCTATTGCGGTTTTGTGTGAAGAAAGCGATGCACTAACGATCTTTGCCGTGAATCGGAATCTCGAGGGTGGTTTGGAGTTTGAATGTGATCTGCGAGGGTTCCATGACTATAGAGTTGTGGAGCATATTGTGTTGGCCCATGACGATCTGAAGGCTACGAACACGGCCAGGCAGCCGGACAATGTTGTTCCTAAGGCAAATGGCAAGGCTGAAGCTCAGGCTGGTCAATTGAAGGCTCTGTTGCCACAGGCGTCTTGGAACGTGATTCGCCTCGCGAAATCTTGCTTGTGAAGGGTTGGTCGTGATGGAGGGGATTGCCGCTAAGCAAGCATGTCCCTGCGGAGTGATGCATAGGGAAGTACGCTCAACCGTCCAAGTTGGACCGGGTATTCTGGACGATGTGGCGAGTCTTGTTCAGCGTCTGCCCGTGGGTTCGTCTTGCCTCTTAGTTTGTGATCAGAACACCTATGAAGCTGCAGGAAAAAGGGTTGTGCTGCAGTTGGAGCAGGCTGGTAAGCGTGTGCAGATGCTGCAGTATGTGAGAAAAGGCCCCCTCACGGCGGATGCATATGCCCTTGGTGAGCTGGCTTTTGAGCTCAGTGCTAAGCCGGACTTTCTTGTCGGAGTCGGATCAGGAACCATGTCTGATCTGGTGCGCTATACAGCGTACATCGTCGGTGTTCCCTTTATTCTCATCGCCACAGCTCCGTCTATGGATGGCTATGCTTCTACGGTGGCCCCCCTTGTGCAGAAGGGGTCGAAAAGGACATTTCTGGCCAAAGAACCTCTGGCCATTGTTGGAGATACGGATGTCTTGGCCAACGCGCCCCCTCACATGATTGTGGCTGGAGTTGGCGATTTGCTGGGCAAGTTTATAGCTAAAGCCGACTGGAAACTTGGTCATAGGATTACTGGCGAACCGTATTGTCCTGTGATTCAAGAGCAAGTGGATCAGGCTTTAGGTTTATGCCTGGGAGAAATGAAGCGGTCTTGCCTGGCCGATCGAAGGTTCGTCCAGGTCGTAATGGAGGGACTCATTCTATCGGGGCAGGCGATCACGATGTTCGGAAACTCTCGTCCCGCCTCTGGGGCCGACCATCACTTGGCGCACTTTTGGGAAATGAAGGCTTTGGAGCAGGGCCGTACTATTGGTTTGCACGGCCAGAAGGTGGGTTTAGGCACAAGGATCATGTTACAGCTGTATGCAGAAGTAGCCCAGCGTGTTCAAAACAGTGATCGCGCTGACTTGCGGGATCTGTTTGCCAGTCTCATGTCCGATCTTCCTTCCGTAAGCGAATATGATGCTTTGTTAAAGACTGCAAGCATAGACTTTGCACCAAGTACTCTGGGGATAACGGCCGACTGGATTGAAGAAGGTCTGCTGAAGGCTATGTACGTTCGTGATCGTTATACAATTCTCCGCTTTGCTAGTTCCCAAGGATGGCTGGAAGAACTCGCAAGCACTGTCCTGCGAGATTACAAATAGCGACAAGGTGAGGTGCTTTGTATGGGTGATGCAAAATACGTTATTGGGGTGGATTTTGGCAGCGATTCGGTGCGTTCCCTGGTCGTAAACGCCGAAACCGGTGAAGAGGTGGCCAGTGGCGTTGCCTCGTACAAACGCTGGCTGCAAGGACTATACTCCGACGCTGCTCAAAACCAGTTTCGCCACCATCCCCTCGATTATCTCGAAGGTTTAGAGGAGTGCATTACAGAGGCTCTGGCCAAACTGCCCCAGTCGATCTGCAACAATGTAATCGGAATCGGTGTGGATACAACGGGTTCCACGCCGGGACCTGTCGATGAACGCGGCACACTCTTAGCTCTCAAAGACGAGTTTAAGGATAACCCCAATGCCATGTTTGTACTTTGGAAAGACCACACAGCTGTCAGGGAAGCGGCGGAGATTAATGAGCTGGCTAAAACGTGGGGTGGTGAGGATTACACCAAGTATGAGGGTGGGGTCTATTCGTCGGAGTGGTTTTGGGCCAAGATCCTCCGCATTTTGCGCGTCGACGAGAAGGTGCGTGAGGCAGCTTACTCATGGGTCGAGATTTGTGATTGGATTCCGGGTGTGCTCACTGGAACCAGTGATCCGAGGATCCTGAAGCGCAGTCGTTGTGCAGCAGGTCATAAGGCCATGTGGCACGAGGATTGGAACGGTCTGCCTCCCGAGGAGTTCCTGACCAGACTTGATCCCCTCCTTTCCGGACTCCGCGAGCGGTTGTTTACCGACACATGGACATCCGATAAGAAGGCGGGAGATTTGACCCCCGAGTGGGCAGAGAAGCTTGGTTTACCAGCAGGAATCGCAGTTGCCGTGGGTGCTTTCGATGCCCACATGGGTGCTGTTGGAGGAGGCGTGAGCCCTAACACGTTACTGAAGATCATGGGGACCTCTACGTGTGATGTGATGGTTGCATCTCGGGAAGAGATAGGAACGAACCTGGTTGGAGGTATTTGCGGTCAGGTTGATGGCTCGGTGATTCCCGGCATGATTGGTTTGGAGGCTGGTCAATCAGGATTTGGCGATGTTTATGCCTGGTTTCGAGATGTCCTGTTCTGGCCCATAGAGGCATTGGGAGAAGACGAAGGAATCACGGAGGAGATGAAAAAGCGCATCCGAAGCAAGATCCTTGCCCGATTGACCGAAGAGGCTGCAGCGATCGATCCCGCCACAACGACGGTGGTCGCCTTAGATTGGCTCAACGGGAGGCGTACTCCTTATGCAGATCAAGAGCTCAAGGGCGCTTTAGTAGGTTTGACACTGGGGACCGATGCCCCCCGCATCTTCCGAGCTTTGGTGGAAGCCACGGCTTTTGGGGCGAAAGCCATTGTAGAACGATTTAGAGATGAAGGCTTAACGATCAACGAGGTGATTGCTCAAGGAGGTATACCTGGGAAGAACCCCTTTGTGATGCAAGTTACGGCGGACGTATTGGGTATGCCTGTAAAGGTGGTCAAGTCGGAACAGTCTGTGGCTTTAGGTGCGGCTATGTTCGCGGCTGTGGCAGCCGGGCAGTTCGGCACAATCCTCGAAGCACAAAGAGCCATGGAAAGTGGCTATTCTAGAGTCTACACCCCAGAACCGCATAGTGTGCTTAGGTATAAAGAACTATATGAGCACTATCTATCCATTGGGGAGATGTTGTCGAGTACGTTACGTTCTTTATAGAATACGCTTGATGTAAAGGAGGATGAAGTTGCTAGAAGCCCTTAAGCAAAAGGTTCTCATGGCCAATCAGGAACTACAAAGGAAAGAGCTCGTCATTTATACCTGGGGAAACGTGAGCGGCATTGATCGGGAGAAGAATCTTGTGGTGATTAAGCCAAGTGGTGTGGCTTACGAGGATCTGACGCCAGGTGACATGGTGGTTCTCGATCTCGACGGGAATATTGTGGAGGGGTCTTTGCGCCCATCCTCCGATACCCCAACGCATCTTGAACTCTATCGTCACTTCGAGACAATCGGAGGGGTGGTTCATACGCACTCCATGTGGGCGACAGTCTGGGCCCAAGCGTGCCAAGGTATTCCATGCAGAGGTACTACCCATGCAGATTACTTCTATGGTGAGATTCCATGCACACGTTGCTTAACTCGGGAGGAAGTGGAGGAGAACTACGAACTCAATACGGGCAAAGTGATCGTGGAGCGTTTTCGGGGTCTGGATTACCGAGATGTGCCCGCTGCCTTAGTGGCTGAGCACGGTCCTTTCACCTGGGGTAAGGATCCCCACGAAGCGGTACATAACAGTGTTGTCTTGGAGTACGTGGCCCAGATGGCCCTGAGGACGAGGCAGCTGGCAGGCCATGATCGCCCCATATCTAGGCATGTTCTTGACAAGCATTATTTGCGTAAACATGGTCCCGATGCTTATTACGGCCAACGCTAAAGGAGGTAGAGAGTATGGATTTGAATTTGAAGGAGCTCCAAGTGTGGTTTGTTACCGGTAGTCAACACCTCTATGGAGAGGAAGCGCTGAGGCAGGTCGCAGAGGATGCCAAAGAGATTGCCCGCTCGCTGAATGATGTCCCGGAAATTCCCGTGAGTATCGTGTATAAACCTGTTATGACCACCTCCGATTCCATTCGCAGGCTGATCGCGGAGGCGAATGCAGACGAACAGTGCATTGGCCTTGTGATGTGGATGCATACATTTTCGCCTTCCCGGATGTGGATTGCAGGTCTTAATATGCTGAACAAACCGTATCTCCACTTCCATACCCAGTATTATCGCGACATTCCCTGGAGCGAGATCGATATGGATTACATGAATCTACACCAATCTGCCCACGGGGATCGAGAATTTGGGTTCATCAATACGCGCATGCGTAAGGAACGCAAGGTTGTGGTGGGCCATTGGAAGGATCCTGAAGCCCAAAAGGAGCTGGCTGTCTGGTGCAGAGTGGCGGCGGCTTGGGACGACAGCCAAGGCGCGAAGATTGCGCGCTTTGGCGATAACATGCGAAATGTAGCTGTCACCGAAGGCGACAAGGTGGCTGCCCAGATTCAGTTTGGCTACGAGGTGAACGCGTACTCTCTGGGCGAACTTATCCGGTATGTGGATGCGGTGTCAGAGGGGCAGATCGACTCTCTCCTTGAGGAGTATGAGGAGAGTTATGTCTTAACGGAACGGGTGCGCAAAGGAGGATCCGAAAGAGGGGCGTTGCGAGATTCCGCCCGTATTGAGCTGGGTTTGCGTTCGTTCTTAAGAGAAGGTGGGTTCAAGGGATTTACCACCAATTTCGAGGATCTTGTTGGTCTTAAGCAGTTGCCGGGTTTGGCCGTGCAACGAGCGATGAAGGATGGGTACGGCTTCGGTGCGGAAGGCGACTGGAAGACTGCGGCCCTTCTTCGTGCTATGAAGGTGATGGGAGCTGGCCTGAAGGGGGGAACGTCCTTCATGGAGGACTATGTCTACCATCTCGATCCCGCGGGAAGCCGAATTTTGGGTGCCCACATGCTCGAGGTCTGTGAGTCCATTGCCGCAGAGAAACCAGTCCTAGACGTGCAACCCCTAAGTATTGGCGGGAAAGAGAATCCTGCGCGGCTTCTCTTCACTGCTCCGCAGGGCCCAGCACTCTGTGCATCCATGATTGACCTGGGGAATCGGTTCCGGATGATCGTGAACAAGGTTGACGTGGTACAGCCCCCGGCTGATCTGCCTAAGTTGCCTGTCGCCAGAGTCTTGTGGGATCCAAAACCTAACGTCAAAGTCGCTGCAGAAAGCTGGATCCTTGCTGGAGGTGCACATCACTCCGTGTTTTGTCAGGCCGTTACGACCGAGTATGTGGAAGATTACTGCGCCATGGCAGGTGTGGAGTATCTGCTCATCGACGAAAAAACCGAGGTCAAAACATTCAAGCAAGAACTCCGATTGGGAGAAATCTACTACCACATCGCCAAAGGAATCTAGTACGTTGGGGTCTGGTGCAAGTTGTTAACGGGGTCATTTCGTTAACGGGGACAGACCCCCTTCATATTGTTTAAGGTATTGTTAAGGGGGTCTGTCCCCATTAACAATTGAGAGTGAAAGGAGCAGGTAATGATTTGTGTTGCATAGAATCTCCTTCTAACGTAAAGGTCAGCCATTACGGTCTTAATCAATAAAGGGGTCTTCTTATGAACACGAGAAAGTCATCGGTCTCTGTAGTAAGGTCCACGTATATCATGTTTGTGGCTATCATTGTAGCCTGGATCGCTGCGTGGATGGCTAAAGTCCACTTGGAGAAAGGAATTCAGTGGTTGGGCAGCAGCCAGGGGGGATTCGTCTATTGGACCACCGCCAAAATCGTCATTTGGATCATTCCTGCCCTGTGGCTCTTGCAGATCTCGGGACGCACGATTCGAGACACATTCAACCTAGCAAACTGGAAGGCTTGGTTGGCGTGGGGAGGTGGGCTCGGCGCCCTTATTGCATTAACTGGTATCATACCAAACTATCTCGGCGGTAACGCCATCCTGCCGAGCCAGTTCAGTTTTTCGCTCTTGAATGTCATTGTCATTGCCCCGGTGTTTGAGGAGTTTCTCATGCGAGGAGCTATCCTTGGCAACTTACAGCAGGGTCATTCTTTTTTCGTCGCGAACATCATCTCTTCGCTCATGTTCGTAGTTCTTCATATGCCTGGATGGTATTTCATGGGGGTCTTGTCTGAGAATTTTGTAGGACCTGTGGGTGCATTCTCCATTTTTCTGGTCAGTTTGGCCTTTGGCTACGCCACACACCGTTCTCGTTCTGTCATGGGAGGTGTTCTTTGTCACTTCCTAAACAACTTGTTTTAAGCGTTCCTAAAAGCGTTCCCAAAAAGAGTCTTGAACCGCCTACGGAGTAAACACGCAGACGGCGATACGATTTCTTTGACAATAGTACGGAAACAACCATGGAGGTGTAAGAGTTGGATGAAGTCATCCTCACAAGGCTACAAGACGTCAATGCCAGTCACAAGGGCGAGCACGAAGGCTATGAGTACTTCAAACGCGAGTTAGTTCCGATGCGACCGGGTGGACAGTGCAAGATATCGCTTTATGAAATACCTCCTCAGAAAGCAGCCTATCCGTATCACTACCACACAAAAAACGAAGAGGCGTTTTACATCCTACAAGGTTCAGGGCTCTTGAAGACACCAGAGGGAGAAAGACCCGTTGCAGCGGGTGATCTCATCTTCTTTCCGGCGAATGAAAAGGGTGCTCATAAACTAACCAACACATCCGAAACAGAGATGCTCATATACTTGGACTTTGATACACATAATGACCTTGATGTCGCGTTTTATCCCGACTCGGGGAAAATCGGTGTTTGGGGCCAGGGAATAAATCAAGTGTACAGGGTACAAGAACAAGTTACGTACTATGATGGTGAGTAGCTCACATCGTTTGTTGAATATTTGTTAATGGGGTCTGTCCCTCTTAACATCCCTCGTAACATGGCGGTCATAACTAGGTTATGGCCGTTTTTTGTCGTTTATGGGACGGAATTTTCATCTGTTCCCGCGATAAGAAAGGTATTTGCGAGGAGACTGTCAAGAATAGAGGGACCGGAGGTATCCTAGATGCCTGCAATACCAAAGAGAAGGATGGTGGTGTGGCGGCCACATGGCGATGTTCAATGCGGCGGTACAGGGAGAATTCAAATACAGAGTGCTGGCAAAATCGACCTAAAACGGATTGGAGGGAACTTCATGAACGGGAAGACTGGATGGATCTTGTTTTTGGCTTTCGTCGTAATAATGGGGGTTTACGGAACCTCGTTCGCAAAGACAACGATTACCTGGTGGATCAACCCTTGGAGAATAGCACCCCCCGGAATGGACGAATCGCAGGCACCGACGGCTGAGGATTTTCCGCGCTGGGCTAGCGAGGAGTTTATGCGGCTCAACCCTGATGTTGAAGTGGTCTACGAGGTTGTGACCAATCAGGGATTTGAGGAGAAAATCTCTGCGTCAATCCTAGCGCGACGTACACCCGACCTCATGAAAGATCTCGTGTTTCGAAAAGAGTGGGCGGAACGAGGATTACTTGAGCCCATTGATGACTATCTGCTCGAGGAAGATATTGCGGACTGGTATGACTACACACTCAAGAAGGGCTTCATCAATGGCCAACATTTCATTTTCCCCTGGAACAACTCCAATAATGGAATGGGGAATGCCATGTTGCTCAATCCGGCCATCTTTGCCGAGCGTGGTGTAGAGATGCCCGCTTTACCCAGTCGATCTTGGACCTTCGACGAGTTCTTGGAAGCGGCCAAGAAGCTTTCTTATGACTCCGATGGTGACGGAGTAAATGATCACTATGCCCTTTCCTTTGCCGCTTCGGATTTGCTGAACAGCACAGCTTGGCTCTATGTCTTCGGTGGTCGAATGTTCAACGATGACGAAACTGAAGTTATTCTCAATAGTCCTGAAGCCGTCGCTGGATTGCAGTTTATGGTTGACGCGATCTACGAATATGAGATTGCACCACGTGGGGCTGAAGGCATGGGAATTTACGACGTCATTGGACTCTTTCATCAGGGAAAAACAGCCATCGGCTATGGTGGACCCTATGAAATCGGAAGAATTGACCGTTATGTGAATGAAGGCCAGCTGCAAAACGCGTTCGATGTACACATCGCACCGTATCCCCATCTGCCGGAGGTTGGGCAAATGGCGCATCATACCAGTGGAGGCTTTATCGTATTTCGACAGGACGATCCTGAAAAACTCGACAAAGTCATGGAATTTGCCAACTTCCTAACGAACTTTGAGAATACGGCTGCACTAAAGACGCTCTTGTACGTGACTGCACGTAAGTCCGTGAACGAAGTGATCTACGAGGGAAGTAAGTTTGCTGACGAGATCAGTGTCTACATGCAGGCCATCGACCATGGTGTACCTTACTTCGGTAGCTCGGATGTCAACTTTTCTCCTGCAGAACCATTCTTGCAGGCGGCCTTTGAAGCAGCCTTTTCCCGGACAAAAACACCAGAGCAAGCTCTTGAAGACTTTGCTCGCGAGGCCAACCGCGTACTGTTCGACCGTTAAGAACGTATGGACGTTTGTACACTCCCGGGGGTCTCGTCAAGGGCCCCTAGGAGTGCTTTGAACTCCGCATAAGGGGGTGGCTCGAGTGACATCATTGCGCCATTTTGGGACGAGGATTATTAAAGCACGATGGGCCTACTTCTTCGTTGCACCGCACCTGGTGCTCTACTGCGTGTTTTTTCTCCTGCCAGTCGCCTGGTCCATGGTTTTGTCCCTCTTAGATTATCAATGGTGGGGAGTGGAGTTTGTAGGCGTTGCCAACTATGTAAGGGTGTTCGCCGATCCGGTTTTTTGGAAGGCTGTGGTAAACACGGCGTATTACACGCTCGGCGTTGTACCTTTGTGGTTGGGTAAAGCTTTGATCATCTCGGCCCTGATCTTTCCTTTTCGCAAACCATTACAAACATTTTTTAAGGCGGCTTTTTATCTTCCGCATGTAACATCGGCGGTAATCCTCTCCATGATTTGGCTCTGGATTTACAACCCACCCTTTGGTCTACTCAATTACCTCTTAGCCTTTTTGGGCGTAGATCCAGTGGCTTGGCTCGGAAACAAATTAACAGCGATGCCTTCGTTAATACTCATGCAGGTTGTCATGGGTGGGGGGTCTTCGATCGTTCTCATTTCCGCTGCAATGAATGGAATCCCAATGTATCTCTACGAAGCGGCCGAACTCGATGGAGCCAGGCCTGCGCAAGTTTTCTTACGCGTCACGTTGCCACTTCTAAAACCGACTTTGCTCTATCTTGTAGTCACGGGAACAATCAACTCGTTCCAGGTGTTCACCAATATCTACTTGATGACAAGAGGAGGGCCCCAGTTCTCCACCACAACCATCGTCTATATGATCTATGATACAGCTTTTAAGCAGTTTCAGTTTGGACCGGCCTCGGCTATGGCCATGGTATTGTTTGTGATCACAGCGGTCTTTGCCCTGGTACAGTTCCGATGGCTGGGGCAGGAAGTAGAATACTAGGGGGGAAATCATGTTAGTTGAGGATAAAAAGACCCGCCCGGGGCATTATCTGTCATTTTCCTTACTTCTGATAGCCGCTGTCGCGTCGCTACTTCCACTCTATTGGATGCTCGTGACTGCGCTTCAGCAGCCAACCCTGACGGTTACATTCCCACCCGAGTGGTTTCCTGCCAACCCCACATTCCTCAATTTCGGACGATTTTTGGAGCGGCCCTATGTCATCCGTTGGACCACCAACAGCCTGGGTATCTCACTGATCATAACTGGCGTCCAGCTCTTCACTTGTGCGATGTCGGGGTATGCCTTTGCCAAGAAACAGTTCCCCGGTGGAAGCATTCTGTTCTACCTATACATTGCATCGATGATGGTTCCAGCCCAAGTTACTCTGGTTCCGCTTTTTCTGATCATGAGCCGGCTCGACTTCCTGGATACGTATTGGGGACTCGTTCTTCCGGGAATCGCAGGTCCCTTTGGTGTGTTTCTGATGAAGCAGTTCATTTCTACGCTGCCTACCGATCTGCTGGAAGTGGCTACGATCGATGGTTGTGGGGAGTGGGGAGTATTTACACAAATCATCTTACCCTTGGCCAAGCCCGGATTGGCGGTGCTTGGGATCTTTACCTTTATGGGCCAATGGAACCAATTTTTATGGCCGCTGATCATCACAAATTCCTCCGCGATGCGTACACTGCCCGTGGGATTGGCTCTCCTCCAGGAAGAACTCCCCATGCAATACGGATTGCTGATGGCCGGGGCGACATATGCGGCAATACCTATGATCATGATTTTCCTCATGTTCCAGAAGTATTTCCTTAAAGGTATAACGGTTGGTGCTCTGAAAGGGTAAGCACATAGAAAGGACTAACCTATGCTCCTGACATTTGACTTAGATGGTGTTGTGATGAAAAACCCCTTCTCTACAGGGGTTTTTCCTGAGGTAACTCGGCGAATCGGTGAAAAGACAGGGCTTTCGCACCAGCAGATCTTGGAGCCAATCATTGCAGAAGCCCGATCCCGCATGGCCCTGGGTAAAATGGTCGATGCGTATAACTGGGATGAAATCGTGTCCTTGGTGGCCAGACGTCTTGGATTTACTGAACCCATCGATATCGCGGCGTTAGTTCGACGGTTTTCCGTTCCCGGGCATATATATGTCTATCCCGAGGTTCCCGAGACTTTAGAGTTCTTGCGGTCTGTGAATCACAATCTAGTAGTCCTGACCAACGGGTTTCGCAAGTACCAGCTTCCCGTACTGCAGGCTCTAGGGGTGGCAGACTTTTTCGATGCGATCTTTACGCCCGAGGTGAGTGGAACGGCTAAGCCGCACCGGGAGTTCTTTCTTCAGCCCCAAAAACGTTACCCAGGTCCACACATCCATGTGGGGGACATGATCATTCACGATATCATGGGTGCTAATCAGGTTGGAGCCACTTCGGTGTGGGTGTGTCATGACTTGCCCCCTAGTGTTGCTGCACTACCCATCAGGGAAAGAACAAGTCACGCACAGATGGAAGAGCTGGTTTCCCGTGGAATCCAACGAGATCTCAATGCCAGCGACTACAGCGGATTGACGATTGCCAGTTGCATGCCTGGTTTCGTCATTCGAAGCTTTGGGGAGTTAGTCGACGTAGTTGGAATGTTAACTCAGTGTTAGGGGGGACAGACCCCGTTAACAATCTTAATGTTAACTCGGTGTTAACGGGGTCTGTCCCCCTTAACGTCCCCCTTAACATGATCCACCTCAACAATGGACAAGCAGGATTGAGCAGGTTGTTTGTGGAAATCCATGGAAAAGGGCTGCAGGGCTATGAGGGGAGTGCCGTATTCATACATGGAGAGCGCAGAAATAGGAAGAAGAAACTGGCTTGTCATCGTCTTACTTGGTCTTGCTGGACAAATCGCTTGGAACGTGGAGAACTCATGGTTTAATACCTTTGTCTTTGACACCATTACCCCCGATCCAAAGCCCATCGCCTGGATGGTGGCCGTGAGCGCCGTTACCGCGACCCTGACTACTTTGGTCATGGGGACACTCAGCGACAGAGTTGGAAAGCGCAAACCGTTCATCCTGTATGGCTACATCCTTTGGGGAATTTCCACGGCGATCTTTCCAACAACCGCTTCTGTCCAAAACGTAAGCCTGGCTGTTCTAGCCGTGATTCTGGCTGATGCTGTCATGACCTTCTTTGGTTCGACCGCGTATGACGCCGCGTACAACGCCTGGACGACCGATATCTCCAATACATCGAACCGGGGTAGGCTTACTGCTGTTATCTCCACGTTTCCACTCCTAGCGGCCTTGATTGGTGCTGGATTGTCGGGAGTCATCATCGACCGTTTCGGGTATTATACGTTCTTCATCTCTTTGGGGGTTGTGGTCAGCCTCTTAGGACTCATTGGCGGCGCAATGCTGAAGGATTCCCGGACCCTGCAAAGGGTGCCAAGGGAGAGTAGAAAGCATCTTATCGTCGACATGTTTGACGGATTTAGCCTACACACAATCAAAGCAAATCGAGAGCTTTTCCTAATCTTCTCGTCTGTAGCACTCTTCTCCATTGGCTTCCAAGTGTTTTTGCCCTACCAGATCATCTATCTCAACAACTACCTGCATATCTCAAAATCCCTGGTGGGAGTAATATCGGCTGTTGCCGTCTTAGTATCTATCCTTATCGCGGTTCCCGCGGGAAGGCTGGCGGATCGGGGCTACATCAACCAGTTGGCGTTCTTATCGCCCTTCTTACTTTGTGCAGGACTTATCCTGTTCTCCCTGTCTCGGTCGGTACCAGTATTAGCCATAACAGGCAGCCTGCTCTACATTAGTTTAGTCGTTTATACTCTATCAACTGGAGCATGGATCAAAAACCTACTACCAGAAAACAGCAGGGGGAAGTTCGAAGGTATCCGGATGGTCTTCAACGTGGCCATACCCATGTTAATCGGACCGTCCATTGGTTCCTTCCTGGTCAGCACATTCGGCGTCCCCACAGTCCTGCATGGTGAAACCGGATTCATCCCAACGCCCCTCCTTTTCCCTGTGGCCGGCCTGATCAGTATCACGTCCATACTCCCCTTGATTACTGTGACAAGAGCAAAAGGGTCCAATAACTGACAGAAAGGAAAACGACATGGCAAATGTGATGGAAAACACCCACAAACCTGCAAAGGAAAGCCTGATGACAAAGTGGGCCGAAGAAATCGATATCCATAACGTTCTTCCTGAGTATCCTCGCCCTCAAATGGTCAGAGCATCTTGGCTGAACCTTAATGGTCTATGGGACTATGCCATAAGTAAGTCCGAGGCCGCGGAACTTCCAGAGGCAAAATCCAGATATGACGGCAAGATCCTTGTGCCATTTCCCATCGAATCCGCCCTCTCTGGCGTGAAACGGGCCCTGCTGCCTGACGAACTCCTCTGGTATCGGAGGACGTTTTCCATACCGCAAGAGTGGGAAGGGCAAAGGGTCTTACTGCATTTTGGAGCCGTCGATTGGAAGGCAACAGTCTGGGTTAACGGAAACTTCGTGGGCGAGCACACCGGAGGCTATTACCCCTTTTCCTTCGATATATCCGAACACATCCGATGTGACACCGACGATAGCCAAAGCACAAACGAGATCGTCGTCTCGGTTTGGGATGGAACAGACGTACACGGGCTGGAAAGGGGAAAGCAAACCCTAAACCCCCAAGGCATTTTCTACACAGCAGTATCGGGCATTTGGCAGACTGTTTGGCTAGAGCCTGTTCCCAGGACCTTCATCAAATCGCACCGCGTTACACCGGATCTGGACAACGAACGAGTCCTGGTGAGTGTTGAATGCATAGAAGATCAAGGTAGTGCAGATGATCGTACTCTTCGAGACCTTCAGATCGAAGTCACCGTTCTGGAAGGTGAGACACCGATTACATCATGCAGGGGAAGTATCCATGACGTAGTAGACCTCAAGATGCCCAACTCAAAGCTCTGGACACCCGATTCACCGTTCTTATACGATCTAAGAATCGAGCTGCGAGATCAAGAAGCGCTTCTGGACAGCATTACCAGTTACTTTGGAATGCGCAAGTACAGTATAGCCCGGGATGAAAAAGGCATAAAGCGTCTGTTTGTGAACAACAAACCCCTCTTTCAGCATGGGGTCCTCGATCAAGGCTACTGGCCTGACGGACTTTATACAGCTCCGACAGATGAAGCCTTGCAGTACGATCTTGTGCTGACAAAAAAGCTCGGCTTCAACATGACCAGAAAACACATCAAAGTGGAGCCGGCGCGCTGGTATTATCATTGTGACAGGTTGGGCCTCATTGTATGGCAAGACATGATTAGTGGTGGAAAGAACGTCAATATAGTACTCAACGGAATCATTCCCATGGTTGCCAGCGGACTGACGATTCGAGATAACAAGTATGCCAGAGTGGGGCGTCAGGATGAGGGCAGTCGAAGGAACTTTGAAAAGGAACTCAAGGAAATGATCGACGCTCTGTACCATTTCCCCTCCATTGCCATGTGGGTCCCCTTCAACGAAGCCTGGGGCCAGTTCGACGCCGAACGTATTGCGAAGTGGACAAAAGAGTACGATCCGACCCGGTGGGTGGATCACGCCAGTGGCTGGCACGATCAAGGAGCGGATGATCTCAGAAGCGTTCACATCTACTTTAGGAAGCTGAAAAAACCGAAGAAAATCAAAGACCGACCCTGGGTTATCTCCGAGTTTGGTGGATACAGTTTGCCCGTTGCAGGGCATGTGTGGGATAAGTCCAAGGAGTTTGGCTATAAGAAGTTCAAAGAGAAGGGCGCGTTCCAAGGGGCCTATGCCAAGCTCCTGCAAGAAGAGGTTCAGCCTTTAATCGGCGAGGGCCTGTCAGCAACGGTTTACACGCAACTGACAGATGTGGAGACCGAAACCAATGGTTTGGTTACCTATGATCGCAAAGTCGTGAAAATCGATCCGGTTTTTCATGTTGTTGTGGAGCAAACGCGAGACTATAACAAACGCATGAAATACGATCCTGCGACAAACAGCTTCGTGGAAACGCAGTACGAAAGTCTGCTTTCGGCCAGAGGATTTCCCTATCCCTATGGTTGGCTGAAAGAATCAGGAACACCCCCAGGACGCCATTTGGATGTTATTCTCATGTCATCCAAGCCCTATGCCCTGGGCGACAAGGAGCAAGTCAAGATCGTTGGTTGTTTCATGCGCAGTGATGGTGATCACAAACTGGTTTGCGTTGAAATGGACCGTGCTGTCATGGACTTTGCCGAACTTTCGCCGGAGGAAAAGGAGGCTCTAAATCGCCTCTATCCTCAGATTGGGGAAGGCGAAGGGTGGTTTGGTGCGGAGGTGGCAGAGGCCATCGTAGATGATTTCCTTCATTTTCGGGGGGCTCGATAATGCGCAAGCAACTGTTTTTCTTCTGTAGCTGGGTGTTGATCGTCTTGGGCCTTCCGCTCCTGGGTCTCGCGGCACTCGCTAGCCTATTCAACCTACACAGGGTGCGAGACGCCATTACCGATGGCTATTTGGCTTTCCTTGCCCGGATCATGCTTTGGCTCTCTGGTTCGCGCGTTGAGATCCAGGGACTGCAGAACATTCCTGCGTCAGAGCCTGTACTCTTTGTGAGCAATCATCAAGGTCACTTTGATAGTGCGGTGCTCCTAGCCTATGTTCGTCAACCGAAGGCCTTTGTGGCTTCGAGCGCAGCCTCGAAGTTCCCCATCTTCAGCATATGGTTTAGGTTCGCTTATACGGTTTACCTGGAAAGGGACAATGTTAGGCAGAACTACACGGCCTTGGAAAAGGCCAAAGAGGTCATTGAGGAGGGGCGCAGTGTGGTCATTTATCCCGAGGGAATCATCAGTTCGGGACCACAAACAGGGGAATTCAAGCGGGGTGCCTTCAGACCTGCCTTTTCGACCGGTATACCTATTGTACCTGTGGTCATCGACGGCACGTGGAAGGTGATGGGTGAAAAGAATGATACCATCCAGCCCACCACCATCATCGTAAAAATTTTGCCTGCAGTGCCAACAAAAGGCTTGGGGCGTCAGGAGCAGCAAGAACTCCCAGCTAAGATTTATGCAAGCATCATAGAAGCCTTAGAAAAAATCCAGCGGAATTGACTTGCTGCGAAACGTCAACTGCTTAGTTCCGCTACAACAGCAGTGTGGAACTCGCGACGCAAACGGAAGACCGCTTCATTCGTACGCACAGGATGTACTCGGTTCGTGAGTAGAACCACGAAAAGATCCTGTGCTTTATCGATCCACAGCGAAGTACCGGTAAAGCCGGTGTGACCGATGGCAGAATCAGACATGAGCTCTCCGCCCGATGAACCAGGCTGGTTATAAAGCATCCATCCAAGGGTGCGGCGGTCATTCATCCCTTTCGTATAGCAGTTTTCCAACAACGCTAGTGTTGCTTGGCTGAGGAGCACCTGGTCACCCGTGCGGCCTCCGTCTAGGATCATGCGGGCAAACTTGCTCAGGTCCTCAGCAGTCGAGAAAAGCCCGGCGTTACCACTGATCCCATTCATGGCTTGAGCGTTTTCGTCATGCACGGTTCCCCTCAGGAATCGCTTAGATCTAGGGCACCATTCTGTATAGGCCACTCTGGGATGCACGTCTTTAGGCGGATTGTAGCAGGTGTCGTCCATCTGCAAGGGTTGAATCACCCTTTCCTTAACCAGAGCATCGAGGGATAATCCCGTTAAGGTCTGGATAATGTGCGTCAACAGAATAAAGCCCAGACAGGAATAAACCACCTGGCTGCCTGGTGTGTACTCCAAAGGACAGGCTAGCACTTGTTCGATGACATCGCGAGGCTCCTTAGCATTAAGATAAAGGGGAACCCAGGCTGGAAGACCGGAGGTATGGCTCAGAAGCTGTTCCATTGTGATGGACGCTTTATCCCTGGGTACATCGCCCAGCAGATCGCCGAGTTCCGTACGTAGATCAAAGAGCCCATCTTCCAGGAGCATCAACGTGATGGTGGTTGTACCTACAACTTTTGTCAATGAGGCAATATCAAAGATCGTATCCTTCGTGACGGCTGGTGCGTCAGGGAAGAAAGCGGTATGCCCAAACGCCACAGGTCCGTATTGACGTCCTTTGTGATGGACCAAGGCCACAGCGGCGGATGCGTTGCGTTCTTGCACAAACTCTTCCACAAGCCTAAAAGACTTTAAACTCATCAATACTTGCTCCTCTCCAGACTTCTATTCACCAGGAAGCACAATCTTGCCAAGTACTGCTGGCTTCTTGGCTCCTGTCGCCCGCGGAACATTGTTCGCAGCCCTGCGCAGCGTTGCATCTGCGAGCATTGCGAAGGCCATGGCTTCCTTGGCATCACTAGAGATACCAAAGTCTTCATGTACGTAAACAGGGCAATCGAGACGCTCCTGGATCATCTTAAGGAGGGTCTTATTGCGGCTCCCTCCTCCCCCTATGACAACACGGTCAATTGTGACATAGGGAAGAATAAACCGCCTATACTGATCAGCAATACTCTCCGCTGTAAATGCGGTCACCGTAGCCACTAGATCCTGCGGTGACAGTGCACTTTCTTTAAGGAGTTGGGAAGTAAACGCAGAGCCATACCGTTCGCGACCTGTTGTCTTGGGTAGTGGCTGGCTGAAGTAGGGATCTTGCATCAACGTCTCGAGCAAGGATGCATCAACCCTTCCTTGTGCTGCCATTTGACCGTCCTTGTCATAGGTCATGGTTCCTTCGGTTACAGAGCGCACCACCGCATCGATTATCATGTTACCCGGGCCGGTATCAAAGGCAATCCAGGGCAGTGCTTCGGTACCATTGCCCACGACGGTCACGTTACCGATGCCTCCGATATTTTGCACGGCGGTTACATACGATGCATGTTGCTCACCAAAAATGATTTGGTCAAAGTAGGGTACCAGTGGGGCTCCTTGACCTCCGGCGGCAATATCGGCGGGGCGAAAGTCAGCCACAGTGGTAATGCCTGTACGCTGCGCGATGATGGAGGGTTCGCCAATCTGGAGAGTAGATTCGCCGGGAATATGGTAGATTGTCTGACCATGCGAACCGATCACAGCGATCTGCTCGGCCGAGAACTGTGCTTTGTGCAAGAGTTCTAAGGTCGCTTCGGCAAATAGTTCGCCGAGTTTGAAGTTCATCGAGCAGATATCTTCTACTGTCGCCTGCCCAGGCTGGCACAAACGCAAAAGTTTTGCCCTTTGCTCACTGTTATAAGGAACGGAAATAAACTCCACCAGTGTGATATCCGCTTCGCCCACGAGGCGCACCAGTGCTGCATCAATACCATCGAGTGATGTACCCGACATGAGACCTATCGCAAAACGCTCCATATTCTGCCCAGCCTTTCTTTCCTTACTCTACAGAAACGGGTACCTTACCAAGGGCCTTGGTCTTCCCCAATAACACTTTGGCAACCTCATCCCATACCAGAGGTCGGCTGCCGTAGGCCGCAACATACGTGGTTACCTCAGGAAATGCCGAAAGTTCATAGGGTGTGCGGCTTCCCACAACAATCAGGCTCGGGCAGCGTTCCATTAGATTACGCACGAGCTCCGCCTGGCTTGGATTACGGTGGGCGTCGGATGTTACGATAATGACTTTGCCATACTCTTCGGCCTTGGCCAAGATCGCGTCATGTTCCTCGGCCCCGATTTCGTCTACATGGACAAGGCCGTGTGCTCGCAGGGCAAGGGACAACGTCCCCATGTTCATTAAGACGTCTTCTGCAATGTTAGCAGCCTTTTTCGCAGGCTCGATGACGAGCACTCGTTCATTGCCAAGGGGTAGATTGTCGTCGTCCCGAACGACGGTAATACTCTTTTGAATTGCTCCTCGGACGACCTCGATATGCTCAGGAGACCCAACAATATTGAGGCTGGGCTGTTCCCATTTGAGCCTCTCCTTCGCCTTCAGTACCCGTTCTAGGGACTGATCAATGCGCTCTTCCGAAATTCTTCCTGTTTTCACCGCTGATACAAGAGCCTCAAAGGCCTGGGTCTGCAATTCTTCAGTCTGGCTGATCAATACCATGTCTGCACCGGCTTCGATCGCCATCACGGCTGCTTCCACGGTTCCGTATGTCTCTTTAATCGCCGCCATTTCCATACAATCAGTCATGATCAAGCCATCATAACCCAGCTCTTCCCGGAGCAGCTTGGTTAGGACCTGGTAGGAAAGAGTGGAGGGAAGTCCCGGGGTACTCTCGATCGCAGGAAAGACCACATGCGCGGTCATGATGCCCATGACTCCTTGGGCGATTGCTTCTTTGAAAGGAACCAACTCAACCTCGTCAAGGCGCGCCCTGCTATGCTTGATCACGGGGAGGGCCAAGTGTGAGTCAAGATCGGTATCGCCGTGACCAGGAAAGTGTTTGGCTACTGCTGCGACATGTTTTTGATAGCCGCGAATCGCCGCGGCACCGAATCCGGCTACGTCTGCGGGGTTTTCTCCAAAGGAACGGACGCCAATAACAGGGTTAAGCGGGTTATTGTTCACATCAACGACCGGGGCCAAGTTCATATTAATGCCGGTGGCCAGTAGTTCTCGACCAGCTGTCTCGCAGGCCTGTTCTGTGATTTCTGTGCTACCGGTGGCTCCGAAAGCCATGGCACTTGGCAGGACAGTTACTCCTTTTGTCAGACGTGCGACAGTACCGCCTTCTTGATCAACAGCAATCAAAAGTCCCATACCACTCGGCGATTGCTTCGCCAAGCGTTGGAACTCTTGATTGAGCTGCGCGAGTTGTGTTGGGTTTTCTACATTACGGGCGAAGTGAATCACTCCGCCCAGATTGTGTTTCACAATGAATTCTCTGATGTGCGGTGACACTGTGGGTCCGGCAAAACCAAACATCAACAACTGACCGACTTTTGCTTCTAACGATAAGGTCTTACCCATTAACCTTTCACCCCGCCTAGTGTTAGTCCGCGAATGAAGTACTTCTGGAAAGAAAGGAAGATGATGATCATTGGCACGGCCGCAATCGCAGCGCCGCTCATCAAGAGGCCATAGTTGACCAGATTTTGATCTTGAAGCGTCTTAAGACCGACCGGCAGCGTAAACCATTCGGATTTCTGTACAGCAATCAACGGCCATAAGAAAGAGTTCCAACTCGAGGTAAACGTGAGAATGCCCAGCGTGGCCAGTCCTGGCTTGGACAGAGGCAGCATCACTCGCCAGTAGATCCCAAACTCACCGGCTCCATCAATACGGGCCGCTTCGATTAGTTCGCTGGGAATTGTCATCATGAACTGCCGGAGCAAAAAGACACCAAAGACCATCGACAACTGGGGTAGTAAGATGGCCCAGGGAGTGTTGACCACGCCAAGTTCCCTAACGACCATAAACAGAGGAACCAAGAGAACTTGACCAGGAATCGTCATCGTACCGATCATGATCCAGAAGAGAAGGTCCCTTCCTGGAAACTGCTTCTTGGCAAAGCTAAAAGCGGCCATGGAGTCCAGTAAGAGGATGCCTGCTGTTGCTGTTAGGGAAATAATCAAGCTATTGGTGAACCAGCGTGTAATCCTCGTACTCTTAAAAAGAAGCCGATAGCTCTCGAGAGCCCCATCCACCAGAGCAGTAGCGCTTTCCTGGTCGCCACTGAGACGCAAGGGTAGATACTTGCTTATGACAGAAGGAATAAACCGTGGAGGCATGATCTGCACTTCCTCCGGCTGTTGGATCGAGGTTGTAAAGACCCAATAGAGAGGAATCAACGAAATCACGGCCGCCGTAATCAGGATCAAGTACACAAAACCCATGCCGATGTGAGATGCTCGAAGTTTTCTCATATTCATCACCTAACCCTTATACTCGACATCGCCAGAGAGCACTTTGGACTGAATGAGTGCTAACGTGATAATGGCAACGAATAGGAACATAGACATCGCTCCGGCATAGCCAAATTGGAAATCCCTAAA